>DAIRVP010000037.1:0-36080 GCA_036802765.1 Candidatus Rokuibacteriota bacterium
CCGCCCTCGTGCGCCCACGCCGGCATCAGGTTGTCCATCTTCGTGCTGCCCGCGTTGTACGGATAGACGTCGCCCGCGACGTCGACGCCGCGCCGGCGCGCGTCGTCGATCATGCCGAGCGCTCCGTCGAGCTTGGACCAGTTCTCGCGGCCCGACGCCTTCACGTGGGCGATCTGCACCGGCACGCCGCCGGCGTCGCCGATGCGAATCGCCTCGGCGATCGAGTCCAGCAGCATCGCCGACTCGCCGCGGACGTGGGAGAAGTAATAACCGTGGCGTGCGCGCATCGACTTCGCGAGCGCGATCAGCTCATCCGTCTGCGCGTAGGCGCTCGGCGGATAGACGAGACCCGTGGAAAAACCCCACGCGCCGGCGTCCATCGCGTCGCCCAGGCCGCGCTCCATTCGACGCAGATCGTCGGCGGCCGCGGGCCGGGCCTCGAAGCCCATGGCGGCGATCCGCAGCGCCCCGTGGCCGACGAAGTGGATGACGTTCACTGAAGGACGGATCGAGCGCAGCCGATCGAGATACTGGCCGAACGTCTCCCAGGACAGATCGGGCGTGAGGCCGATGCCGCCGACCCAGCCCTTCACTAGCGCCTGCTGATCGGCCCGCACCGGGGCCTGCGAGAACGAGCACATGCCGACGACTTCGGTCGTGACGCCCTGGCGGATCTTGGACTCCGCGGAGGGACACGCGAAATAAAACAGATCGGAGTGCGAATGCATGTCGATGAAGCCCGGCGCCACGACGCGCCCTGCGACGTCGACCACGCGGTCAGCAGCGCCGGTCAACCCCGGCGCGACGGCGACGATGCGATCGCCCTCCACCGCCACGTCGGCAGCGCGTCCTGGCGTGCCGGTGCCGTCGACGACGGTGCCGCCGCGCAGCAGGAGCGACCACGCCATGGTTATTCCTCGGCGATCGTGACGGACTTCATGCGATCGCCCTGCCGAATGGCGTCGACGTGCTCCATGCCGCTCGTCACCTTTCCGAACACCGTGTAGTTGTTGTCCAGGTGCGGCTGGGCGCCATACGTGATGTAGAACTGGCTGCCCGCGGAATCCGGATGCTGGCTGCGCGCCATCGCGAGCGAACCGCGCACGTGCTTGTTCTTGTTGAACTCGGCGGGAATGGTGTACCCGGGCCCCCCGGTGCCGTTGCCCTTCGGACAACCGCCCTGGACGACGAAGCCGGGCACGACACGATGGAAGGTGAGCCCGTTGTAGAAGCCCTTCTTCGCGAGGGTCACGAAGTTCTCGACGGTCTTGGGCGCGTCCTGTGGGAAGAACTCGAGGCGGATCTCGTTGCCGCTGTCGAGCGTGATGACGCCGGTCTGCTTCATTTCTCGACCACCTTGATCGACGTGATTCGATCCCCGACCCGGATCTTGTCGACGACGTCCATACCCTTGGTGACCTGTCCGAACGCCGTGTACTTGCCGTTCAGGAACGGCGCCGGCCCCAGCATGATGTACACCTGGCTGCCCGCCGAGTCGGGATCGTTGGTACGCGCCATGCCGAGCACGCCGCGCTCGAACTTTCGGCTGTTGAACTCCGCCTTGATCGTGTAGCCGGGCCCGCCACCGCCCATCGACGGATCGTCCATCGGCTTCGTCTTGGACTGTGGATCGCCGAACTGCACGACAAACCCTGGCTCGACGCGGTGCACGCGTTGCCCGTCGTAGAACTTCTTCTTCGCGAGCGTCAGGAAGTTCTCGACGTGCTTGGGCGCGTCCTTCGGAAAGAACTCCAGAACGATCTCACCGCCCTTTTCCATGGTGATGACGGCGGTTGGCGTCGGGGTCTTGGTCTGGGCTCCCGCGCCGGCCGTCGCGAGCGCGAAGGCGGCAAGGGCGAACAGGGTGCTCACGAGACGGCCTCGTCCGGGGCGGCGCAAAGTGCCGCCATTATACAGCCGCCGCGAGCGAATCAGCGGGCGGGCGCGCCGGCGCGCGTGATGATGGACAGGATCAGGAAGATCACGACGAGGCCGGCGATCGCGACGAGGACGACCTCGATCGGAAAGCGCACCCCATAGCGAGGCCGGCCGACGTCGATCGGCAGCGCGATCGAGTTGATGTATTCCGACAGATGCCGCTGCTCGTCGACCGCGACGTGGACGAACTGCAGGCTCAGGCGGTCCTCGTGGCCGGCACGGACGATCGCTTCCGCGATGGTGACGGTCCGGCCCGAGCCGAGCTGTAGCGCCACGCGCACTTCCGTGCCGGGCAGAAACCTCCCGCTCGTGCGCACGGCGCAGCCGGTGATCGAGAGATCGGTCGTCTCCGCGTCGGCGGTCTCCGTTCCCACCGTCAGGCGTGCCGGCAAGCGGACGACCATGCGGTCGAAGTCACGTCGCTCGCCTGCTGAATGCGGATAGCGGGCCCAACGAACCGCGCGAAAGCGGTGGGCGCAGCGCTGACAGCGAAAGGGGTAGAGATAGAACGCGCTGACGATCCGCTCGTACGCGCCGACGCGCGAGCTGCGCCGCACGCTGGGGCTTCCGCAGCGCGGACACCGCACGACGACATGGTACAGTGGACTGATGCAACATCGCGAAAGCATTCGAAACGTGGCGATCATCGCCCACGTCGACCACGGCAAGACGACGCTCGTGGACGCCATGCTCTGGCAGTCGGGTCTGTTCCGCGCCAACGAGGCGGTGCCCGAGCGCATCATGGATTCCATCGATCTGGAGCGCGAGAAGGGCATCACGATCATGGCCAAGAACACGGCCGTGACCTACAAGGGTGTCCACATCAACATCGTCGACACGCCGGGTCACGCCGACTTCGGCTCCGAGGTCGAGCGGACGCTGACGCTGGTCGACGGCGTGCTCCTCCTGGTCGACGCCGCCGAAGGTCCGCTACCGCAGACGCGCTTCGTGCTCAAGAAGGCGCTGGAGGCGGGACTGCCGCCCATCGTGGTGATCAACAAGATCGATCGCAGCGACGCACGGCCGACGGAGGTGCTCGACGAGGTCTACGACCTCTTCATCGATCTCGATGCCACCGAGGATCAGCTCGACTTCCCCGTGCTCTACACGAACGCCCGCACCGGCACGGCGACGTCCGACCTGAAGGTCGAGGGCCAGAGTCTCGAGCCGCTGTTCGAGACGATCGTCGGCACGGTGCCGGCCCCGCGATTCGATCCCGCGGCCGGCCTGCAGTTCCGCGTGACGATGCTCGACTGGGATGATTACGTGGGACGCCTCGTGATCGGCCGCATCGTCAACGGACGTGTGCGGCAGGCCGAGCGGATCGCCGTGGTCCACCGCGACGGGAGCGTCGAGGCCGCCAAGGTCACTGTGCTCTATGGCTATGAAGGCCTCAAGCGGATCGAGATCCAGGAGGCGAGCGCGGGGGATATCGTCGCCATCGCGGGCATCGAGTCGATCGACATCGGCGAGACGGTCGCCGATCTCGAGAACCCGGTCGCTCTGCCGCTGATCAGCATCGACGAGCCGACGGTGTCGATGCTGTTCTCGTCCAACGTCTCGCCGTTCGCCGGCAAGGAAGGCCGCTTCGTCACCTCGCCCCAGCTGCGCGAGCGGCTCATGAAGGAAAAGAAGCTCAACCCCGGCATCCGCGTCGACGAGACGGAATCGCCCGACACGTTCCGCGTCTCCGGCCGCGGCGAGCTGCAGCTGGCGATCCTCATCGAGATGATGCGCCGCGAAGGGTACGAGCTCGAGGTCGGCAAGCCGGAGATCATCACGCATCAGGACAACGGACGCACGCTCGAGCCGATGGAGCATCTCGTCGTCGACGTGCCCGAAGAGTTCATCGGCGCCGTCACCCAGAAGATCGGGCCGCGACGTGGGGTGATGACCAAGATGGTCAACCACGGCACGGGCCGCGTCCGGCTGGAGTACCGGCTGCCCTCGCGCGGCCTCATCGGCTATCGCACCGAATTCCTGACCGACACCCGCGGCACCGGCCTCTTGAACCATCTCTTCGACGGCTGGGACGAATGGCAGGGCGACATCGCGCACCGTCAAAACGGCGCGCTCGTGGCCGACCGCACCGGCAAGACGACTGGCTATGCGATCGACAACCTCCAGGCACGCGGCACGATGTTCGTCTCGCCCGGCGAGCCGGTCTACGAGGGGCAGATCGTCGGCGAGAACTCGCGCGACAACGATCTCGACGTCAACATCACGAAAGAAAAGAAGCTCACGAACATGCGCGCCTCGACCGCGGACGAGGGCATCAAGCTCACACCGCCGCGCATCATGAACCTCGAGCAGTGCCTGGAGTGGATCCGCGAGGACGAATTGCTCGAGGTCACCCCGAAGTCGCTGCGCCTGCGCAAGCGCGCCATGGGCGGCCGCCGCCGGTTCTAGCTGCGCGGTCGCGTTGCCCGTTGGCTTCCGCGCGCCGTTGGCGCGTGAGCGAGACGCCGGAGCGCCGACGGCGCGCCGGAGCCGAATGGGCTACGATACGGCAGTGATCCGCCCAAACCTGCTCGCGTGGCAGTGGAGCGACTACGTCGCCAAGCATCGCGACCGCGGCAATCTCCTGATCCACATCGTCGCGGTGCCGCTGTTCCAACTCGCCACGCTGGGGCTGATCGGCGCGGTCGTCGGCCGATGGGGGACCGCGGCCGTCATCGCGGTCGTCGCGATGGTCGCCGCCCTGGTGCTGCAGGGTCGCGGGCATCGGCGTGAAGCGGAAGCGCCGACGCCGTTCGATGGCGCGGCGGACTTCGTCAGCCGCTTCGTGGCCGAGCAGTGGATCACGTTCCCGCGATTCGTGCTTTCGGGCGCGTGGTCGGCGAATCTCCGACGCGCTCAGCCCCGCGCCCGCGCCACGTAACCGTAGCGCAGATTGCTGCGCTCGCCGCCCGCGGCCTCGTACTCCGCCTTCAGCGCGGCGATGCGGTCGGTGGCCAGGGCCGCGCGCCGCTCGTACTTGTAGAGTCGCGCGTTCGTCTCGCCGAGGATCGCGGTCTTCAGCGGGCCGTCAGCCGCACCGAGCGGCTTGAAGCCGTGCTGCTTCTGCATGTCCTCGGAAATCTCGAGCCGTCGCAGCGCCTCGATCTGCCACTGCGGCGAGCCGGTCCAGATCGCGTCGGTGCCCCACACCACATGGTCGGCGCCGAGCCCGCGGACGAGCATGCCCATCATGGCCGCCGAGACGCGCGGATCCGCGATCGTGGTCTGCGCGAAGAGCTGGCCGACGTCGGCGTAGACGTTGCTGACGCCGTACTTGCCGGGCACCTCGGCGAGATCGGTCACCCACTCGATCCGTCCCGTCTTCTCGAACTGCGCCCACGCGTCTTCGGGCTTGCCACCGCCGGCGAAGCGATAGCCGCCGTGATAGATGATGAACGTCATCTTCGGCCAGTCCTTGGCCGCCTTTCCGACGTCACGCACATCGGAGTACGCGAGCAGATGCGGGAATTGCTGCTCCACCGACGGCGGGAAGAGTCCCTTGTGCACGCAGACCTTGTCGTAGCCGGCCTTCAGCAGCTTGTCGTAGAACGGATAGACGAGCTTCTCGTCGTCCATCCGCCACGGGTGCTTGCTGAGGTTCTTGTTCGTGTTGTCGCCGATCGTGTAGCCCTTGAACGAGTCCGGCTTGAGGTCGCGAATGGCGTGGTCGACCTGCTCCATCCAGCCCGGATACCCGGGCGTGAAGATCGCGTGGCTCAACATGCGGCGCGAGCCCGCGTCTTTGTTCACCCGCGCGCGCGCCTCGGCTTTCATCTCGTTCGTGAGGAACCAGTCCTGAGGGATCTCCGACGGCGCGCCTGACAGCAACGCCACCTTGGTATCACTGTCGAGGAACACTTCCTTGTAGTAGTTCGCGAACTTCAGATCCTCGATCGTCTGCTCCTTGCCGCGGAGCGCGGGATTCCAGCCGGCCTTGCCGACCGCCTCGCGCTGTCGGACGAAGCCCATGATCCGCGTGTCGTCTCGAAGGAAGTGGGTGTGGCAGTCCATGACGAACTGCTTGGCGAGCCCATCGGCCCGCTCCTTGGCCATCTCCGGCGTCTGAGCCTCGGCGGAGCTGACGTCGTAGAGCGCTCCGTAGACCTCGTTCATGGCGAGAAACGCGGCCGCCATGCCCGACGCCGTCGCGAGAAAACGCCGTCGCGTCATCCCATGCCGCTTTGCGAGCGTGTCGCCCAGCTCCTTCATGCGCGCTTCGACGCGGCGCTGCCGGCGCGTTTGCGGCACGGGCATGAACTCGTCGCTGGATACGCTCTGCGTGGGAATCGGTCCGGCAAAGGCATGCATCTCGGCCGGCAGCAGGCGGGCGAGCTCGCGGTCACTCAGCAGTCCCATGGCGGTCTCCTCACGAGCGGGGGGTGCGCATCGCGGTCTTCTGTGTACGCCACTCTGGCGTCACTGGCAATGGCCTTGCACACCGCCGCCCGCACGACTCGTGTTCGGGCTGGTGAGAGAGCATGCGAGCGTCTCTTCGCGGCCTCCACGTCTTTCTCGTCGTGGACGATGCCGACTCGCGCGAGCGGATGCGCGCCGCCCTCGAGCGCGCAGACGCGCTCGTGAGCGTGGCAGCGTCCACCAGCGCTGCCCTGACGGCGCTCGAGGCCATGCGACCCGACGTGCTGCTCGCCGACGTGGGCGATGCGGACGAACGGCAGACGACGTTCATCACGCGTATACGGGCGCTTCCGCGTTGTGCCGAGATCACGTCGATCGTGATCACCGCGGACGGTGACGAAGACGCGCGTCGGCGTCTGCTGGCGGCGGGTTACCAGGAACACGTACGAAGATCGGTGGACGCGTCCGAGCTCTGTCAGCTCGTTGCGTCAGTCGCCGAGCGTCACGCTTAGAACGGTCGGCGTTAGAGGCGCGGCCACGCGGTGGATTGTCGCGCGAGCGTAGCGACCGCGCCGCACAGCTCGGCGGTGCGAACGGGCATGGCCGCGTGCAGCTGGAATCCCGACGCGAGCAGCGCGTCGGCGTCTGCGTGCGAGCGCGTAAGCGCCAGCGCGGGGCTCTTGCCGCCGTGTTCCTCCGGCTGGGCTCGCAGCGTCGTGATGAGACGTATGCGCGCGTCGGCATCGCCGAGCTCCACGACGATGACATTCACACGCTGACGCTCCATCGCCGCGTTCGCGTCGTCCGCAGAATGGGCGGTCGTGACGAGCGCGCCCGCGTACCGCAAGGCTTGCGCAAACAGAGTGCACCGCTCGAGGTCGTCGCACACGACCAGCACGTGCACACCGCGGAGCGAGATCGGCTCGGCATGATGCCGCGGCATGCCGCCTTACTGGTGCAAGGACGTTGCCGGCCGGTTGCGGCCCGGTGGTCCGACCCATGATGTCGCTTAAAGGCGCAGAACAACGATCCCAATCATTGTGACGGCCGTTCCGACCAGCGCGAGCCGTGGCAGCCGCTCGCCGAGAAACACAACGCCGAGCGGGACGGCGAACAGTGGCGCCGTCGACGACAGCACGCTCGCAACGGCGACGCCCGCGTACTTGACGGATGCGCCGTAGAGCACCGAGCTGACCGCGGTCACGACAGCGAGCGCGATCAGTCGGAGCAACAGCGGCCAGCCGCCGCGTATCAGCACCGGCACGCCTCGCATCGCCCACGGGGTGACCCAGAGAATCAGCGCGCCCACGGGCAGACGGATCGCTTGCGCGCTCACGGGATCGATCTCGTCGAGCGGCACACGGAGCGCGACGACCGACACACCCCACGCCAGCGCCGCGAGCAGCGCCTCCACCACGCCGCGCCACGGTCGCGGCTGGCCCGGCGCGTCGGTGCGCGCCAGCACGATCAGCACGAGTCCCGCGAGCGTGACAAGGCCGCCGACGATGATGGCAGCGGTGAGCCTCTCACCGAGCAGCAGCGCTGCAAGCGACGCGGCCACCACCGGATAGCTCATCGAGATCGTCATCGCGCGCCCCAGGCCGAGCCGCTGCGTGCTCTCGAAAAAGATGGTGTCGCCGACCGCAATGGCCAGCACGATCGACACGGCGAGCAGCGCGAAGCCGCCCATGGAGAGCGTGAGGATCGTCTGGAGGTCGCCGGCAACGAGCATCCAGCCGATCACGATCAGCGCGGTGAGCGTCGTGCGCGCGGCGTTGATCGTGAATGTTCCGATGGCGGGAGCGAGCGCGCTGACCATCAAGCTCGTCACCGACCACGACAGTGCCGACCCGAGCGCGCAGAGCGCGCCCACCGTTTCGTTCATCGAAAAGTGCCGACCCCTCCCCGACTCGCGGGCACCATCTTCGCATCAGCGTGGGGAATGGTGAAGTCGGGAAGGCGACCAGTGCGGAAGGCGGATCGAGCGAAAGTCTCTCGCCCGTGGCGGGACGAAGGACGACCCGAGGCGAGCGGTTAGGGAGATCAGCGAGGAGCGCCCCGGGTGCCCCCGAGGCGCTCCGTCGCCGGGGATGTAGGGGCCATGTTGGCCTCCCACCCCGATAGTTAGCTCTTCAGATAGACGGTCTTCATCGTCTTGTCGCCGCGAGGACCGTGCATCACCGTATCGATGGTGAGCGTGCGGCCGTCGGGCGAAACCGTCCACGTCGAGTCGCGCGAGAACGACCTGGGCTGCCCGCCGTCCTTGGCCGGCATCGTCGTGATGGACGTCGTCACGAGGCGATCACCGCCGAGCGTGGCCTTGCTGACGGTCGTCGAGCCGTGGTGGCCCTGGCGCGTGTTCTCCGAGCCGTCGGCGACGAACGACTGCGAATAGGTGCGCTCGCGGTTGTCACGCGCCATCGACCGCGTGACCTTGAAGTTGGTACCGTTCTGCTCGACGAGCAGCTTCACGACCGGCGGCTGTTGCGGCTGCTGCGTCTGGCCCTGCGCGCCTCCAGACCTGGCCGGGAACTGGCTCTGCGAGGGGTCGAGCGTCCAGGTCCCGCCGAACTGGGGCTGGGCCTGCGCCGCCAGGCCCGTGACGGCAAGAACGAGCACGGCCGTCACAAAGCCGATCGTACGTTTTACATGCTTCATGCGATCCTCCTGTTCGAGATCAGGTGAGCGATGCGCTCTGCCCAATACGACGGCCCAGATGGCAAACGCATTTATCGGGGGCGACTATCTCCGACGCGGCGCTGATCCTCGCTTGTGTCGGCTGCTGCTGCGGCCACCCGGAGCGCGGGGGTCCAAAGACGCCCCCGCGCGTCCTGAAACGCGAAATGCGCCGGGCCTTTCGTCACGCGGGTCTGGACGGGCGCGCACGCCTGGCCTTCAGCGATTGCCTGGGGCCCTGCAGCGAGGCGAACGTGATCTTCCTGTATCTCGGTGGACGGCCGGTCTGGTTGCGCAGCATCAACGAGGTTGGTCGGTTCGAGGTCTTGCTCGACTGGCTTCGACAGCAGCTCGACGGCGGCGGGCCCGCGCTGCCGCCGCCGCTCGCGGCACGTGCCTTCGCCTGGACAGGCGGCGGCGACGGCCCGACGCCGCCGATCGACGACCGTTCCTGAACCGTCGGCTCAGGCCGCGCGCGGGAACCGCGTCGGGCCGAGGTGCAGCGTCTGCAGAGAAACGGGAAGGCGTTACCGGGTGCACCATCCATGCCGCTGGCCTTGCGGTTGCAGCCGTACGCGCGCGAAAGGAGGTAGCCCGTCATGCAAGACGTTGCTGTCACCCTGGAGACCCGCGCCCGCGCCGTCCGCGCCCGCCTACCCGGCCAGATGCTGCATCAGCGAGTCGAGAATGCTCAGCTCACGTACGGACCGCTCTACACGCTCGCCGAGATCCGCCAACGCGTCGGCGAAGCGTTGCCGCGCCGCTTCGGCTACGTGCGCAGCGCGGTCCTGGAGCCGATCGAGTCGTATCGCCAGCTCATTCCGGACCACGCGCTGCTCAAGTACGACGACGCCGCCCAGAGCGGCCTCTTCGACAAGTTCTGGGTCGCGACGCCGACCTATTATCAGGAGCGGCAGGTGGATCCGTGGATCATCGGCGAGATCGGCGGCGGCGCCGACCGCTGGGCGGTCATCGCGCGCTGGGACTGACGCCGGAGGGCGAACCGCGTCGCTCGCGACGTCGCGGTAGGATGTGGCGCGGGAGGCGTCCATGGACTACCGCGACTACCAGCACCTCACGTTCGAGCGCCGGGACCGCGGCGTGGTGCTCGTCACCATCAACCGTCCCGAGGTGCTGAACGCGACCAATGATCGTCTGCACTGGGAGCTGACCCAGGTCTGGCTCACCCTCGATGCCGACGACAGCGCGCGCGTCGCCGTCGTCACCGGCGCGGGCCGCGCGTTCTCCGCCGGCGGCGATCTCGACATGGTCGATGCGAACTCTCGCGACCCGCGCCGACTGGCGCGGACGGTTCGCGAGGCTTCCGACATCGTCTACAACATGATCAACACCGACAAGCCGATCGTCTCGGCCATCAACGGCGTCGCCGTCGGCGCCGGGCTCGTCGTGGCTCTTCTCGCCGACATCTCGATCATGTCAGAAACCGCGCGCTTCACCGACGGCCACACCAAGCTCGGCGTCGTGGCGGGCGATCATGCCGCGATCCTGTGGCCGCTGCTGTGCGGAATGGCGAAGGCCAAGTACTACTTGCTGACGTCGGAGTTCATCGACGGTCGCGAGGCGGAGCGGATCGGGCTGGTGAGTCTGTGTGCGCCGGCGGATCAGGTCCTGCCCAAAGCGCTCGACATCGCGGACCGGCTCGCCCGCGGCGCGCAGCAGGCGATCCGCTGGACGAAGCGCTCACTCAACAATTGGCTGCGCCAGGCGGGCCCGATCTTCGATCAGTCGATCGCGCTCGAGATGTTGACCTTCATGGACGAGGACGTGCGCGAGGGGCTGGCGGCGATCCGCGAGAAGCGGCCGCCGGTGTTTCCTTCGGCGCGCTGACTCAGTGCGCGTCGCCCGCGCGCGCGCGACGACGCCACACGCGCAGCGCGACCGGACCGGCCAGCATCACCACGACGACGGCGGCGGCGACGGCGAGCCAGCCGCTCGCGGACTGCGCAGTGTCCTGCCATTGATCGCCCACGATCCAGCCGAGACCGACCCAGATGCTGGACCACAGGAACGCGCCGAGCGCGTCGAGAATCACGAACCGCGGCCAGCTGAGCCCCTTGCGTACCAGCACGGGCCACGCGACAAGGCGCACGACGGTGAAGAACCGGCCCAGCACCACGCTGAGGGGCCCGTACCGCACGAGCGTGTCCGTGCCGGCTTCGGGAGTTGCCGAGGCCCGGCGCGCGAGTCGGCGATAGGCGTCTATGAGCCAGACGCCGCCGCGCGTCGCGGTCCAGAACCACAGCTGATCAGTGAGCATCGCTCCGAGCGCGCCGAGCGCGATGAAGGCAGTGACGCTGGCGTTGCCCGCCGCCGCGTGCGCGCCGGCGCCGGCCAGCAGCAGCCGTCCCGGAAACGGCAGGCCCGTCGCGTCGATGAGCGCTCCGACGAAAACGACCAGATAGGCGTGGGTCACGAACGCGTCGACCAGCGGTTGCAGGACGTCCATCACATGACGATTGTGCAAGCAGGGGGCCAAAGCCGATTGCCGGCCGCGAGCCGTACGCGGCCGTGACGTGGTTGGATGCGATCGCTGCCGCGGCCGCGATCCTCGTGCTGACGACACTCTTCGTCGCGGAGACGCGTGCGCCGCTGCGCCACCGCGCGCGCCCGCGCGGCGAGCGGCTCGTGATCAATGCCGTCTTCGCGGTCGAGGTCGTGGCGGTCGTGCGGCTCGCCGTCGTGCCGATCGGGCTCGCGGTCGCCGCCGCCGGCGCGCGCGGAGGCTTCGGCATTCTGCACTGGCTGGCGGCGCCGGCGGCGGTCACGTGGACGGCCGGCCTGCTGCTGCTCGACTACACGATGTACCTGTGGCATCGGCTCAACCACCGTGTGCCCGTCCTGTGGCGGTTTCATGTCGTACATCACACCGATCTCGACCTCGACGTTTCGACCGCCCTGCGCTTCCACGCCGGCGAGCTGCTGCTGTCGTGCGGCTGGCGCGCCGTCCAGGTCGCCGTGATCGGGCCACCGATCGCGCTCGTGCTCGTCTTCGAGATGGTGTTCGAGGCGGCCACCGCGTTTCATCACAGCAACTGGCGACTGCCGCCGACCGTCGACCGTGCGCTGGCTGCCATCGTCGTGACGCCTCGCATGCACGGGATCCACCACTCCACGCTCGAACGGGAAACGAACAGCAACTGGTCGAGCATGTTCTCGTGGTGGGACACGCTGCACCGCACGCGTCGCCTGGAGCGCGCCGCCGAGCCGCCGCTCGTCATCGGGCTGCCGGCCTACCGCACGCCGCTCGGTGTTCGCGACCTGCTGGCGCTGCCCTTCCGGCGCCAGACCCCGGCGTGGCCGTCGGCTATCTAGCGAGGGCTTTCTTCTTCCACAGCTCCCACGGGCGCGGGATCGTGCCGCCCACCGAGTCCTCGGCCCGGCGTGCCTCGTCGTCGTCGAGATACGTGACGGGACCACCGAGCGCCATCGCCTGCGCCTGCAGTCGCGCGTTGACCTCGGTGTAGACGCTGCGAAAGACGACACGCGGCAGCGAGTCGGCGACGACGACAGCGCCGTGGCCGCGCATGAGCGCCACCGGGCGCGCGCCGAGTGTCTGCGCGAGCGCGCGGCCCAGCGCGGGCGTGCGCACGAGCATGTCCGTCGGCTGGCCGGCGGCGGTCTTGATGTCGAACACCGGCACCCCGCCTCCAAGGAACGCGCTCATATGATAGAGCGGCCGCAGCGGCGCGGTGCTGACGCCGAACGGAATGACGGACGGCGAATGGTTGTGCACGACCGCGGTGACGTCGGGCCGCGCGCGGTAAATCTCGCCGTGGATGAAGCGCTCGAGGTAGCTCACACGGCCGCGCGCATCCACCGGGACCGAATCGAGGTCGTATTCCATCACGTCGGCCACGGTCACCAGCTCCGGTGCGATCGAGCGCGACATGAGAAAGCGCTGCGGATTCGCAGGGTGGCGCATGCTGACGTGGCCGTAACCGTCCACGACGCCCTGGTCGGCGAGGATGCGGTTGGCGGCGACGAGATCCTCGATGAGCTTCGGATCGACGGGGCCCGCGGTGGCGGGCGCGGTCTGCGCCGCCGCCCGCGCCGCGATGAGTGCGCTCGCCGCTCCCGCAAGGAACGCGCGACGGCCGAGCCCGGGCGACATGGCCAAGAGTCTACCGCCGCCGGGCCAGCGACGTGCGGAGATCCTCGAGCGCGTCGAGAAACGCGGCGAGCGGCGGGGCCACCGGCTTGTCGCGGCGGCGTACGAGGCCGATCTGGCGGATGAGCGAGGGCGCAAGTCGCATCGCGGCGAGGCGGCGGTCGGCGACATCGGCCTTCACCGAGAACTCCGACGTCACCGACAGACCGAGGCCGGCCTCGACGAATTTCTTCATCGCCTCGGTGTTGCCAAGCTCCATCGCCGCGCGCGCCGTCACGCCGGCGCGCGCGAACCACGCGTCGATCTCACGGCGAACCGTGCTGCCGCGGTCGAACAGGATCAGCGGATGCTCGGCCAGCTCGGCGGCCGCGATGGGACCGTGCCGCCGCCAGCGAGGCACGGGCGGCGCGATGGCCACCAGCTCGTCGCGGTAGAACGGCGTGACGGCCAGCTCGCGATCGCGCAGCGGAAGGCTGACCAGCCCGACATCCAGGTCGTTGGCCACGAGGCCGCGCGCGACTTCGGACGCCGTGCTCGTGACCACGACGAGGTCGATCGCGGGAAAGCGCGCGCGAAAGCGGCCCAGCGCCCGCGGCAGCAGATACACGCTGATCGACGCGCTCGTGCCCAGCCGCACGCGTCCGGCCACCACGCCGCGCAGCTGCTGCACGTGCTCCACTCCGGCCTGCAGCTCGCGAAAGGCGCGGCCGGCATGCGCCAGCAGCACCTCGCCGGCGCGCGTTGGAAACGCGCGCTTGCCGACGCGCTCGAGCAGCGGCAGACCGAGCCGACGCTCCAGCTGCGCGACCTGCATGCTGACGGCGGGCTGGGTCAGATTCAGCTCGCGCGCGGCACGCGAAAACGAGCCGTGTCGCGCGATGGCCTCGAGCGTGCGGAGCGGTCCGAGAGCGAGGTCCATGGTGGGCGTCGATCGTAATTGATGGTCTGAATCAAAACAATTGATTTCTCTGATCGGAGCTCGTGCGCCACCATAGACGCCGAAAGGAGGCCGTCATGGAGACGAGCGACTACGCTCTCGGAGTGCTGGCGAACGAACGGCTGGCCCACGCCCGCGAGGTCGCGGCGCGTCGCGTGCTCCTGGCGTCCCTCCGCCCGCGCGCTGCGCTGCGCGTGCGCCTCGGCGGCGCGTTGGTCGCTCTCGGCCAGCGCCTGCTAGCGGCGCCCACGCCGCAGCGAGCGACGTCGTGATCCGCCTGGCGCTGGAGGCGGACAACCCGCAGATCGCCGCCATCTGGAACCTCGAGGCGGTCGGCACCACAGCCACGACGGACACCGAACCCAGGAGCGCGGAGGCTCAGCGCGCGTGGCTCGCCGCCCACAACGCCGCGTACCAGGCGCTCGTGGCGGCCGTCGGCGACGAGGTCGTCGCCTTCGGTGCGCTCGCGCCGTATCGCGCGAAGCCGTCGTATGCGCGCACCGCGGAGGACTCGGTGTACGTGAAGGACGGCTGGCGCGGCAAGGGACTCGGCGGCCTCATTCTCGACGAGCTCATCGACCGCGCGCGGTGCTGCGGCCACCATTCGATGATCGCGCGCATCGTGACCGACAACGAGGCCTCCCTGCGCCTGCACGAGCGCCACGGGTTTGCCCGCGTGGGCCACGAGCGACAGGTGGCGTTCAAGCTCGGACGCTGGCTCGACGTGCTCACGCTTCAGCGCATGCTCTGAAACGTGACCGGCCGCTTGGGGGGGCCATCTCGCGGCCCCCCAACAAGTAGACTGTCGGCGTGCCCTCCGACACGTGGCTGCCGGCCGCCCTCCGCGCGTTCCGTCACCGCGACTTTCGCCTGTTTTTTTCGGGCCAGCTCGTCTCGCTCGTCGGCACGTGGATGCAGTCCGTCGCGCAGGCTTGGCTGGTGCTCGAGCTGACCAACTCGCCGTTCCGTCTCGGTGTGGTGAGCGCGCTGCAGTTCGCGCCGATGCTCGTGCTCTCCTTCTTCGCGGGCGCGCTCGCCGACCGCTTGCCGAAGCGCCGCCTGGTGCTCGCAAGCCAGAGCGTGCTCTTCACGCAGGCACTGGCGCTCGCGCTGCTGGTGCACCTCGGTCACGTCCAGTACTGGCACGTCGCGGTGCTGGCGCTGGTCTACGGCATCGCCAACAGCCTCGACATGCCCACGCGCCAGGCCTTCATCGTCGAGATGGTCGGCCGCGACGACCTCATGAACGCCATCGCGCTGAACTCGGCGATGTTCAACGCGGCGCGCGTCGTCGGCCCCGCGCTGGCGGGCCTCGCCATCGCGCGCTGGGGCACGGCCATCGCGTTCTATCTCAACGCGGCCTCGTTCGTACCGGTGATCATCGCGCTGCTCGCCATCCGCGCCCAGGGGCGGCCGCGTGGGCGGTCCGGTCGCTCGATGGTCGAAGAGATCCGTGAGGGCGTGGCGTTCGCGCTGCGCACGCCGCGCGTGGCGTTGACGATGGCCATGGTGCTCGCGGTGAGCGGCTTCCTCTTCAACTACAACGTGCTGATTCCGCTCTACGTGCGCGACATGCTCGGCCACGGCGCGCAGGGGTTAGGGCTCATGATGGCCATGCTCGGCATCGGCGCGCTCGCGGGCGCCATCGCGCTGGCCGTCTTCGGGCGCGAGCGTCCGCCCGTCGCAGCCCTCGCCACGCCGGCCCTGCTTCAGGCCGCGTCCACGGGCGCGCTCGCCGCCGTGCACAGCGAGGGCATCGCCGTACCGCTGCTGCTCTTGATGGGCTTCTGCGGCATCCTGTTCATGGCCGGCGCGAACTCGACGGTGCAGCTCACGGTGCCCGACGAGCTCCGCGGCCGGGTCATGGCCTTGCACACGCTGATGTTTGCCGGCATCACGCCATTCGGCGCGTTCCTGATGGGCTCGGTGGCGCAAGCGGGAGGCGTGCAGACGGCGCTGCTCGTCTCGGGCGGCGGCGGGTTGATCGCGCTGCTGGCCTTGCTGGCGTGGTGGATCGGGCGCGATCGCGGGCCCTCGCTGGCGGCGCGCGCGGAGGGAGGACCGGTCTGATGCGCTTCCGCGTCGGGACGTCGGGCTGGAACTACCCCGAGTGGAAGGGCACGTTCTATCCCGCCGACACGAAGCCCGCCGCGATGCTGCCGTACTATGCCGATCGCTTCGGCGCCGTCGAGGTCAACGCCACGTTCTATCGCATGCCGACGGCCAAGACCGTGGCCGGCTGGGCGGCCGCGGTGCCGGCCGACTTCACGTTCGTGCTGAAGGCGCCGCAGCGGATCACGCATTTCCGGCGGCTGCGCGACGTCGACGAGCCTGTGCGGGCTTTCTGCGACGTCGCCCGCGGGTTGGGCACCCGGCTCGGTCCTTTGCTGTTTCAGCTGCCGCCGAACTTCAGGAAGGATGTCGGCCGCCTCGGCGACATCCTTTATATGGTGCCGCCCGACGTCCGCATGGCCTGGGAATTCCGGCACGATTCCTGGTTCGCCGATGACGTGTTCGAGCGGCTTCGCGCCCGCAACGCGGCGCTCGCGATCGTCGAGGACGAAGAATCCACGACTCCGGTCCTCGCCACCGCCGACTGGGGCTACGTCCGCCTGCGCGCCGTCGATTACACCGAGGCACAGCTTTTCGCCTGGGTCGACACGATCCGCGCAACCGGCGCGGGCTGGCGCGACGCCTTCGTGTTCTTCAAGCACGAGGTATCGGCCCCCGCACTCGCAGCGGCCTTTGAGAACCACGCACGTGCCGTCCGCTAACCAACGTCACTGTCCGCGAGCGCGTCTCTGAGGATGCGCGTGATACGCTAGCGCGAATTTTGTATCCCTCGGCCAGGGATCCGTTGCTCACGGTCGCCGACTCGCACGCGTCCGCCGCACGGCGCACGCGATCGCTGTGGATTCGCGGCAACGTCGTCCTCCTGGGCCTTACCAGCCTCTTCACCGACGTCTCGTCAGAGATGGTGAGCACCATTCTTCCCGTCTATCTGACCTTCGAGCTTCGGTTCAGCCCGTTGCAGTTCGGCCTCTTCGACGGCTTCTATCAGGGCGTGACGGCTGCCCTTCGTCTGGCCGGAGGTCTCGTCGCCGACCGCTCGCAAAATCACAAGGCCGTCGCCGCCGTGGGCTACTCGCTGTCGGCCGTGTGCAAGCTGGGCTTGCTGGCGGCCGGCAACGCGTGGCTCTGGGCGACGGGCATCCTGTTCGTGGATCGGCTGGGCAAGGGCATTCGGACCGCCCCGCGGGACGCCCTCATCTCGCTCAGCGCTCCACGCGCACACCTCGCGGAGGCCTTCGGCGTGCATCGCGCGCTCGACACGGCAGGCGCGTGTCTGGGGCCCGTGCTCGCCTTTTGCCTGCTGAGCCTTGCCCCCGGCGCTTTCGATGCCGTCTTCGTCGTGAGCTTCTGTGTCGCCGTAGTGGGCCTGGGCGTGCTGGTCCTGTTCGTCGAGAACCGGCCCGGCGTCGTGAGCGGCGCGGCCGTCTCGCTCCGAGCTGCGCTCGGCCTGCTCCGCGTTCCGGAGTTCCGGACGCTGACCCTTCTCGGCACCGCCTTGAGTCTGGCGACAGTCAGCGATTCGTTCGTCTATCTGCTTTTCCAGCGACGTGCCCACATCGAGCTGACATTCTTTCCGCTGCTGTACGTCGGGACCGCGGTCGTGTACCTCCTGCTGAGCGTGCCCGTCGGGCGGCTTGCCGACCGAATCGGACGTGGCCACGTGTTCATCGCGGGATACGTCTTGCTGCTCGGGCTCTATGGCATCCTTCTTCTGCCCCATCCCGGCGCTGGCGCCTTGATCGGCGGCCTCGTCGTGTTCGGCGCCTACTACGCGGCCACCGATGGGGTGCTGATGGCGCTGGCAAGTGAAACGGTGCCGCCGCACCTCCGCACGAGTGGACTCGCGCTTCTGACGAGTGCGATCGCCGTCGCGCGGCTAGCCGCGGCAATTCTGTTTGGGGCGTTCTGGAGCTGGTACGGCCCCGAATGGACGGTAGTCGTCTTCGTCATGGGCCTGATCGTCGGTATTCTGGCGGCCGCCTTTGGTGTCGTGCGACCGGCGCGCGCGCCCGAATCCGAGAGCGCCTGAGATGCGGCGTTCGCGCCTGAAAATCGGCGGCTTCCTCGCGCTCTCCGCGCTCTGCGTTACGGCCGCCACGAGCTACGTGGTGTACGCCACGCGCCGTGCCGGTCCGGCCGCGCCGGGGATCGCGATCCGCCCGCCCGTGCGACCGGCTCAACGCGCGCTCGAAGCACCGACGGAGAGCGAAGCTCCGCGGACACCAAGTCCTGCTGAGTACGGACCGGGGCCTCCGGGCCGCCCGGCACGTCAAGATGCACCGGCTTCTGAGCGGCCGGCATCGGTTCGCACGCCCGCGGTCCCGCGCGCCACGACGTCGGTGTCCCCCGCGTCCGGCCGCGAGACTGGTCGCCTAGTGTTCCGGAGCACGGCGCTCGGCAGCACGTATGGCTTGCTCGGCGTGGTTCCCCTGGCCGCGCTCGACGGGGCTCCGACGATCACGACGCTCAGCTGCGATCGGGTGCACGTGGCGGTGGGCGCCGGCGTCTGCCTCACCGCGAATCGTGGAGTGTTCACGACGTACAGCGCCGTCCTCTTCGACGCCGACTTCCGACCGCGTCATACACTTCGGCTGAGCGGGGTTCCCAGCCGTGTGCGCGTCTCGCCGGACGGGCGCGTCGCCGCCATCACTGTGTTCGTGAGCGGGCACTCGTATGCGGCCGCGACCTTCTCGACACTGACGACGGTGCTCGAGCTGAAGAGCGGTGATCTGCTGGCCGACGACCTCGAGAAGTTCACGATTCTGCGTGACGGCAGACCGATTCGGGAGGTCGACTTCAACCTCTGGGGCGTCACCTTTGCCCGCGACAGCCGCCGCTTCTACGCCACGCTGCGGACCGGTGGGAAGACGTTTTTGCTGGAGGGTGATCTTCCGGCGCGCCAGGCTCGGATCCTGCGTGAAAACGTCGAGTGTCCTTCGCTGTCGCCGGACAATACTCGTCTCGCCTTCAAGAAGCGTGAGGGTGGGGGGCTGCGTCCGGTGACGTGGCGCCTGTCCGTGCTCGAGTTGCGGACTCTCGAGGACCGGCCGCTCGCCGAGACACGTAGCGTCGACGATCAGGTCGAGTGGCTGGATGACCGCCACGTCCTGTATTCGTTGCCCGAGACGATTGAGGCCACGGCCGCGACCGACACGTGGGTCGTGCCGGCCGACGGCAGCGGTCAGCCGCGGCTGTTCATGCCGAAAGCGTACTCGCCGGTGGTGGTGCATTAGAACTGCGTGGGCGACAGGCGCAAGGGGGTAGCGCGCGCCCGGGCTCACGGCCATCTTCAACGACACGTCGCGGGCTGATCGACTCCTCTACCGAGGTCGCGTTTTCAGACCCGCCCGCGCGAGGGCGCTGAGATCCGCCGGCAGGTCATCCGACATTTGAAAATGCTCGTAGAACAGAAAGCGCGAGTACGAGACGAAGTAGACGAACTCGCTCCCACGCCCCAGCACGCTGCGAAGCGAGGCGCCGTTCGACGCCGTGATGACACCGAACTCTTCCGCGTACCCCTGCGACGCGAGAAATCGCATGGTGAAGCGCCCGAAGTGGCGATTGAGGCCCTGGTTGCGATATTCGGGGAGACAGAATGCGTCCGCCGACCACACCTGGCGTGACGTGAGCCCGAGCCGTCGTGAGATCAAGCTGCCGCCAGAAATCTGGCGACTGTACCGCCGCGTCGCCACGATGCGATCACGATGGCAGGCGACGAAGAGCCAATCCTTGTCGTACTGGACGTAGGCGCGTTGGCTTGTTCCGAGGCCGTACGGCTCGAACTCGTCGAGAGCGTCGACATCGTCCGTCGTGGCGAGACGGAACACGATCTCGCCGACGCGATCGGCGGCGGGCGGACCAGCGAGGCGGGTGCGGTAGACGACGAACTGCTGGGAGCCATACACGAAACGGCTGAGTATCGTACCGACCGTCGCCCGGAGCCCCCGACGACGGAAGTAGCTCCACCCGTGAACGATGAGCGTGGGCACCGCCATATCCGCCTCGTCTCGTCGACCATAAATCCGCGCACCAGACCGATCAACGCCGACGTGAACACGGGGGGCGTCCGGCGCGTCCATTGACCGCATTGTGTCGCTCATGCTCATCCCGCTGCTCACTCTCACACCAACGCTCACCCGGAGGTGGCTCATGACAGCGTGCGTACGATGGCTCGTCGTCGTTCTGCTACTCGGAGCCGGGTCCGCCGACCCAGGCTTCGCACAGCAGCCGCCCGTGGCGCCGGCGCCGCCCGCCCGACCACTGCCGGCTCCGACCGGGCCGCTGCCACCGCTGCCACCGCCGCCTCCGGATCTCTCGGCGCCGTTGCCCTCGGCTCCGGGCGCGCTCACGCTCGACGCGGCGATCACGCAGGCGCTGACCAATCAGCCGGAGATCCAGGCGCGCCTCAAGGACTACGACGCGGCACGCTTTCGCGTGGACGAAGCGTTCTCTGTGCTGCTGCCGCAGCTGACGGGCGTGGCGGCAGCCACGAAGAGCCAGGCGGTGATCGTGCAGACGACGCCCTCGACCGGCGTGACGAGCGTGTTCACGAGCAACCGAGAGTTCCAGCAGACGTTCACCACACAGCTGCAGTTCTCGCAGATCCTGTTCGACTTCGGCCAGAACGGCGCCGCGGTGCAGGCGGCGCGCAAGGCGGCGGACGCCACACTGTCGGACTACGCCAACCAGCGTTTACAAGTCGCCGACACCGTGAAAGAGGCCTACACGAGCATCAACCTCGCGCGCCATCTCACCGCCGTCGCGCAGCAGTCGCTCGAGCGCGCGCAGCTCAATCTCGAGTCGGCGCGCGGGTTCTACGAGACGGGCGCGCAGGCATTCTTCACGGTGACACGGGCCGAGGTTGACGTCGCGAACGCGCAGGTCTCGCTCATCCAGGCCCGCAACGCCGAGGACATCGCCCGCGTCGCCTTGAACACCGTGATGGGCATTGCCGTGGATGCGCCAACGGAGGTGGAAGACAACCTGATCTTCGAGCCGGTCTCGCTGGATCCCGGGCCGCTGCACTCGACCGCGCTCGCGCAGCGTCCCGAGTATCGGCAGGCGAAGCTTCGCGCCGACGCGTTTCGCGCGGTCGTTCGACAGATGGAGCGCAGCTTGCTGCCGACGATCACCGGCAACAGCTTCTTCGGCGGGTCGACGACCTCGCTGAATCAGGCGTGGTCGGCGACGCTGGCGATGACGTGGCCGATCTTCGACGGCGGCAACACCATCGCCAAGATCCGCGAGGCCAAGGCCAATCTCGGCGCGGCCGAGCTGCGCATCAAGCAGACCGCCCTTACGATCGCGCAGCAGGTCGAGCAGTCGCGCGTGGTCGTTCGTGAAGCCGCGCAGCGGATCGACGCGGCCAAGACGGCCGTCGCCTCGGCGCGCGAGAACTACCGGCTCGCCCAGGGGCGGTTCGACGTCCGTGTCGGCACGATCATCGAGCTCACCGACGCTCAGCTGTCGCTCACGCAGGCCCAGCAGACGCAGGCGCAGGCGCTCGCCGATTATCGAATCGGGCTGGCGCGACTCGATCTCGCCGTCGGGCGCGAGTGATGCGATGCCGAGCGCTCGAAAGTCGGCCGGCGACCTGATACTCTCGCAGCCCGAGGTTCCGCCGGTTCCAAGAGGAGGCGCGCGATGCTCGATCTGCTGATTCGCAACGGCTTGGTGGTGACGCCTCAAGGCGCGGGCGCATGGGAGATCGCGGTGCAGGACGGCAAGATCGTCGCCGTCGCCGCGCCGGGAACGTTCCGCGAGGCCAGTCGCGTGATCGACGCGGCGGGCAAGATCGTCGTGCCTGGCGGTGTCGAACCGCACACGCACCTGGCGCATCGTATCCAGATGCATCCCGAAGACGACCTGCACACGCTGGGGCCGGAGGACGACTCGCGTGGCATGGCGTTCGGCGGCACCACGACGCATGTCGACTTCGCGTTCGTCCGGCCGGACAGCAACATGCAAGCCGTCATCGAGCAGCGCGCCGCGCGCTGGAAGGGCAACTCCTACACCGACTACACGTTTCACATCACGCTGGCCGGACCGTTGCCGCTCAAGACGTTCGACGCGATTCCCGAGGCGATCCAGGCCGGATTCCCCTCGTTCAAGGTGTTCACGACGGACGTCCTCCCGCCGCATCCCAAGCGGCCGTCGAACCGGCTCGACTTCGGCCGCCTGCAGTACGCGATGGAAAAAGTCGCGCCGCGTGGCGGCATCATGGTCGTGCACGCCGAGGATCACGACGTCGTCCAGTTCATGTATGAGCGCTTCCGTGAGGAAGGCCGGATGGAGGGCGCAAACCTGCCGCTCGTGCACAACAAGGTGTCCGAGATGCTGTCGTTCCGCCGCGCGATCAACCTGGCGTCCGTCATGGACGCGGCGATCTACTTCGTGCACACCTCCGCGCGCGAAGGCGTGGAGGCGGTCGCCGAGGCGCGCGGGCACGGACGTCCGATCTACGCCGAGACGCTGCACCACTACACGTGTTTCAGCGCAGACGACTACCGATCGCCCCGCGGCTTCTGCTACCACACGTATCCGTCGCTCAAGTACCCCGAGGACCAGGCGGCGCTGTGGGACGGGCTGCTGAACGACGCGGTGTCGACGACCGCCACCGACGAGTATCCGACGACGCTCGCGCTCAAGCTGCGCGGCAAGACGATCGAGGACGTCACGGGCGGCAATCTCGGCGCCGAAGCGCGCATGGGCATCGTGTACACGGAGGGCGTGGTCAAGCGAAAGATGTCGCTCGACCGCTTCGTGCAGGTGACCTCGTCCAATGCCGCGAAGATCCTGGGGCTCTATCCGCGCAAGGGCACCCTCGCGCCCGGCAGCGACGCCGACATCGTGCTGATCGATCCGTCGATCAATCGCACGCTGACCAAGGACGACTTTCACGTGAGCGACTACAGCCCGTGGGAGGGCTGGGACGTGCGCGGCTGGCCGGTGACCACGATCCTGCGCGGCAAAGTGATCGTCGACAACGGGCGGTTACACGGCGACACCCGCGACGGGCAGTTGATTCCACGCAAGATCGACGGAGCCATTCTGCGACGTCCGGCGTGCTGACCGCTCGCGCGATCGGGACGCCCGGATATCGACATCGCGGCATCGTGCGGCGCGCCGCCGTGCACGTGGCTGCGGGTTCGGAACCGGAGCGTGCCCTCACTCGCGCAGCGCGCCAGCGGTGAGCCCACGCACGAGCCAGCGCTGCAGGCCGGCCACGATCAGGATCGGCGGCAGGCTCGCGAGGATCGAGGCGGCCGCGATGTCGCCCCACGGGACCTCGTAGACGCCGGGAAAGAGCGCGAGCGCCACCGGCACGGTGCGACTCGCCTCCGTCGCGGTGAACGTATAGGCGAAGAGCAGCTCGTTCCACGACATCAGGAACACGAGCAGGCCGGCCGAGGCGATCCCCGGCGCCATCAGCGGCAGCACGACGCGCGTGAGCATCGTGATGCGGCCCGCTCCGTCGATCTGCGCGGCTTCCTCGACGGCGATCGGCACTTCGCGAACGAAGCCGGCGAGCAGCCACAGCACGAGCGGCAGCGCGAACGAGGTGTCCGCCAGCACGAGCGCGAGCCACGTGTCACGCAGATCCAGCGCGCGGAGCAGCACGAACAGCGGACCGACGATCGTGACTTGAGGAAACGCCGTACACGCGACGATGCCGAGCAGCAGGAGCTGCTTGCCCGGCACGGGCAGTCGCGCCAGCGCGTAGGCGCCGGGCGTCCCGAGCGCGATGGCCAACAGCGTCGTGAGCGCGGCGACGCCCAGGCTGTTGGTGAGCGCGGCCGGCATGACGCTGCGCTGCACCACGGCACGATAGTGGTCGAGCGTCGGCGGCGCGGCGAGCAGTCGCTCCACGGCGAGCAGCGCGGTGTCCGGCTTGAGCGACGTGAGCGCCTGCCACAAGAACGGCACCGCCCACAGCGCGAGCGCGGCGAGCACCAGCGCATCGCGCCGCATGCTCCGCGCGTTCACGCGGTCGCCTCCTCTTCGCGCGCCATCGCACGCAAATACGCCCACGCCACCAACATCACGAGCACGAACACGACGACACCGATGGCAGCACCAAACCCCAGCTGCAGCGTCTGGAACAGACTGCGGTAGGCGTACACCGTCAGCGTCTCCGTCGTGTTCGCAGGGCCGCCGCCCGTGAGCACGAACATCAGGTCGAAGGCCCGCAGCGCATCGAGCGTGCGGAAGAGTAGCGCGATGAGCAGCACACGGCGCAGCAGCGGCAGCGTGATGTCCCGGATGGTGGCCACGGCGCCGGCGCCGTCGACGTGCGCTGCCTCGTAGATGTCCGGCGCGATCGTCAGCACGCGCGCGTAGCAGAGCAGGGCCACGAATGGCATCGTGCGCCACACATCGGCGACGATCAGGGCCGGCAGGGCGAGGATCGGCTCGCCCAGCCAGTTGATCGCCTGGCCGCCGAGCAGAAAGTTGAGCAGGCCGGCAGACGGGTGATAGAGCCACTCGAACATGCGCGCCGTGACGACCGACGGCAGCGCCCACGGAAGCAGCAGCAGCGCCACCGCGATGCGCCGGCCGCGCCGCTGTCCCTGCAACGCCAGCGCGACCGTGACGCCGAGCAGGAGCTCCAGCGCCACCGACGCGAACGTGAAGAGCAGCGTGACCTTCAGCGCGTTCCAGAAGCGCGGATCGGTCGCCAGGAACACATAGTGCGAGAGGCCCACGAAGCGCTCGATGCCGAACACCGGAATGCGGCGCTGCAGCGACAGCCACAGGACCCACAGGCCCGGCCACGCTGCGAGCGTGGCGAGCGCGATCAGCGCCGGCGCGAGCATCAGACGCGCGGCGCGGGCCTCGCCGCGCGCGCGCCGCGAGCTCGGCACGCGATGGGTCATTGCAGCCCCTCGAGCAGATAGGCCAGTCGCAGTCGCGCGTGCTCGATCGCCTGGCGCGGTGACTTGACGCCGACCAGCGCGGCGGAGAACTCGGGCTGCAGCGTCGTCGAGACCATCAAGTAGGCGGGCGTCACCGGCCGAGGGCGCGCGTGCAGCATCAGGTCGTGGATCGCGGGGAAGTCGGGATGCGCGCGCACGACGTCCGCATCGTGGTAGAGCGCCATGCGCGTAGGATTGAGCGCGCCGCCGAGCGCCATCGCTTTCTGCGCCTCCGCGCCGGCCAAGAATCGCACCAGCGCGGCGGCGAGCTCCGGATGGCGCGTGCGGCGGTCGACACCGAGATGGGCGCCGCCGCTGGAAGCCGCGCTGACCGCGCCGCCCACGCGACCCGGCAGCGGCGCGATGCCCACGCGACCGCGCACCGGTGAGCCAGACGCCTGAAACAGGTCCATCGCGTACGGCCAGTTGCGCAGGAAGATCGCGCGGCCGTCGCCGAAGTGACGGCGGCTCAGCTCCTCGTCGGCCGCGGTGACCCACGAAGGACTGACGCCCGAGACGATCAGCGCGCGCAGGAGCGCGAGCCCTCCAGCCGCGCGCTCTTCTTCCGGAAAGATCGCTCCGTCGCCGCCGAATACGCGCGCGCCGTTCGCCCAGATTGCTTCCAGCGCGTTGACGGTGAGTCCTTCGTACTGCCGGCCCTGCCAGAGCACGCCGTCCAATCGCGGGTCACGCTCGACACCGCGGATGCGCTCGACCTGATCGACGAGCTCCTCCCACGTCTTCGGCGGCTGCAGCCCGTGCCGGGCGAGCAGATCCGCGCGGTAATAAAGGATGCCGACGTTCATCAGCCACGGCATCGCCCACACGCCGCCGTTCCACGTCGCGGGTTCGATCGTGGAGGGGAAGTGCGGTGTGAGCTCGGCGGGCGGGACCCACGGCGAGAGGTCGAGCAGCCAGCCGGCGCGCGCGAATTCGGCCACCCACACGACGTCGAGCATCATGACGTCGAAGGCGGCGCCGCGACCCTCGAGATTGATGACGAAGAACTGGTGCTGATCGTCCGAGTTCCACGAGAGCGATTCCGCCTGCACACGCACGCCGGGATGACGCCGCTCGAATTCTCTGAGAAGTCCCGGCACGGGATCCGCGG
Organism: Candidatus Rokuibacteriota bacterium; assembly: GCA_036802765.1. GTDB lineage: Bacteria > Methylomirabilota > Methylomirabilia > Rokubacteriales > CSP1-6 > AR12. The sequence continues at coordinate 26,136 of DAIRVP010000037.1, forward strand.
GCCCGAGGATCTTGGCGTGCTTGAAGACCAGCGTGATCGGTCCCGGTGCGGCCGGGCTGCCACCACAGCCGACGACGAGCGCCGCGACCACCACCAGCAGCGCGGCGTGTCGCCATCGCACCACGAAATGTTGGGCTGCCGGGACCCTGAAGACCCGAGGCGTCACGCGTGTTATGGTGCCAGACACCATGCCACCGCATGCGCTCGGCTCGGGCACCATCTCATTCGGCCTCGTGTCCATTCCGGTCAAGCTCTATACCGCGACCGCGCCGGGCAACGTATCGTTCAATCTGCTGCACGCCAAGTGTGGATCGCGGATCAAGCAGCAGACCTTCTGCCCGGTCGACAACGAAGTCGTGGAGCGCAGCGGGCTCGTGAAAGGCTACGAGTTCGCGAAAGACCAGTACGTGCGGGTTACCGACGAAGAGCTGAAGGCGCTCGAGGGCGAAGCGTCGAAGATGATCGACATCCTCGAGTTTGTGCCGCTGGCGCAGGTGGACCCGGTCTATTTCGAAAAGGCGTACTACCTCGGCGCCGACAAGGGCGGCGAGAAACCGTACCGGCTGCTCGCCGATGCGATGGCGCAGGCCCAGCAGGTCGCCGTCGCGAAGTTCGTGATGCGCGGCAAGGAGAGCCTGGTGCTGATTCGCGCCGCGCAGGATGGGCTCCTCCTGCACACGATGTTTTTCGCGGACGAAGTCCGCTCGTTCGCCGACGTGGACAAGGGCCGGTCGGCGAGCGTCCGCGACGGTGAGCTCGAGCTGGCGCTGCAACTGATTCGCGGGCTCGCCCGCGACGAGTTCAAGCCCGACGAGTACAAGGATGACTACCGCGGACGCGTCCTGGACATGCTGCAGCGCAAGATCGAGGGGCGCGAGATCGCCCCCGCCCCGGCACCGGCAGAACGCCCGCGCGTGATCGATCTGATGGACGCGCTGAAAGCCAGTCTCGCCAAACGAGGCCTGCCGGAATCGGCCGCGACCGCGAAGAAGCCGCCGAGCAAAGCGGCGGCCGGCGCCGCTCCGAAGGTCGCCGCCAAGGTGGCGAAGCGCGCCTCCGGCGGTCGCAAGTAGTCGCTCGCCTACCCGCCCTTCAGCCGCGGATCGAGCAGATCGCGCAGCGCATCGCCGAGCATGTTGAACCCGAACACGGCAAGCGACAGCGCGACGGCCGGCCAGACGGCGAGCCACGGCGCCTGATACATGTGGTCGAGGCCCGCCAGCGACAGCATGCCTCCCCAGGTCGGATAGGGCGGCGGCACACCGAGGCCGAGGAACGAGAGGCTCGCTTCTGTCAGGATCACCGTCGACAGTCCAGTGGTCGCCACCACGATAATCGTCGGCAGCACGTTCGGCAGGATGTGGCCGATGGTCACCCGCACATGGCCGGAGCCGAGCGCGCGAGCGCTCTCGACGAATGTGTGCTCCTTCAGCGAGAGCGCCACCGCGCGCACGATCCGCGAGTTCTGAATGCCGAATGCCAGGCCCAGGACCACGGTGATGTTCAGCGCGCTCGGCCCGAGCAGTGACATGATCGACATCAGCAGGAGCAGCGGAGGAAACGCCATCCACGCGTCCACCGCGCGCTGCAGCAGCAGATCGAAGCGGCCGCCGAAATAGCCGGAGGCGACGCCAATCAGGGTCGCGAGCGCGCTGCCCAGCGCCACGGCGCCGAACCCGACGTACAGCGAGACGCGCGCGCCGTAGAGCAGCCGCGTGAGGAGATCGCGTCCGAGCTGGTCGGTGCCGAGCCAGTGCCCGGCGCTCATGGCCACGAAGCGGTCGCGCAGGCTCGTCTGCGCGTACCCGTAGGGCGCGATGACGTCGGCGAACACCGCGCCGGCGAGCATCAGCACGACAATCGCGCCGCCGACGGTCCCCAGCGGCTTGCGGCGCACGATCTGCACCCAGACATCGAGATACCACGGCCGTGATCGCCGCTGTTCGAGCGCCGGCTTTGCCGGCGCAATCTGAGTCCTGGGGGAGGCATCGGAGGGGGCCGTCGAGGCCCCCTCCGAATTAGTACCGGATACGCGGGTCGAGGAAGGCATACGAGAGGTCGATGAGGAGGTTCAGGCCAACGACCATCGCCGCGATGATCAGGTTCACGGACTGCACGACCGGATAGTCGAGCTTGCCGAGCGCCTCGAAGAAGAACAGCCCGACGCCGGGCAAGCGGAAGATGGCCTCGATGATCACCGAGCCGCCGATGTAGAGCGGCATCTGCAGTCCGACGAGGCTGATCACCGGGATGAGCGCGTTCTTGAGCGCGTGGCGCAGGACGATGCGGCGCTCGGACAGGCCCTTCGACCACGCGGTCCGGATGTAGTCCTGCCGCAGGACGTCGAGCAGCGAGCTGCGCATGATCCGCATGATGGGCCCCGCGCGCGTCACGCCGAACACCAGCGCGGGGATGAGCATGATCTTGAGATTTTCGACGGGCGACACCGTGAACGCTACGTACGTCCACACCGGGGTCCAGCGAAACCAGATCGCGGGCAGCACGACGACCACGACGGCGAGGCCGAAATACGGCACCGACAGCGCGAAGATCGACAGCACGCGGCCGACGTAGTCCGAGACGGAGTCCTGACGGGCGGCGGAGACGATGCCCACCGAGACGCCGATCACGACGGAGACCAGGATCGTCAGCACTGCGAGCTCCAGCGTCACGGGAAAGCGTCGAACGAATTCGTCGAGGATCGGCTGACGCGTCCAGTACGAGCGCCCGAAGTCGCCGCGGAGCACGATGTTGCCGATCCATTCCGCGTATTGCATGTGCATCGGCCGGTCGAGGCCGAGGTCGTGGCGCAGGGCGGCCAGTGTCGGCGCGTACGCGTGTCCCTCCACCATGCGTGTGGCCACGTCGCCGGGCATGAGCCGCAAGAGCAGGAACACGATGATGCTGACGAGGAAGAGCGTCGGCACCGCCAGCGCCACGCGGCGGACGACGTACTGCTTCACCGCCGTCCTACTTGTCGAGCCACGTAAACACCAGCCGCATCCCGATCCCGTACCCGTCGTGGTGCTGAAAGCCCTTCACGTACTGCGGATGGGCGACGTACTGCGGCCACTGGGGCGCATACACGTAGTAGGCTTTGTCGGCCAGGTAGCGCTGGATGTCGTCGATGAGCTGCTTGCGCTTCTTGGGATCCATCTCGCGTCGCTGCGCCACCAGCATGCGCGTGAGCTCGGCGTCCGCCACGTGGCTGAGGTTCGTCGGCAGCTCGGGCGCGAAACGGCCGAACAGAAAGTCATCGACCTCCGTGAACGGCGTCGACGGACCCATCGCCATCTTTTCGTACTTGCCAACCATGGTCGTCGACGAGTACTTGCCGTACTCCTCCGGCTTGAGCTCGACGGTGATGCCGACCTTCGCGAGATTGTCGGCGGCGAGCTCGTAGTACGAACGCCACGGCACCACGTAGCCGGGCCAGTGGAACATCGGCACCGTGAGTCCCTTCGCGTAGCCCGCCTCGGCGAGCAATCGCTTGGCTTCGGCGGGATCGTAGCCGACGAGATACTTCGCCTTCGCCGGATCCATCTTCGTGGCGTCGAGCTTCCATTCCTTCAGCGCGCACGGCACGGGCCCGGCGTCCACGCAGCCCTCGCCGAAGAGCAGCGCGTCGTTCCACGCCTTGCGGTCGAGGGCCAGCGAGACGGCGCGGCGGACGCGGACGTCATTGAAGGGGGGCTGGTCGGTGCGGAACGAGATGTACGGCAGCCCGATGATCAGGTAGGGCGTGAGGGTGAGCTCGGGATTGGTCTTCTGAACCGCCTTCGCTTCTTCGGGACTGATCCAGCCCCAGATGTGGGGAAGCTCGGCCTTGCCGGCGCGCAGCACGGCCACGCGCGCGGCCGCGTCCGGCGTGATGTCGATGACGACGCCGTCGAGGTACGGCAGCCCTTTCATGAAATAGTCGGGATTGCGCTCGAACACGACGCGGACGCCCTTGTCGTAGGACTTCAGCACGAACGGGCCGGTGCCGATCACCGCCTCCGGCGTGTTGAAGTCTTTGAATCGATCCTCGGCCTCACGCGGCAGGATCGCGCAGAACGACGGATTCGCGAGGTGATTGAGAAACGGCGCGTACGGCTCCTTGAGCGTGACACGTACCGTGTACCGATCGACCACGTCGACGCCCGTGACCGGCTCGAACCGCGTGCGGAACGCCGATTTCGCCATGAACCGCTCCAGCGAGTACTTCACGTCGTCCGCCGTCACCTCGCGCGCGTTGACCGGCGGCTTGTTGTGGAAGCGCACGCCGCGGCGCAGCTGAAATGTGTAGACGCGGCCGTCCCGGCTGACGGTCCACTTCTCCGCGAGATCCGGCACGATCGAAAAATCCGTCGGTGACTTCTGCTCGGGACCGTTGGGGAAACGCACGAGCTGGCTGTACGACATGCTCACGTAGGAGTGCGTGAGGAAGCTGATCGAGAGATGCGGATCGAGACTTGGCGCCTCGCGCTCGGCGATGCGAAACACGCCGCCCCGCTTGGGCTGCTGCGCGTCCGCCGGTGTCGGCACGACGCTGATGAGCAGCAACAGGACGGTGAGCAGCTGCGCGAGACGTCGCATCAGGTGGGTCCTCCTCTCTGAGGGCGCGTCATTATACTCAGTCGGCCGGAACGGCCGGGGCCACAAGGTACAATGAGCCCAACGCGGAGGCTTGAATGCCAAGAACCCCGCTGGAGCCCCGGTTCACCGTCGACTATCTGTCGATCCTCGACGCCGAAGGCAACCTCGACGCCTCGCTCGATCCGCGACTGTCCGGCGACGAGCTGAAGCGCTTGTATCGCGCGATGCTGCTCGCACGGCGCCTCGACGAGCGGATGGTGCGGCTGCAGCGGCAGGGGCGCATCGGCACGTTCGCGCCGATCAAGGGCCAGGAGGCCTCGCAGCTCGGCAGCGTCGCCGTGCTTCGGCCGAGCGACTGGATGGTGCCGTCGTTCCGGGAGACCGCGTCCATGATCTGGCGCGGGTGGCCCATCGAAAAGCTGCTGCTGTTCTTCGCCGGCCACCTGGAGGGTGGCCAACCCGCGCCCGATCAGCACGATCTGCCCATCACCATTCCCGTTTCGACCCAGTTGCCTCACGCCGTCGGTCTTGCCTACGCCGCCCAGTACCGCCAGGACGACGTCGTCGTGATGGCGTACTTCGGCGATGGCGCGACGTCGGAGGGCGACTTCCATGAGGCGCTGAACTTCGCGGGCGTGTGGCACGTGCCCGTCGTGTTCGTCTGCCAGAACAACCAGTGGGCGATCTCCGTGCCGCTGAAGAAGCAGACGAACTCCAAGACGATCGCGCAGAAGGCGCTCGCCTACGGGCTGCCGGGCATTCAGGTCGACGGCAACGACGTGCTCGCCGTCTACGCCGCGAGCCTTGAGGCGATCGAGCGCGCGCGCGCCGGCGACGGCCCGACCCTGATCGAGTGCGTCACCTATCGCCTCGGCGTCCACACGACCGCCGACGATCCGACGAAGTACCGCACGGCCGAGGAGGTCGCCGAGTGGGAGCGCAAGGACCCGCTTACGCGCTTCGCCGCCTACCTCAAGAAGAAGCGCCTGCTCGAGGACGGGCTGGAGGCGAAAGTCGACGAGGAGATCGCCGCCGCCGTCGCGCGCTTCGAGGCGACGGCGCCCGCCGATCCGCTCGTGATGTTCGACCACGTCTACGCCGAGCTGCCGCCCGAGCTGAAAGCCCAGCGCGAGACGCTGGCCGAGACGCTGCGCAGCGGCGAGCCGGGCCGGCGTGAGAAGCACGAGCCCTCGCCGCCGATGCGCGGCCAGCGAAGCGGGCGTCGCTGATGGCCAAGCTCAACATGGTCAAGGCGCTGAACCTGGCTTTGACCCAGGAGATGGAGCGCGATCCGGACGTGCTGGTGATCGGTGAGGACGTCGGCGTCGACGGCGGCGTCTTCCGCGTGACCGAGGACCTACACCGCACGTACGGCAGCAAGCGTGTCATCGACAGCCCGCTGGCCGAAGCGGCTATCATCGGCACGTCGATCGGCATGGCGCTCTACGGCCTGAAACCCGTGTGCGAGATCCAGTTCTCCGGCTTCGCGTTTCAGTGCTTCCACCAGATCGAGAACCACGCGGCGCGCTATCGCAATCGTTCGCAGGGCCGCTTCCACGTGCAGATGGTGATGCGCATGCCCTACGGCGGCGGGGTGCGAGCGCTCGAGCACCACAGCGAGTCGGAGGAGCAGTTCTACGCGCACATCCCCGGGCTCAAGATGGTCATCCCGTCGGGCCCGCGGAACGGGCGCGCATTGCTCGCCGCCGCGATCCGTGATCCCGATCCCGTCGTCTTCTTCGAGCACAAGGCCCTCTACCACGCGACCAAGGAAGAGGTGCCCGACGAGCCGGAGACCTTTCCGATCGGCCGCGCGCAGATCGTGAGCGAAGGCGACGATCTGACGCTGGTCGCGTGGGGCGCGATGTTGCGCGTCACCCGCGAGGCGGCCGAGACGCTCGAGCAGGAAGACGGCGTCGGCTGCGATGTGATCGATCTGTTGACGGTGGCGCCGCTCGATCGCGAAACGATCGTGCGCTCGGTCAGCAAAACGGGCCGCGCGGTCATCGTGCACGAGGCGCCGCGCTCATTCGGTCCCGGCGCGGAGATCGCGACGTCGATCATGGACGGCGCATTTTTGTCGCTCGAGGCGCCGATCGCGCGCGTGACTGCGCACGACGTCCCCTTCCCCGGTTTCGCGCGCGAGAAGGCCAACGTGCCGGACGTCGCGCGCGTCGTCGCCGCGGCGCGCGAGACCCTCGCCTTCTAGCTGATGTCACGCCCCTTCGTCCTGCCGGACCTCGGCGAGGGATTGACCGAGGCCGAGATCGTCAAGGTGCTGGTGCGCGAGGGCGATGTCGTCGCCGAAGACGCGCCGCTGCTGGAAGTCGAGACCGACAAAGCGACGGTCGAGATCCCGTCTCCCATGAGCGGTCGCGTCGAGAAGATCCACGTCGAGCCGCATCAGACGGTGAAGGTCGGGCAAGTGCTCGTGACCTTCGGCGACGCGGCAGTCGCGGCCGAGCCCAGCACGGCCGTCCGCGATGGCCGCGCGCGCCCGACGCCGGCGCCGGAGCCGCCCCGAGCGGCGGCGCCTGCCCCACCACGCGCTGAAACCGTCAGCCGTGCGGGCCCGGTCCCCGCGACGCCGTCCACGCGGCGGCTCGCTCGCGAATTGAGGGTGGACCTGCAGACGGTACACGGCACGGGACCGGCTGGCCGCGTCACGGACGACGACGTCCGAGCGGCCGCAGGCCGTGGCGGCACCGCGGCGGCGCCGGCGGCGCGTTCCGCCGCGCCGCCCGCCGAGCGCACCGAGCCCGCGGCGCCGGCCAAGCCACTTGCGACTCACGTCACCGAGCCACCGCTGCCCAACTTCGAGCAGTGGGGCGCGATCGAGCGCCAGCCGCTGTCGCACCTGCGCCGAACGATCGCCGAGCGTATGACGCTGTCGGCGACGGTGATTCCGCACGTCACCCACTTCGATCGCGCCGACATCACGGAGCTCGACGCGATCATTCAGCGTAATCTCGAGCCGGCCAAGGCGCTCGGCGTGACGCTCACGCTGACGGCGTTTCTCCTGAAGGCCGCCGCGCTGGCGCTGCGCGAGCATCCGACGTTCAACGCGACGCTGGACGCCGCCGCGGGACAGCTGATCGTGAAGCGCTACGTCCACGTCGGCGTCGCCGTGGCTACCGAGCGCGGGCTGATCGTGCCCGTGCTGCGTGACGTCGACGCCAAGCCGCTGCTGGACGTGGCGCGCGAGCTCGGCGCCCTGGCCCAGCGTGTGCGTGAGGGCAAGGCCACGCTCGACGATCTCCGCGGCGGCAGCTTCACGGTCACCAACATCGGCGCGCTCGGCGGGACCGGGGCGATCCCGATCATCAACTATCCGGAGGTCGCCATCCTCGGCGTTGCGCGTGCGCGCCAGGAGGCCGTGGTTCGCGATGGGCGCATCGAGCCCCGTCTCCTGCTGCCGCTGTCCCTGACCTTCGACCACCGCGTGGCCGATGGCGCCGATGGCGCGCGCTTCGCATCGGCGATCGTCCGCCGCCTCGAAGCACCCGAGCGGCTGCTCGGGCTCGCGCTCTGAGCGGCATGGCGCCGATCACCGACGTCCGCGAGATCTCGCGCATCGGCTACGGATTCATGGCCTCGCGCGCGCTCTTCGCTGCGCTCGATGCCGACGTCTTCGGACGTCTCGCCGACGGCTCGAAGACGCTCGAAGCGCTCGCGACGGAGCTCGGCCTCGCCGCCGGTCGCCTGCGCGCGCTGCTCACCGCGTGCGTCGCGCTCGGCCTGCTCACGTACGATGGTGAGCGTTACGCCAACGCGCCGGCGAGCGCCAGCTATCTGGTCCAGACGTCACCCGCATACTTCGGCGATTATTTTCGTTTTCAGGTCTCTCGACAGATCTATCCCACGCTGATGCACCTCGACGCCGCACTGCGTGGTGAGCGCGTGGATTTCTACTCGCAGCTGCGCGACCCCGAAGAGGCGCGTGCGTTCACGATCGCGCAGCACTCGGGCTCGCTGGGTCCGGCTCACGTCGTCGCCAAGCTCGTGGATCTGACGGGCGCGCGGCGCTTGCTCGACGTGGCCGGCGGCAGCGGCGCCTTCAGCATCGTGCTGTGCGAGCGCACGGCGGGCCTCACCTCGACGATCATCGATTTCCCGAGCGTGGCCGCCGTCGGCCGCGGGCTGGTGCGCGAGCACGGACTGACCGAGCGCATCACGTTCGTCGAGGGCGACGCGCGCGACGTCGCGTGGCCCGTCGACAACGACGTCGTGCTGATGTCGTATCTGTTGTCCGCGGTCAGTGAGACGGCCACCGCTGCGCTGCTCGCCCGCGCCTACAAGGCTTTGGGTCCGGGCGGCCGCCTGCTCGTTCACGACTTCATGGTGGACGACGATCACACCGGTCCTCCGCTCGCCGCGCTGTGGCTTCTGAACGCCATCACGATCGATGCCGACGTGGCGGCGCTCACGCCGACATGGCTCACGGACGCCGTGCGCGGCGCTGGATTCCGCGATTGCCAGGTGACGCCGGTGGTACCGGGCACGACGCGCCTGCTTTCCGCAGGGCGGTGACGCAATGGTCATGGGTGATCTCGTCCGCGATGTCGATGTCGTCGTGATCGGCGGCGGGCCGGGCGGCTACTCGGCGGCATTCCGATGCGCCGAGCTGGGTCTCGAGACCGTCGTCGTCGACTCGAACAAGCGGCTCGGCGGCGCGTGCCTGTTCGAAGGCTGCATTCCGTCGAAGGCGCTGCTGCACGTCGCTGGCGTGCTCGCCGAGGCCGAACGCGCCAAGGAATTCGGCGTCGACTTCGGCCCGGCGCGCGTGTCGCTCGACCCGTTGCGCAAGTGGAAGGCCGAGCGCGTCGTCGGAAAGCTCGCGCGCGGGCTGGCGAGCGTCGCGAAGGCGAAGGGCGTCGAGGTCGTCGGCGGGCGCGGCGTGTTCGAGGACGCGCGGACGGTCCGTGTCGAGGGCGACGAGCCGCAGGCGCTGAAATTCCGACATGCCATCGTCGCCGTCGGCTCGGCGCCGACGCGTCTGCGCGGCGTCGAGCCCTCGGAGCGCGTCATGGACTCCACCGCCGCGCTCGACGTGCCGGACATTCCCGAGCGCCTGCTCGTCGTCGGCGGCGGCTACATCGGTCTCGAGCTCGGCTCCGTCTATGCCGCGCTCGGCAGCGCCGTCACTGTCGTCGAAATGACGGGGGGCCTGCTTCCGGGCGCCTAGTCGTCCGCCTCGACATCCTGGCCGACTCCCTGCGCGCCCTCGGCTGAGCGTCGCCCGCCGGCTCGTGAACCGATCGACCTCGGAATCCGAACTCCTAGGTGGTCGAGCACGGGCTTGGGGGGATCGTGCTAGGCCTCCGCCTCTCGCGGCCGGAGGGGATGCGCGAGAGCAACGGACCGACC
>DAIRVP010000038.1:0-35883 GCA_036802765.1 Candidatus Rokuibacteriota bacterium
TGCGACGTGCGCCCGAACCAATCGTGACCATTTTGCTGACCTCAGCAAAATGGTTGGCGGGATCTTGTCCACTGTTCCGCGCGGCGCGGATCGCGCGCTCGATCGCCTGCTCGAAGTTCCGCCATTGACTGTAGTCCAGCACGGTCGCAAGGTCGCGCGCGCGTCGGAGCTGCCGCGCGCGGTGGCCGAGACGCCGGTCGGCAAGCACGTGACGCTGAAAGTCGTGCGTGACGGGGCGCCGCTCACGCTGACGGCAACGGTCGCGCGGCTCGAGGATATTCGCGAGGCCCGCGTCAACGGTGATAGCAACTCCGGGGCGACGAGCCTCGGCATCGATGCGCAGACGCTGACGCCACGAGTCGCCGAACAGGCCGGCATTCCGTCGCAACGCGGCGTGCTGGTGACCGACGTTCGCGACGGCAGCCGCGCGGAGACGGCAGGATTCAAGGCCGGTGACGTCATCGCCGAGGTGGATCATCGGCCGGTCGCGGAAGTGGCGGATCTTCAGACCGCGCTGAAGCAGCATCGCGCGGGCGCGCCGATCGTCTTCCTGGTCCGGCGGGACGGTGAGCCGATGTGGCTCGCCGTCGGTGCCTGAGGCAGGCGGCCGTGCGCTCGGGCGCCGTTCGCTGGACCGAGCTTCACGACGCCATCAGCGAGCAGCATCCTGCGCTGGTGGCGGTTCATCAGTCCGCGTCGGGGCAGCTCGCGCTGCTCCTGCGGCACGCCCTCGTGCCGCCGTGCGGTCAGCGGCGCCTCTGGCGTCGCGATGTTCAGGTCGCCGCGCGTGACATCGCGCGGGAGCTGCGCGCCACGGGGCTGCACGGACGCTTGCTGATCGTGCAGCGGCTTCCGGCCGTTCGCGCGCGTCGGGTGCTCGACGGCTGGCGGCTGCTCTGGCAGCGCGATCCGCTTCGCGCCTCCGAGCTCCGTGCGATGGCCCGACGGCGAGCGGCCGACGCTCGCTTCCTGGCCGCGCGGAGCGCGCAGCGCCGCGGTGGCCGCGGCCGGCGCGTGTCGATCGAGCAGTGGTACGCCGATCTCGCGCCGCTCTGGCTCGGCCTGAGCCCCGAGCCGCGTCGTCGCCTCGTGCTGCAGACGCACGTGTGGATCACCGAGCGGCTGACGATGCCCGTCGTCGCCGCAGACTCGGATGAGGCGGAATACGAGGCGTTCCGACACCGCCTCGAGCGTCTCGTTCCTCCGGACGACCGTGATGACTGGGCCGGTTGGATCGACACGGTCGTGGTCACGTTGCTGCGCGCGTTCGACCGCCCGCCGGTGCTGCGGGATGCGCGGTGGGTCCGCGGGCTCTTCCTTGCTCCGTGCCGCGTGGCGCTGCCAGTTGCGCACGGCGCCAGGCTGACCGCGTCCTGATCTCTCGCCGCGGCGCGGCGATCGCCGCCGCGCCGCGGCCTCTTCTCGATTAACGCAGCCCGAGTGTCACTCCGCCGCGGTGGCGAGCGTCTTTACGTTGAGGACGCACCGAATGAGTCGCAGAAGAGCGATCGCCGCGGCGCTGGCCACGGTCTGCCTCGCCGTACTGTCGGGATGCACGAGCATTCGGCGTCACGAGGCGGGCGGCACGGAGCAGCTGCTGGCCGCGGCCGGATTCGAGATGCGTCCCGCCGACAGCCCAGAGCGCCAGCGCGACCTGGCTGCGATGCCGCCGTACAAGATCGTGGCCCGTGATCGCGACCAGAGGGTCACATACACGTACGCGGATCCGGACAAGTGCCGCTGTCTCTACGTCGGTGGCCCCAAGGAATACACCGCCTACCAGCACCTGGTCGTCGAAAAGCAGATCGCGCAGGAGCGGCTCTGGCGCGAACAGCAAGAGATGGACTGGGCCGTGTGGGGCCCGTGGTGGTACCACGACTGAGCTGACCGACACGTGCGACTGTTCCTCGTGGTCGCAACGCCCACGCCGCCATTCGCGAAATCCGGTGCCGATCCAGCCTGACTGACCACTGCGGCGCTCAGCGGCATCACGTGGTCGATGTTGCCGAAGTCGGGCAAAAGTGGTCTAGTTACGCCGCCCGATTCGTCACACGGAAGGCCATAGCGATGCAAGACGTGCGATAACAAGGGCCTCGACTAGCGTGCTGCGCATCCTGCATCTCGAGAACGACGCGGACGACGCCGAGCTCATACGGGCCGCGCTCGAAACCGAGGGCATGGCGTTGCAGCTCACCCGTGTCCAGAATCAGCAGGATTTCGTCGCCGCGCTCGATCAGGGCCACGTCGACGTCATTCTCGCCGACTACACGCTGCCGTCCTTCGATAGTCTGTCGGCGCTGACGATCGCCAAGAAAGCGTGTCCCGACGTCCCGTTCATCTTTGTCTCGGGGACGCTCGGCGAAGACATCGCCATCGAAGCGCTCAAAATCGGGGCCACGGACTACATTCTGAAGGACCGGCTCTCGCGACTCGCGCCCGCCGTGCAGCGCGCATTGCGCGAAGCCACCGAGCGCGCGGAGCGCAAGCGCGCCGAGGCGCTGCTGGCCGGCGAGAAGCGACTGCTCGAGATGATCGCCACCGGCCAATCCCTTCCCGTGATCCTCGACGCTCTTTGCCGGCTCGTGGAAGAGCTGGCGCCGGGCACGCTCTCCTCGATCCTGTTGCTGGATGCCGACGGCACGCGCCTGACGCATGGCGCGGCCCCCAGCCTCGCGCCGAGCTATGTGGATGCGATCAATGGGAGCCCCATCGGTCCGGCCGCCGGATCATGCGGAACGGCGGCGTATCGCAACGAGCAAGTCATCGTCACTGACATCGCCGAGGATCCGCTCTGGGCCGAGTATCGACACCTGGCGCTGCCTCATGGGCTGCGCGCGTGCTGGTCGACGCCGATCCGCGGCTCGGATGGCAGGGTGCTGGCGACCTTCGCGATCTACTCGCGTCAACCGGCGCGGCCGACGCCACACCAGCGATCCCTCGTCGAGCAGATCACCGACCTGGCCAGCATCGCCATCGAGCGCAAGCGTGCGGAGGAGGACCGCCACGCCCATCTGTGGTTTCTGGAGCGGATGGATCAGGTCAACCGAGCCATTCAAGGGACGACCGACGTCGAGCGGATGATGAGCGGCGTGCTCGACGCGGTGCTGTCGATCTTCGAGTGCGATCGCGCGTGGCTCGTCTATCCCTGTGATCCGGACGCGGATTCGTGGAAAGTTCCGATGGAGCACACTCGGCCCGAGTTTCCGGGAGCCTTCACGCTGGGGCTCGAGCTGCCCGTGGACGACGAAGTCGCTCACGCCTTTCGGATCGGCCGGGAGTCGAGCGGCCCGGTGGCGTTCGGTCCCACGTCGGAGCACGCGCTGCCGGTCGACGTCGCGAAACAATTCAACGTCCAGTCGATGATCGCCATGGCGATCTATCCCAAAGGCGATAAGCCGTACATGCTCGGGCTGCACCAGTGCTCGTACCCGCGCGCCTGGACGCGGGAGGACCGGCGCCTCTTCCAGGAGATCGGCCGTCGGCTGGAAGACGGGCTGACGAGCGTCCTGGTGTTTCGCAACCTGGGCGAGAGCGAGCGCAGACTCGAGGCGGCTCAGCACATCTCGCACATCGGCTACTGGGAGCGCGATCTCCTCACGAATCGCTATACCTGGTCGGACGAAACCTATCGCATTTTCGGTCTGCCGCCGCAGCAGCGCAGCCTCAGCTTTGGCGACGTTCAAAACATGCTGCATCCCGCCGATCGCCAACACCGGGCCGCCGCCGTCACCGAAGCCCTTCGAGGCGGACCACGCTACGACGTCGAATATCGCGTCGTCCGTCCGAGCGGCGAGATACGGTTCGTCCACAGCCTGGGCGACGTGCTCAGGGACGAAGCGGGCCAGCCTCGGCGCGTGTTCGGCACCCTGCAAGACATCACCGAGCGCAAGCTCGCTGAGTGCCGTCTCGTGGCCCAGCACAGGGTCACCGAGATCCTGGCGCAAGCCGCGACCCTGCAGCAAGCAACACCCGAGATTCTTCGAACGATTGGTGAAGGGCTGACCTGGGACGTCGGTGCGCTGTGGCGCCTCGACCGCGATGCGGGCGTGTTGCGGTGCGTAGAGGTTTGGCACACCGACGCTGTCGAGATCCCGGGATTCGAAGCCGCCTCCCGGCAGAGCGCGTTCGCGCCCGGGATCGGGTTGCCCGGCCGCGTCTGGCTCAGTCGTGAGCCCGTGTACATCCCCGACGTCGTTCCCGACGCGAATTTTCCGCGCGCGCCGCTCGCCGCCCGTGAGGGGTTGCACGCCGCGTTCGCGGTCCCGATCCTCCTCGACGGCGAGGTCCTTGGCGTGATCGAGTTCTTCAGCCACGAGATTCGGGAGCCCGATCACGACCTGCTCGACATGATGGCCACGATCGTCAGCCAGATCGGTCAGTTCATCGAGCGCAAACGGGCCGAGGAGGCTTTGCATCATACCCAGGCGCAGCTGGCCCACGTCGCCCGGGTCGCCACGCTCGGCGAGATGACGGCGTCGATCGCGCACGAAATCAATCAGCCGCTCGCCGCCGTCGTCAACAACGCGACGGCGTGCCTGCACTGGCTCGCGGCTCAGAATCTGGAGGAAGCCCGACAGTCCGCGGAGTTCATCGTCGCCGACGGCCATCGGGCCGGCGACATCATCGACCGGATTCGCGCGCTGTCGAAGAAAGCTCCGTCACGGAAGGACTGGGTCGACATCAACGAGACGATCCTGGAGGTCGTCGCGCTGGCGCGCAGCGAGGTGCAGAGCAATCGCGTGGCGTTGCGCACGCGGCTCGGTGACGGTCTGCCGCTGGTCCACGGCGACCGCGTTCAGCTCCAGCAGGTGGTTCTGAATCTGGTGATCAACGCCGTCGAAGCCATGCACGGCATCGACGACGCCTCGCGAGAGCTGTCGATCAGCTCCGCTCGAGCCGATTCACAGCACGTGCTGGTCGCCGTCCGGGATTCGGGCCACGGGCTCGATGCGGGCGACCTCGACCGCCTCTTCCACGCGTTCTACTCGACGAAGCCGCATGGCATGGGGCTGGGGCTGGCGATCAGTCGCACGCTGGTCGAGGCGCACGGCGGACGACTCTGGGCGACCGCGAACGCGCCACGCGGCGCCGTGTTTCAGTTCACGCTGCCGATCACGAGGCCCACGCCGTGATGCTCGCCGCGCCCTGCATCGCCATGGACTGCGCCAGTCGTTTTCGGAGGAACAGACGGGCGCGATGCACACGCGTCTTCACCACGGGAACGCTGAGGCCGAGCGCGATCGCGATCTCGGAATTCGACTGCCCCTCCACGTCGCGCAGCACGAGCACGGTGCGGTACGTCGCCGGCAGCTCGTCGATGGCCGCGGTGAGCGCCGTTCGCAGCTCGGCCTGGACGGCGGGATCGTTCACACGCGCCGACCAGTCGGCAACCGGCCCGGCGTGAGTGCCGTCGGTTTCGAACACCGGCAACACCTCATCCAGCGAGAGCTCGCGCCAGCGCCGCTGCCGTCCGCGGAGCTTGTGGTAGGCGGCGTTCGCCACGATCCGATAGAGCCAGGATCCGAACGCCGACTCACCGCGGAACATGTCGATCTTTCGGACGACGGTGCAGAACGCGTCCTGCACCACCTCCTCGGCGTCCTCGCCGTTTCCCGTGATCCGCCGGGCGAGGCGGTAGGCGCGCTCACCGTACCGGCTGATGAGACTCTCCGCCGCCATCGACTCGCGACGCCGGAGCGTTTGCAGAAGATCGAGATCACGGTCTGTGCGACGCTGCTCGACGATCACCGCCCCAAGATTCATCGTGTCCTCGCTGTCTTCAGCGAATGTTTGCGAATCAATTCGCCGCGAAGAGTACTCGTATGAGCGAGGACGCTTCTACCCGACGTTAGTCGGGTCGGGCTCCCCCCTCCTTTGGTCGGGTCTAAGCCCTACGATGGTCGTGGGTCGGCGGTGATCGACGGCGGAACGGTTTCCGCCGTCTGACCACGCGCTATGCCTGTCGTACCGTCGTCACGCCCGCGTTGTGTTCACGGCGTGCAGCCGATATCGGTGGTGCTCGGCGGAATCGCCAGCGATGTGTTGATCGCAGCGTTGAGGGACGGACTGGCCTCGAAATCGAACAGGTCTTCGAGCGTGTCCGCATGCGCGTCCCGCGCCGTCAGATGCGGCGTGTGCGCGGCAACGTCGGCGGCGTCGGGATCCGGCGTGAGGAAGCGACGCTCGATGAGCGCCAGGATCGAGGTGTGGTCCGTCACGCGATGCGAGACGTAGCTGCGCTTGGAAAACGGCGAGACGGCCAGCAGCGGAACACGCACGCCCAGCTGATCGAAGCTCGCGCACTGCGTCGGAAACGGCCCCGTCAGGCTGAACTCGGCGCAGAGCTGAGCCGCGTCACTCTTGCTTTCGGTGCAATTCAGCCCGCCGCCCGGCGTGGCGCTCGCGGGCAGATTCGACGCGTCGGCGCACTGCCCGGGCGCGATGCCATCGGGCGTCCGCGCGCCGCCTTGCGGGGCGGCCGGCGGCGGCACGTGATCGAAGAACCCGCCGTGCTCGTCGTAGGTGATGAGCACGATCGAGTCGGGCCAGTTGGGACTGTTGCGAACGGCCTGGAGGATTCGGGCCACCGTGCTCTGCCCCGCACGGATGTTGCCGCCCGGGCCCGGCCCCGGATGCTCGTCGTTTTCCGTGGCTGAATTGAGCGCCCCGAAATTCGGATCGACGAACGCGACGGACGGCAGCGTGCCGGCTGCCGCATCCTCGAAGAGCGAGTTGAACGGATTGGGCGGCAGCAGGGGTGGGCCTGGCTTGTTGACGAACCGGAAGTGCATCGGATCGGCGAGGAAGTTTCGGAAGCTTACGGCCTGCGGCACGTCCTGATAGTAGTTCACCCACGACACTCCGTGCTGATCGAGCAGGTCGAAGATCGTTCCGGTGATGGGTCGGTAGAACAGGACCGGCACCTTCGTGATGTCAGGCACCTCTTCGCTCGTGGTCAGATGACCAAACGACGTGCCGGTCATCAGGTAAGAGCGATTGGGGAACGTGGGTCCGAGGACTGAGCTGAAGTGACGATCCGACAGCGCGAAGACCTTGGCGAGATCGTAGTAGAAGCCCAGATCGTCCTCGTTGTAGAAGCCCATCGTCTGATCGTCCGTCGGCGTTTCGACGGCGTTGTCGGGCTGATTCGTGAGGTCGTTGAGCAGCACGAACCCGTCGTTCGGGCTGCGGCGCAGTCCCGCGTTCGGGTCGACGAAGTTGATCTCCTTGTGGACACCGAACCACGAGTGGTCGAGATCGGTTTTGACGCAATAGTCGGCGAGGTGGAACGCTCTCACCTTCTTGGCTCGGTCGTCGTCACGATTGGTGTCAGTGCAGTGGTAGGCGCCCGTCTTCGGATGCCGGCGGCAGGACAGGCCATCGACGCAGGCGTGATCGTCAGCCCCGCACGGGCCACTCCGGTACGGCGAGCCCGCCGCGTAAGGCAGGACGCCGAAGTAATTGTCGAACGAGTGGTTCTCCTGCATCACGACGATGATGTGCTTCACGCGGCTCAGTGGCCCGCGGCGGGGCGTCGTGTCCTTGTCGCCGCCGGGGGGCTCGGCGCCCCCCGGCGTGGTCGACGTCAGCAGCAACGCGATGGCGAGTACGAACGCGCGACGGCTCATTGGTCGTCGTCCTTGTCGTCGAAATCGAACATGTCGAAGAGATCGCTCACCGCCGGCATGTTGAGCGGAACGTACGGATTGTTGGCGGCCACGTGCGGATTCGGCAGGTTGTCGCGGCTCCGGCCGGTCAGCGGCGCGAGATGCCAGTTGCGCTCGATGAACTTCACCACCGACGCATGATCGGCGTACGAGTGGGAAATCTTGCCGCCGCGCGAGTACTTTGACACCGCGATGAACGGAATCCGCGGACCGTCGCCGAAGAAGTCGATGGGCTGGAAGAAGCCGGAGTCCCAGTAGCCGCCGCCTTCGTCGAACGTGATGAAGAACGCGGTGCTCTTGAAGAGGTCCGGGTGCTTCTGGAGACCGTCGAGCACGCGCTCGATCAGCGCTTCGAGGATGATGAGCTTGGAGCTCGCGGGGTGGCCGTCGTCGAAGCTGTCCGGCTTGAGGTAAGCCACCGAGGGCAGCGTGCCCTGGTCGAGCGCGGCGAAGAAATCGACGGCGTCCTTGATGTGCGCGTCCCGTTCGGCCGCATTGCCCATGATCGACGCCGCGTACTGGAACGGGTTGCAGATGTCGCAGTACCAGTCGCCGCCGGTGCCGATCAGCACGTCGAAGGGATCGGTGGAGCCGTTGTCGAAGCGCCGCGCGGCATCGAAGCCGCCGCCGTAATAGGCCCAGCTGATCTTCTTTTCGTTGAGCGCGTCGCCGATCGTGCGCAGGGTCGACGGCGGCACGGCCGAGCCGTCGGTGATGCCGGCGGTGTTGATGTCGCCATTGGACAGGAATCCCGGCCGCGTGTTGTTGATCATGTAGTAGCGGTTGGGCTCGCAGTTCGATTTCGTGAGATCGGGTCGCCACGGCAGCGACTTCAGATAGTCCATGATCGGCTTGATGCCGGGCTGCGTCGGGTCGCCGCACTTCGTCCACCGCTGGTCGGTCTTGAATCCGGCGTTCGTCGCGCTCTTGGGAGTGGGATCCGCGACGCGATTCGTGGGCGGCACCGCCGGCAGGGTATCGACCTGCTCCCAGAAGATCGCGTCGGCGGTGCCGAGCATGATGTGCTGCACCCCGGTGCCGCCCATCACCGGCTGGTGATAGTTGTCGCTCATCGTGTACTCGTCGGCGAGACGCTTGAAGAGCGGCGCATCGCCCTTTTGAACGTTGTAGAACCCCATCGAATTGCTGCCCGAGTCGTCGACGCGTGCGATGCCGACGAACGGATAGAGATCGTTGAGGCAGCCGGAGGGATTCGCCGGGGTCGCATTCATCACGTCGCAGTCCGACTGCTGCCACATGTGGAAGAAACGGTGGACCATGTCGCCGGTGTAGCTGTCGTACGGAACATTCGGCCCGGTGATCTGAAAGACCGTGTTCGGCAGCCGGTTGAAGTTCTCGATGCGCGTGTCGGCCTCTACGGACGGCGACGGCGGCTCGCTCGGGTCCGCCGTATGGTTCGTCAGGCCGGTCGCGCCCGTGGTGAGCAGCTTCAGATCCTTGTGGTCCACGAACACGGGAGACAGCGCGTGGAGCTGCGCGAACGAGAACGTGTTCGCGTCGAACGGCGGCGCCGCCGGTGCCGGATCGGTGTCGAGCTGCGTCAGCGTGACCGCCTGCGGCGGCGCGCCGCCGGCCTCCGGCGTCGGCAGGAACGGCGAGTAGAGCGTCTTGTTCGGGTTTGTGAGCTTCGTGGTGCTGATGAAATAGCTCACCGGGTTGATGTTGCCGATCTTGAACTGCGCCGCGGCGTCCTTGTTGGGGCCCGGGGAGCCGTCGGCGTTGACGATCCCGCGGGAGAGCAGATTCCACACCGCTTGGCCGTGCTTGGGCACATACGTGCCGTACACGTTGTCGAACGTTCGGTTCTCACCGATCAGGATGATGACGTGCTTGATGGGCGTCGCGGTTGCCACGCCATCACCGTCGTCGGCGTGCCCCTGTCCGGCGGCGGCGACCGACGCCCCCAGTTGAGCGTTGAGCAGCGTGACGAGCGCCGCAGCGGCGATCCATTGTCTTCCTCGCGTGATCATCGGTTGCTGCCTCCTCGTGGCCCGAGCCGGACAAGCCTCGAGCGGCGCGAAACGTGAGTGGCGCGACGGCGCGGACAGCGCGCACGCGAAGAGAGACATACGCGTCGAATGCGACACCGGAGTGACAGCGCGGTGAAAAGTGTGCGGAGAAGTGTGAATCGAGCACTGCTGCCGAACATGCGACTCGGCGCTGACCGCCGTGGATGCGGCGAGCAGCGCCGAGTCGGAGCATGCTGACGCGGGCGACGAAGCTCTAGTCGCCGCTGTTGCCGTTCGAGTGCGCCTCGAACACCGCCGAGAGATCTGCCACGGCGGCGTCACGGCTGCCGAGCGGTGCGAGGCCATGACGCTTCTCGATCGTGGCGATGATCGACGTCGTGTCGTACGAGGTGTGATCGACGACGAAGTCGCCGCGGAGGAAGGGCGACAGGATCAGCGCCGGGATGCGTGTCCCGGGGCCCCACTGATCGTGCGGACCGTTGGCATTGCCCTGCCCTGGCGGCGGCACGTGGTCCCACTGGCCGCCGAACTCGTCGTACGTCACGATGATCATCGTGTCCTTCGCGCAGCCGCTCTGGGTGATGGCCTCGAGCAGCTTCACGAGATGCGTGCTTCCGGCGGTCTCGTTCGTGTACCCGGGATGCTCGTTCTCTTCACCGATCGGCTTGATGAAGCTCACCGGCTTCAGGTTGCACTGCTGCTTCGTCGACGAGGCGGCCAGTTGCAGGAACTCCGCTTCGTCACGAAGGTGGGCCTGCCGGTTGGCGTGCCCCGCCGGCGTCGCCGGATCGAACGCCTTGAAGTAATTGAAGGGATGGTGGTGGAACTGGAACAGGTTATCCGGACAGTTCGGAAACTTGGCCGTCGAGAACGCGTTCGGGTCGCTGCAGGCGGGGCCGGCGCCATTCGTCCAGCCGGGTCCATTGACGTCGCCGTTGGCGTTCGACCAGCCGCCGGCGTACCACGCCCAGTCGACGCCCGCAGCCGACAGCCGGTCGCCGATCGTCGCATTCGTGAGCGGCGGCAGCCGCCGCGCATCCGCGGTTCCCGGCGAGAACGGCTGATAGAACGGCTGGGTTGTGTTCACGGCGAAATCGCCGCACGCGAGACCGGAAACGGACGGCGGCGGTGGACACTTCACGGTGAGCTGAGCATCCTTGACGGTCACTGACGGGTGATAGAGCGGATAGGTAGTATTCGGGAAACCCGCGCTGTCGACGATGGAATGCAGGTCAGTATTGGTGCCGCTCTGGTCGGCATTCGCGAAGAGCGGCGCCGCCGCCGCGATCAGCCACTGGTGATTCAGAAACGAGCCGCCGAACGCGCCCTGGAAGAAGTTGTCGGCGATCGCGTACTTCGGGTGGCTCGGCGCGTGCAGATACTTGTAGATCGGCAGCTGCGTCGTCTCGTAGTAGCCCATCGCGAGCCCGGCCGCATCGCTGCCCGTGACGTAGCGATTCATGTGCCCGCCGTTGATCTGATATTGCTCCTGGTAGAACCGGTGGACGATGTCCTTCGTGCACCCGCCCGGAAGCGCACCCGGTGAGTTCTTGAGGACGCCGTTGGGCGCGAAGACGTTGGACGGGGGGCACGTCTTGTCGGTCGGCTCGATGTAGGCGTCGATCGAAAATGGCGCGTTCACGAACGCGCTCATGAACGCTCCCCCGTGCGTGTTGGTGCACGTCGGCAACAGCGGCGGCGAGGCGAGATTGACATCGTTCTGCAATAGACAGTCGTACAGGTCACCGCCCTGGCTGATCTGCGCGGTGTGCTCGGGTGGGGCGCTGGCCCGCCCGCGCACGCCTTCCCAGCTCCCATAGAGGTTGTCGAAGCTGTGGTTCTCCTGATAGATGACGACGATGTGATTGACCTTCCCGAGCTTGTCGTCGCGCTCGCCCGCCTGCGCGAGCGCGAGCGGCGGCAGCACGAAGGCGAGCGTCGCCAGGGCGAGAGCCAGAGATCGCTGTCGAATGTGTCTCATGCGGGTCCTCACAGGCGAGAGTGAATGCACGGCGCGCATGAAATCAGCCGCGGCGCGGATGGGTCAAATGAAGAAACGGTAAAAGGACGGCTACGCGCCCGTCATCGGCGCGTAGCATTGCGGCCGTGTGCGGGCCGCGCTTACGACATGGTGCCGCGCTGAAACGCCGAGAGGACGCGATTCAAATCCGCCGGGCGCTTGTAGGGAAGCCGCTCGCGGAGAGTCGACAGCGATGCGCCCGAACTGATGCGATTCGCCTCGTCCCACGCCGCGCGCGCATCCTGCGTGCGCCCGAGCTCGCTGAGCACGACGGCACGGTACGCGTACGCGGGCACGAAGTTGGGATTCTGCTGCAGGATCTTGGCGAACGTAGCCAACGCCTCCTCGCGCTGCTCCGTCAAGAAATACGCATGACCGAGCGTCCACAGATAGAAGAAGGGATAGCGCGGGTTCAGACGCATGGCCTTTCGAATGACGCCGATGCTCTCCTCGGCCCGCCCCGACCAGCCGAGGATTTCCGCCAGGGTTTCGTAGCCGTCGGCGTCGTTGGGATCGAGCGCGACGCCACGCTCGGCCTGCGCAATGGCGCGGTCGTGATCCTTCTGCCACAGCGAGATCTGGGCCAGCAGCTGATAGGCGTTGCCGAGCGAGTTGTCCAGGGCGATGGCCCGTTCGGCCAGCTCGCGAGCCTGCTCGAGGGTCTGCCTATCCGTCGTCCACAGAAGCTGCCAGCTCTGGAGAACCGTCCAGCCCAAGCCCGTGTAGGCGGCGGCAAATCGGGGATCGAGCTCGAGCGCGAGGGTGAAAAGCCGACGCGCCTCCGCATTGCTTTCGCGCGTCGTGCGCTTTCGCTCGTCGTGGCCGCGGAGGACCAGATCGTAGGCTTGGAGCACACCGGTCGGGGTCTGTCCGAAGCGAGCTCGCTCGGTCTCGGTCACCTTGACGGACAGCGCGCGAACGATCTGCTGCGTGACGTCGTCCTGCATGGCGAAGATGTCGCTCGCGTCGCGGTCGTAGCGCTCCGCCCACAGGTGATAGCCCGTCTGCGCGTCCACCAGCTGCGCGGTGATCCGCACGCGGCCGCCCGCTCGTTGCACGCCGCCTTCGAGCACGTACCGAACACCGAGGTCATGGCCGACGTCACGCACGTTGACCGGTTTGCCCTTGTAGGTGAACACCGAGTTCCGGGCGATGACGAACAGGCCGGAGATCTTCGACAGCCCGGTGATGACGGCTTCGGTCACGCCGTCGCTGAAATACTCTTGCGCCGGGTCCTGGCTCAGATTGTTGAACGGCAGGACCGCGACCGACGGCTTGTCGGGCAGCGCAAGGCCAGCAGACTCACGCGGGCTCAGCCACCGCCAGCCGATCCAGCCGCCGACGCCCAACAGCACCGCGAGGGTCGCGAGGACCAGGATCGCCGCGACGCGAGTCGGCAACCGTCGTGCCACGCCTCTGAGCGTCGGCGATGTCCCCACGGGAGCGCCAGGCTCGAGGCGGAGACGATACACGCGAATCGGTCTCGCGATGTTCTTCGCGGTGTGCTCTCCGCTGAACTCGAACGCGAGCGGCAGCTTGCCCTCGATCTGGTCATAGGCCGTGCCGGAGAGGCAGATGCCACCGCCCTCGGCCAGGCCCTCCAGACGCGCGGCGATGTTCACGCCGTCGCCGTACAGCCGATCGTCCTGAACGATGACGTCGCCGAGATTGATGCCGATCCGAAACCGCATCTGCCGCGGAGGCGGCAGCTCGGCGTTGCGGGATCGGAGCGTGCGCTGGATCTCGACCGCGGACTGCACGGCGTCGACGACGCTCCCGAACTGCGCCAGGACGTTGTCGCCCGGAGCGTCGACGACGCGGCCGCCGTGGCGGCTGACCGCGGACGCGATGATCTGCCGAGACTCCGTGAGGGCGCGAACCGTCGCCAGCTCGTCGTCGCCCATGAGCCGACTGTAGCCTTCGACGTCGGCGCTCAGGATCGCGGCCAGCTTGCGTTCCGCCGGGCGCTCGTCCATAGCGGGATTCTACAGGGCGCGGATCCTCGGCATCACCTCGCGGCCGATGCGTTCAAACGATTCGAGCATCACGCGATGGTCGCCCACGATATGGCGCACCATCACGTCCCCAAAGCCGAGATCGCGATACCGCGACAGCGCCTCGGCGACGCCAGGACCACTGCCGACGAGGAGCTGATCCATCCCCGTCCCGCGGTATCCCTCGGCGAGGATGGCGCCGACGACGGCGCGCGCCTCGTCATCCGATTCGCCGACGTAGATGTCGCGGCGCAGGATCGGACGCGGCGGCTTGCCCGCGCGGGCAGCGGCGTTGCGATAGACATCGAGCTGTTGGCGAAGCTCACCGTCCGTGGCGTTCTGCCCGGTGAGCCATGCATCACCCAGACGCGCCGCGCGCTCGGCCGCGGCCGGCACCGTCCCGCCGATCCAGATCTCCACGGGCACGCGCGGCAGCGGGCTGATCGTGGCGCCGTCAAGCGTGTAATACCGGCCGCGGTGGGAGAGGCGCTCGCCTGCGAGCAGCGCGCGGGTCAGCGTCACGACCTCCTCGAGACGGCCGACACGGCTTCGTTCTTCCATGCCGAAGGCCTGAAACTGTTGCGGCCGGCCGCCCAGGACGAACGTCAGGATCAGCGGCCCTGAGGCGAACGCGGCCAGCGTGCCGATCTGCTCGGCCAGCAACAGCGGGTGATAGAACGGCGCGAGCAGCACCACGCCGACGGCCATGGATCCCGTCACGCTCATGAGGCGCGCGATCGTCGGCACCGGAGAGAACGTCGCGGCGTAGGCCGGATTCATCGAATGACTGTCGCCGGTCACCAGCGCGTCGAGGCCGGCCGCGCGCGCCGCCCCCGCGACTTCCATCAGGTTCCGCGCCTGCTCTTCCGCCGAATACGCGCCCATCGGGCGCTCGATGAACGCGCCTTTCGGCATCGACGCCAGGAGACCGCGAAACCGGTCGTGCGTGGCCGGCGACGTGGGAAAGAGGAAGCGGAGCGACGTGCCCAGTCTCATGCGCGGGCGCCGGGCTCGGGCTCGAGCGCGCCGAGCAGCTCCTCGATTCGCTTCGACGTGCCCATGACCCTCGCGGTGCGCAGCCAGCGACGCCGGTCTTCAGGGTTGGCGCCGAGAAATCTGACCCACGCCACCGGCGACGTCTCGATGACGACGTCGGCGTTCGCTTCACCGCGCTGCCGCGACCAGCGCTCACCGTCGAAGCGGATCGTATACGCGCGATCGACCGCGAAGCGCACCGCCCACGCCACGGGACGACGCGGTCGCACCCCGCGGCGCTCGAGGTATCGCCGCACGGCGTCGATGGCGCGGCCGGGGTGAATCGCCTCCCCCGGGCGCGGGCGCCCCACGGCGTGATCGAAGCCCCACACGAGGAGCGCATCGAACACGGCCTCGAGCCCCTGGCCTTTCGGCGTGAGCCGATACCAGACCTCGCGCTGTCCCCGCTCTTCGCGCTCGACGATGTCGTCCGCTTCGAGCGCCCGCAACCGTGCGCTCAGCCCCTTCGGCGTGATCGTCGTCAGCGAGCGGCGCAGATCACTGAAGCGGCGCGGGCCGGCCAGGAGGTCGCGGACGACGAGCAGCGACCATTTCTCTCCGACGACTTCGAGGGCGCGGGCCGCCGGGCAGAAGTGCCCATAGCCGACCCGGGCGCGCCTCGGTTTCGTCCCCATGCTGCGGCGCCTGCTCGCGGTTGACGTCACGGTATCCACAGGATAGCATCCGATATCCAAAAGATACCAGGAGGTCCACCCCGTGGGCGCGGAATGGAAGCCGAGCGCGTGCATCCTCTGTGAGTGCAACTGTGGAATCCTGGTGCGGCTGGGCGGTGATGGCGGCCGCCGCTTCGAGCAGATCCGCGGCGACCGAGCCCACCCGGCCTCGAAGGGCTACACCTGCCAGAAAGCGCTCCGTCTCGACCACTATCAGAACGGCCGTGGAGAGCGGGTCCTCCATCCCCTGCGCCGACGCGCCGACGGCTCCTTCGAGCAGATCGACTGGCAGACGGCCATCACGGAAGTCGCCGCGCGGCTCGGCGCGGTTCGCGACGCCCACGGTGGCGAGACGATCCTCTATTACGGCGGCGGCGGCCAGGGCAACCATCTCGGCGGGTTCTACAGCACCGCGACGCTGAGGGCGTTCGGCGCGAAGTACCGGTCGAGCGCGATCGCTCAGGAGAAAACCGGCGAGGTCTGGGTGAACGGCCTCATGTTCGGCACGCCCGTCCGCGGCGACTTCGAGCACTGCGAGGTGGCCGTCTTCGTCGGCAAGAACCCGTGGCAGTCGCACAGCTTCCCGCACGCGCGGCTGACGCTGAAGAACATCGCGAAGGATCCGGAGCGATCGATGATCGTCATCGATCCTCGGCGAACCGAGACCGCCGAGCTCGCCGACTTCCACCTCCAGGTGCGGCCCGGCCGTGACGCGTGGCTACTGGCCGCGCTGGCGGCCGTCCTCGTCCACGAAAATCTGACGAACGTGGCCTGGCTGACCGCGCACGCGTCGGGCGTTTGGGAGGTCGTCGCGGCGCTGTCCGCCGTGCCGATCGCCGAATACTGCCGCATCAGCGGCGTGGACGAGGCGCTCGTGCGGGCGGCGGCGCGGCGCATTGCCCGCGCGTCCAGCGTCGCGGTGTTCGAGGACCTCGGCGTTCAGATGAATCGCCACTCCACGCTCGTGAGCTATCTCGAAAAGCTCGTCTGGGTGCTCACGGGCAACCTGGGTCAACCCGGGGCGCAGTACGCGCCGGCGACCTTCGTGCCGATCGTACGCGCCAGCAAGAGCGAGCTCGATCCGCGCACGGCGCCCGTCAGCCCCGTCGCGGGCGCGCGAATCCTCAGCGGCCTCATTCCGTGCAACGTCATTCCCGAGGAGATCCTCACCGATCATCCTCGGCGCTACCGCGCGCTGATCGTCGAGTCGGGCAATCCGGCGCACTCGCTGGCGGACAGCCGGCGCATGCGCGACGCGATCGCGGCGCTCGACGTCGTGGTGGCCATCGACGTGTTCATGACCGAGACGGCGCGCCTGGCCGACTACGTCCTGCCCGCGGTGACCCAGTTCGAGAAGCACGAGGCGACGTTCTTCAATTTCGAGTTCCCGCACAACGTCTTTCATCTGCGCCATCCGCTGCTGACGCCTCCGGACGGACCGTTGCCGGAGCCGGAGATCCACGCGCGGCTCGTGGAAGCCGCCGGCATCTTCAAGAATGCCGAGCTCGAGCCGCTCCGCGCCGCCGCGCGGAGAGGCCGCCGCGAATTCGCCGCCGCCTTCGCCGAGGCGACCAAGGCGAATCCGCGCCTGGGCGCCGTCACGCCTGTCGTCCTGTACAGGACGCTCGGGCCGACGCTTCCGCACGGCGCGGCCGCCGCGGCCGCGTTGTGGACGGCCGCCCACCGCTGCGCGGCGCTGAATCCTGCGAGCGTGCGGCGAGCCGGATTTGGCGAGGGCTTCGACGCGGGAGAGAAGCTGTTCGACGCGATCATCGCGAGCCCGTCCGGCGTGGTGTTCGCGGCCGACGACTACGACGAGACGTGGCGCCGCGTGCAGACCGAGGACGGGCGGGTCAACGTCAACATCCCCCCGCTGCTCGACGAGCTCGCCGCCCTGGCGTCCGAGATTCCCCCCGGCGAGGATCCCGCGTGGCCGTTTCTGCTCTCCGCCGGTGAGCGGCGGTCATTCACCGCGAACACCATCATGCGCGATCCCGACTGGCGCAAAGCCGACCCCGACGGCGCGTTGCGTGTCGCGCCCGCGGACGCCGCTCGTCTCGGTCTCCTCGATGGCGGCGCTGCGCGGCTCACCACCAAGCGCGCCAGCGTCGTCGTCACCGTGGCGGTCGACGCCGCGATGGCGAGCGGACATCTGGCGCTGCCGAACGGTCTCGGCGTCGACCATCCCGAGGGGGACCGTCGGGTTCGAACGGGTGTGGCGCCGAACGAGCTCACCGCCAGCGAGGATCGCGACCCGTGGGTCGGCACGCCGTGGCATAAAAGCGTCGCGGCACGCCTGGAGGCGATGAGCTCCGAGTAAACTGCGCGCCGGCCCCAGGGACCAAGGAACGATATCGCTGGGACCAAAGGCCGATTGTTCCGTGCTCCGGCGGCTGCGATGGTGGCGTTCACCATGCGTCTGCCGCGCACGATCGTCATTGGAACGGTCGTTCTCGCCGCGCTTGCGCTGTCGGCACATTCGGCGCACGGGCAGTCGTCGGGATACGCGGCCCAGCGGGATCGGTGGAGCTTCGAGCTGACCCCGTATGTCTGGGCGGCCGGGATGAACGGTGATATCGAGGTCAGAGACCGGAAGGCCTCCGTGGATCCGTCGTTCTCCGACCTGTTCAAGGACCTCGACTTCGGCGTCATGGGGGCCGCCGAAGTTCGTTACGACCGCTGGGGGTTCCTGCTCGACGGCTTGTACATGAAGCTCTCCAAGGACGCCGTCAGCACGCCGTTCCGTCTCTTCTCTTCCGTTGATGTCGATCAGAAGACGGGGATGGTCGAGGGGTACTTCATGTATCGCCCCATCTGGCTCGATGTCTTCACCCTCGACGTCATGGCGGGCGCTCGCGCCTGGATCCTCGACACCGAGCTGAAATTCAAGGCAGGAGTTCTTCCGAACGAGACGGTCTCGCACAGCACCTCATTCGCCGATCCCCTCATCGGGTTCAGAGCCAAGTACTATTTGACCGACAAGTTTTCGCTCTCCCTGCTGGGGGACGTCGGCGGATTCCACGTTTCCTCCAATGTCACCTGGCAGGCGTTCGGCGGCTTCGAATGGCGCTTCGCGGAGCACTGGACGGCGCTCGCCGGGTATCGGGCGCTCGGACTCGATATCGAGAAGCGACATCAGATCAAGGTCGACGCGGTGTTTCATGGCCCGGTGCTCGGCATCAGCTATCGCTTCTAGCGCCAAACGCGCGCTCTGCTGTGCTAGCCTCCTCGCGCTATGCGCGCTCACCACGGCGTGCTCGAAGTTCTACTGGTGGAAGCCCTACGCATCGTCGGAGGAGTTCCACTGGAACGAAAACGTGTGCCTGCAGGCGATCACACACGACGACTACCGTCGATGCATGCAGAACGCCGGATGGGCGCGGATCAAGACCCCGACCCCCGCGCCCGTGGGCTCGTATCGGGGCTATCCCGATGAGCATGGGTGGGCGTTTCGCCCTTAGCCTGCTCATCGCCGTCGTCCTTGCCTGGCTCCCCGCCCGCGTCGAGGCCCAGGATGCGGAGGAGCTGTTCCGGAAGGTCAACCCGTCGGTCCTCGTGATCAGGGCCAAGGGCCGAGACGTCGGCCCGAGGGGACTCTTCACCTTCAGCGAGATCGGCTCCGGCGTCCTCATCTCTGCCGATGGCAAGGTCATGACGGCCGCGCACGTCGTTCACGCGATGGACGAGATCCTCGTCGAGTCCATCGGCGGCGAAATGGTCCCGGCGCGCGTCGTCGCCTCCGAGCCCGCCGCCGATCTGAGCCTGCTGCAGCTCGCTCGCGTCCCCAAGGGCGCGCGGCCGGCTCCGATCGGCGATTCCGATCGCGTCCATGTCGGGCAGCAGGTGCTGGTGATCGGCGCCCCCTACGGCCTCTCGCACTCGTTCAGCGCCGGCTGGATCAGCGCCAAGTGGCTGCCCAACACGGCCTACCGAGCGATGCCGCTCGCCGAGTTCTTCCAGACGACGGCGACGATCAATACCGGAAACTCCGGCGGCCCGATGTTCAACATGGCCGGTGAAGTCATCGGCGTCGTCAGCCACAACATCTCCAAGAGCGGAGGCAGCGAAGGCCTCGGCTTCGTCGTCACGATGAAGAGCGCGCGCTACTTCCTGATGGAGCGAGAGTGGGCGTGGATCGGCCTCGAAGGCACGGTCGTCAGCGACGAGCTCGCCGAGATCTTCAACGTCCCCACCGGCAGCGGGCTCCTCGTGAGCGTCGTGCCTATGAGATCGCCGGCCTGGGACATGGGCATCCTGGGTGGCGATCGCATCGCGACCATCCGAGGGCAGGATCTCGTGGTTCGTGGCGACATCGTCCTTTCGATGGCGGGTATCGCGATCAAGAGCGACGCAGATCTTCCGAAGATCCGCGAGAAAATCGGCGCGATGAAGACGGGGGAACCCTTCAAGACGTCGGTCCTCAGGGCCGGCCGGGTGATCGAGCTCACCGGCAAAGCCCCCTGACGCTCGCGGTTCTGCCGTCCGCACGCGTCTGACATCGGGCCATTCGTCGCCGCACGCTGTCCCGTTCGGCTCTCACTGAATCGCCGGTCGGCGCACATCCTGAGGCGGTCTGCGCACGCACCAAGGACGTGAAGGAGCGACGACATGGCGACATCTGGCAAGCCCAACATCCTCGTGATCTTCGGCGACGACATCGGCATCCCACAGATCAGCGCCTACACGAGGGGATTGATGGGCTACCAAACGCCGAACATCGACCGCATTGCGAATGAAGGCGCGCTGTTCACCGACTCCTACGGCCAACAAAGCTGTACGGCGGGCCGCGCGTCGTTCATTCTCGGCCAGGAGCCGTTCCGCACCGGCCTGCTGACCATCGGCATGCCAGGCGACCCACACGGCATCACCGACTGGATGCCCACGATCGCCGACGTCTTGAAAACCCAAGGCTACACGACCGGCCAGTTCGGCAAGAACCATCTCGGCGACCGTGACGAGCATCTGCCGACCAACCACGGCTTCGACGAGTTCTTCGGCAACCTCTACCACCTCAACGCGGAAGAAGAACCCGAAGGCTACTTCTATCCGAAGGACCCGGAGTTCAAGAAACAGTACGGGCCCCGCGGCGTCATACATTCGTTCGCCGACGGCAAGGGTGGACAGAAGATCGAGGACACCGGGCCGTTGAACACCAAGCGCATGCCGACGGTCGACGAGGAGTTTCTGGCGGCCGCGCAGAAATTCATCGACGGCGCCGTCAAGGCAGACAAGCCCTTCTTCGTGTGGTTCAACACGACGCGGATGCACGTCTTCACGCACCTCAAGCCCGAGTCGTTGGGCAAGACGGGCAAAGGCATGCACGCCGACGGCATGGTCGAGCACGACGGCCACGTGGGCCAGCTGCTCAAGCAGCTCGACGACCTTGGGATCGCCGACAACACGATCGTGCTCTACACGACGGACAACGGCGCCGAGATCGCGCTCTGGCCGGACGGCGCGATGACGCCGTTCCGGAGCGAGAAGGGCACGACCTGGGAGGGCGGCTTCCGCATCCCGATGATGGTGCGTTGGCCGAGCGTGATCAAGCCGGGCACCGTCTACAACGACGTCATCTCGCTGATCGACTGGTTCCCGACCCTGTGCGCCGCGGCGGGCGCCTCGAACATTCGAACCAAACTCGCGTCCGGCTTCCGCGCCGGCAGCAAGACGTTCAAGGTCCACCTGGACGGCTACGACTTCATGCCGTATTTCCAGGGCAAGGAGAAGGCCGGCCCCCGCGACGCCCTCTACTACTTCGACCAGGGCGGCAACCTCAACGCCATTCGCTGGAACGACTGGAAGCTCAGCTTCGCCTTCATCAAGGGCAACATCGCCACCGGGACGCGCGAGGTCCCCGCTTGGGCGACGATCACGAATCTCAGGATGGACCCGTACGAGCGCGGAATCGAGGAAGGTGGAGAGGCCCTGCGATTCTTCGCCCAGCAGATGTGGCTCATCGTCCCCGTTCAGGCAAAGATCAAGGAGTTCTTCTCCGACTTCGAGGCCTTCCCCCATCAGACCGGCAGCTCGCTCAACGCCGGCGGCATCGGCTATGGGCTGCTGAGACAGACCGAGGCGATGAAGCGGCTGAAGGAGCTGGAGCGCCTGCACCCGGCAGCCTGAAATCGCGAACCAGCAACAGGAGGATGTGACATGCGTCGGTTGATGACTGTGGTCGTACTGCTCATCGTCGTGGCGCTCGGAGCGGGATGCCGCTCCACAACCGGAGAATCGTTCGGGCAGAACATCGACGACACAACGATCACAACCGAAGTGAAGTCGAAGCTCGCCGCCGACGAGGCGAAGAGCCTGACCGCGGTGAGCGTGACGACGGTCAAGGGCAACGTCTCGCTGGACGGCGTCGTTCCCACGGCCGCCGATCGATCTCGCGCCGAACAGATCGCTCGTCGCGTCGCGGGCGTCACCCAAGTGACCAACAATCTCCAGGTCGCGAAGAAGTAGTCGGCTGGGGCTCGAGCTACGCGGCGCGCGGACGCTCGATCGCCGTCGGAGCGAGCCGCGCGCCGAGCGCCGTCCCGGGTCCGCGGGCCGTCGCCGACGCGAGAACAGACTGGAGAATTTCGAGCAATGCCGTGCCGCCATCGCCGGGCGACACGTCGGTGGCGCTGATGATGGCAACGCACGCATCGCCTGGCTTCGCCTCGAGCGACTCGATCAGCGACAGCACCGTACGCTCACCCGCGGCGGAATCGCCGACGACGCTGTAGGCCGCAAGCGTCTGCGGCGTGAGTCGCCCGAGCGCCGTGCGCGCCGGAAGACGCGCGATCGTCTCATCGGTCGCGCGCACCAGTTGCTCCAGCTGCTCACGAGAACGCACCGGAATCATCGTGGGTACCGTCAGCGACGCCAGCGCCGCGACGACAGTCGCGCCTCGGCCGAGGTGAGACAGCTCGGAGCTGAAGGCGTGCCGCCAGCTGTCGGCGCGCAGCACCGCCGGTCCCTCCAACACGCCCGCGCCGGTGGCCGTGCCGGAGAAGACGTCCGCCAGTCGCGCCGCGATGTGCTCGAGAATGGCGAGATCGTGCACGTCGAACGCCACCGGCCGGCGGTCGGCAATCATCAGCGCGCCGATCGCGGGGCCGCCCATCGACCACACCGGGACGGCCGCCAGCATCCTCCACTCGGGCACGGTCGAGCGCACACTGCCGTTCGGCATCGTCGCGAGGTCGGGCACGATCAACGTCGAGCCGCTCGCCACGACGTCGAGCGCGTAGCCGAGAATGCCCTCGGGTTGCATGCCGGCCGGCCAGCCGGAGGACGCGAACACCTTCAGGTGGCCGTCGCCGATGAGCAGCAGCGCGGCGTCGGCGTCGTCGAAGTAGCGCGACAGCAGTCGAGTGCCGAGCTGCGCGACCTTGGCGAAGTAGGGTCGGCGCTCGAGGATGGCGGCCACTGCCGTTTTGGCGACCTCGCTCGCGTGCCGGCGTCGTGCCTCGCTCGCGGCCGCGATGTGCGCGGGCGGCTTGCGCTTCTCCAGGAGCGAGTCGATCAGAGTCACGAGATCGTCGGGATCGACCGGCTTGGCCTGAAAGACTTCGGCCCCTCGATCGTGCGCCTCGCGCTCGACGTCGGGGAAGCCCGACATCGCGACGATCACTGGCAGTGGCGGCGGCATCTCGCTCCGCAAGTGCGTGATCACATCGAGCCCGTTCATGTCCGGCATCATGATGTCGGTCACGACGACGTCCGGCCGCCAGCTGCGCGCGATGTCGAGCCCCGCGCGGCCGGAGGCCGCCGCGCGCACCTCATACGAGGTCGCCGTTTCGAGAAAGGCGACGTAGCTGTCGAGCAGATCCTGCGAGTCATCGATGAGAAGAATTTTGTGGCGCATGCTCTGACATTCGAGCGTCCGGGCGCGGGCCGTCTTCGGATAAGTGCCGATTGGTGTGGTGCGCTGACCCCTTCGGCCCTGTCGTGAATTCAGGTCCCGGCCTTAGATCGGTCATGTGCACGGCGCTGCGCCTCACGACCACCGCGGGCGGTGTCGTGCACGCGCGGACGATGGACTTCGCGGACGAGAGCGCTTCCGACGTCATCGTCGTGCCGCGAGGCTACGCGCTCATGAGCATGGCGCCGGGCGGTGAGCCGGGGATGACGTGGACCTCGGCGTACGCCGCGATCGGGGTCAACCTGCATGGCCTTCCGCTCCTCATCGACGGCGTCAACGAGAAGGGCCTCGCCGTGAGCGCCCTCTATCACCCCGATTACGCCACGTATCAGCGCGTCGACGCGCGCGACACCTCACACACGTTGGCGCCGCTCGACGTTCCCGTCTGGCTGCTCACCCGCTGTGCCAGCGTCGACGCCGCCACCGAGGCGCTGCACGACGTGCGCGTGGCCGCCAGCGTCTTTCCGCCGTGGGGCTTCGTCGCGCCCCTGCACTACGTGGTGCACGACGCCGATCGCCGATGCGTCGTCGTCGAATTCCTCGATCACAAGCTCGTGATCCACGAGAATCCGCTCGGCGTCGTCACGAACGCGCCCGACTTCGGCTGGCACGTCAGGAATCTTCGGAACTACGACAGCCTCGACGCGGTGCCGGGGGATGCGACGTCGTCGTCGCGGTTCGTACGCGCCGTCGCGCTCGCGCAAGCCGCTCCGCTCGTCGATACCGCCGAGGAGGCGGTCCAACAGGCGTTCCACATTCTCGCCGCCTGCGAGATTCCCCGCGGCGTTGCCCGCGCCCGCGACGGCGAGCGCGCGCACTGCGATTACACGCAGTACACCAGCGCGATGGACACCATGAGTCGCTGCCTCTACTTCCATACGTACGGCAATCGGCGCGTCCGGATGGTCGACCTCATGAAGATGAAGCTCGACGCCCCGGTGCTTACCGTCTTCCCCATGGACCGTCACGAAGACGTGCAGGAGCTGCTCGCCCCCTGAGGCTCGAAACCGATCTTCGCGGACTGGCGCACGAGCTCCGCCATCGAGCCCGCTTCCGTTTTTGCCATCACGCGGCCGCGATGAAACTTCACCGTCTTCTCGCTGATCCCGAGCTCGGCGGCGATCTGCTTGTTGAGCATGCCGCGGAGCAGCAGCCGCAGCACATCGCGCTCTCGGCGACTCAGCAGCCCGAAGCGCGCCTGGATCACCGCCCGGTCGGCGCGCTCCTGTCTGGCCACACGCGCGCGGCCGAGGCTCTCGTGCACGGTGTCGAGGAGATCCTGATCGCCCACCGGCTTCTGCAGGAAATCGACGGCGCCGGCTTTCAGCGCCAGCACACTCGATCGAACATCGGCGTAGCCGCTGATGAAGATGATGGGAATGTCGTGGCCGGCGCGCGCCAGCGCCTCCTGGACTTCGAGCCCGCTGGCGCCGGGCAGGCGCAGGTCGAGCACGACACACGCCAGGCGGTCGGGCAGCGGGCGGTCGACGAATTCTTTCGAGGACGCGAAGCACTTGACCTCGAGACCGTCAGAGCGCAGCAGCCGTTCGAGGCCCCGCCGGACGGATTCGTCGTCGTCGACGACGAAGACGAGGCCCCGCCCATCGGAACCATCGCCGTTGCGACTACTCGATCGGAGTTCGAACGTCGACGCTGAATCGGACATGGCGACTTGCCTCCCCATCTCGAGATGGTGCGACATGCTCACAGACGGCTCTATAGCATCGTGTGTCCGGGCCTAAAGTCCAGTTCCCGATACCGCCGCGTTTTCTTACTGTGAGGCATCCGTGACGGCCGGGAGCCGTCACAACGGCAAAGTGCCCCTGATGATCCCGCCGGAGTGGCGCATGGTAGAGAGCGAACGAGCGAGACTTCTCCGAATGGCTCTGCAGAACGAGCGGCTGCTCGAAGATTCGCGCGAGCGGCAGGCTCGATTTCAGCACCTGCTCGATATCAGTCACGAGCTCGCGCGTGCCCACGTGGGCGACGACGTCTTGCTGCAGCGCATCGCGCAGCGCGGCGCGCGGCTGCTCGCCGCCGACGTGGGGGGAGTCCTGCTGAAGGACAACGGCGCGCTGGTGGTGCGCGGCGCGTTCGGTGATGTGGCCGGCCTCTTCGGCGATGGTGCGCGCAGCGACACGCGGAGCCGGCTCGCCGATGCGCTCAGGACGAGCGACGCGATCATGGTGCCCGACGTCGGCCGAGCGCGCACCGGCATGGTCGTGCCGCTGCGCGCGGCGTGGCAGGGCATCGGTGTATTCGCCGTGGCCCGTCGTGCGCAGCGTCCGTTCACGGTCGACGACGTGCTCATCGCGTCCATCTTCGCCACGCATGCCGCGACGGCGGTCGCCAATGCGCGCCTCTATCACGAAACGCGCGAGGCGAACCGGCGGAAGGACGACTTCCTCGCGCGCCTCGCGCACGAGCTGCGCAATCCGCTGGCGCCGCTCGTGAATGCGCTTCAAGTGTTGGGCCGCGTGGCCGCCGGGCCGGACGTCACACGCCTGCAGGCGATCATGGCCCATCAGGCCGGGCACCTCGGCGCACTCGTCGACGACATCCTCGACGTGTCCCGGCTTCGATTCGACAAGCTGACGCTCAACCTCCAAGCGGTCGATTTCTGCGAGGTCGCGCGCCACAGCTTCGAGGCTCTGCAGCTGTCGCCCCTGGCCGAGGGCCACGACGTGACGCTGTCGGCCTCGAACGGGCCGATCATGGTCAACGGCGATCCGATTCGCCTCGAACAGGTCGTCGGCAATCTGCTGAACAACGCCGTCAAGTACACGCCGCGCGGCGAGCCGATTCGCCTCTCCGTCGAGCGAACGAGCAGCGACGCGGTCCTCACCGTCCGCGATCACGGAATCGGCATCGCGGCGGACATGCTGCCGCACGTGTTCAACCTGTTCACCCAGGTGGAGCGCTCGCGGCACCGCGCTCAAGGCGGGCTCGGGCTCGGCCTGGCCCTGGTGCGCGCGCTCGTCGAGCGGCACGGCGGCACCGTCACCGCCCAGAGCGGCGGACTCGGCGAGGGAAGCGAATTCACCGTTCGGCTGCCGCTGGCACGGCCCGGCGACCGCCTCGACGGCGACGTCGTTCCGGTGGCCGGCCGCGCCAGGCGCGTGCTCGTCGTCCACGACGATCCCCACGAGCTCGAGGTGCTCCGAACGGACCTGGAAAAGGCCGGGCATTCGGTCGCTGCTGCCGCCGGGTACCCGGCCGCCGTCGAGGTCGCGGCGTTCTTCCGCCCCGACGTTGCGCTGATCGATCTCGGCCTGCCGGGCAGTGACGGCCACGAGATCGGGCGACGCCTGCGGCACCTGCCGCAGTGCAAGCGGACGTACCTCGTCGCCCTCACGTCGGGCGACGACTTCTCCGACGACGTCGGCCTGCGCGCGGCGCCCTTCGACGTTCATCTTCTCAAGCCGGTCTCGGCAGCCACTGTGATCGCCCTCGTCGCACACCTTCGGCTCCGGGGGGAATAGGACCAAAGTCCAGGTCCGTCCTGACCCGCTCCGTGGTTCCCTACTGCGGTAGCCTGAGGCCATCCTCCTGGCCGTTGCGAGGATGATGGACTACGATGACGCGTCACGAGGCATCCAGGTGAATTCCGTCCTCGACAGCCTGAACCGGCGGCTCGGCGACCCGAAAGTTCGTACCGCGGCCATCATGCTGCTGATCGCCGTCGGGTACTACCTCGGCTCGCTCTTCGGGGCCCTCCTGAAGCTGCCGCCCCTCACGCCGTCGATCATGTGGCCCCCGAACGCCATGCTGTCCGCGGCGTTGTTGCTGAGCCCGCCGCGGCGGTGGGGCATCTATCTGCTGGCCGCGCTGCCCGCCCACCTGGCCGCCCTGCTGCCGCAGCCCAACTTCTCGCTCGTCTTCATCCTCGTCGTGTTCGCGACGAACTGCAGCGAGGCGCTGATCGCCGCGCTGCTCGTCCGACGCGCCGCCCCAGGCGGGCGCATCACCTTCGACTCTTTGCGCTCGGCGGGCACCTTCATCCTGTGCGTGGGGCTGGCGGCGCCGTTTTTCTCGTCGTTCCTCGACGCGGCGGCGGTGAACCTGCTGCGCGGAGAGCCATACGAGCTGGTCTGGCGCACGCGATTTTTCGCCAACACCCTCACCGAGCTGTCGCTCGTTCCCCCGCTGCTGATGGCGTTCGCCCCGTACCTCGCGTGGACGCGCCGGCTGCTGCGCCGACGCTGGATCGAAGCCGTTGCGATGTGCGCCTCCCTCGTCACGATCAGCGCGACCTTCGGCTCGCTGCATCTCGACGGTGATCTCGACGTCTCGCCGATGATCGCGCTAGCGCTGGTCCTGCCCTTCACCATCTGGGCGGCCGTGCGCCTGGGACCGGCCGGGGTGAGTCTCGCGATGCTGACGATCGAGATCGCCGGGCTGACGACGGGTCTCCGCGGCGAGGGCTCGTTCGGCGTCCTCATGGACATCCGAAACGTGCTGTCCCTGCAGATCGTGCTGATCATCCTCACGATCCCGCTCATGTGTGTCGCGGCGCTGATCGAGCAGCACGAGCTCACGCGGCGCACGCTGGTGGGCCGGCTCCGCTTCGAGGAAATGCTGTCGCGCTTGTCGCGCGCCTTCGTCCATCTGCCGAGCCACGAAATCGATCAGGTCATCGGAAGCCGGCTGCACGAGCTCGGCGAATACCTCGGCGTGAACCACATCACGATCTACCAGTTTTCCCACGCCGACGAGGTGTTCATGCCGACCCACGCGTGGGCGGCCGGATTCGTGCCCGTCGCCGAGCCATTGCCGTTGCACGGGACGTGGGAGGAGCTGACCGAGCTGCCGACGCTCGTCACGGACGTGTGCGTCGTGAGATTCGGGCCCCTCGTGAGCGGCCGACCCTGGCCGCTCGAGATGGTCTCGCAGCTGCGGCTCGTGGCAGAGGTGTTCGCTAACGTCATCGCCCGCAAGAAGGCGGAAGACGCGCTGCGCGCGAGCGAGATCATGAACACCGCGATCCTCGGCTCGTTGAACAACAGCGTGGCCGTGCTCAACCGCGACGGGCGCGTGGTCGCTCTCAACGCCGCGTGGCGGCGGTTCGACCAGACCGGCCACGAAGACGTCAACGCGATGATCCATGTCGGCGCACCGTTCGAATCGTTGTGCCGACAGGCGCTGCCGTCCGGCACGCTCTTCGCGGCCGAGGCGAAGGACGGCATCCAGTCGGTCATCGACGGCAAATCGCCGGAGTTCTCCATCGAGTATCCGCGGCCGTGGGCCGCGGGTGAGCGATGGTTCGCGATGACCGTGCTGCCGCTGAACCGGGACGAGGGCGGCGCCGTGGTGTCACTCACCGATATCACCGAGCGGCGTCGGGTCGAGCTGGACGCTCAGCAGACGCGTCAGGAGCTCGCGCACTTCACCCGCGTCTCGACCATCGGCGAGCTGACGGCCTCGCTCGCGCACGAGCTCAATCAGCCGCTGAGCGGCATCCTGGCCAACGCCCGGGCGGCGCAGCGGTTCCTCGCGGCGCCGCGGCCGAATCTCGGCGAGGTGCGCGATTGCCTGGCCGATATCGTCGCCGACGACCGCCGCGCGAGCGACGTCATTCGCCGTCTGCGCGAGCTGCTGCGAAAGGGCAAGGTGCGTCCGGTCCTGCTCGACATCAACGTGCTCATCGGCGACGTCATCAAGCTGTTGAGTAGCGACGCCATCATGCGCGACGTGTCGCTGAGCGCCGACATGGCGCCCGGCCTGCCGCTGGTCAAGGCTGACCGCGTGCAGATGCAGCAGGTCATCCTCAACCTGATCGTGAACGCGATGGAAGCGATGAGCGGCTCCAACGGGAGCGTGCGGACGGTGGTCGTGCACACGGCCCGCGACGACGATCAGACGGCGCACGTCGCCGTCCAGGACACGGGCCCGGGTCTCGAGCCGGGGACGGAGGCGACCATCTTCGAGCCGTTCTATACGACCAAAGCAGAAGGGATGGGCATGGGGCTCTCGATCGCCCGTTCGATCGTCGTGGCCAACGGCGGACGCATCTGGGCCGTCAACAATCCTGTCGGCGGGACGACGTTTCATTTCACGGTGCCGGTCACCGGCGACGACGTGTGATGACCTCGGCCGAGGCCGTACGGCGCGTGCTCGCGGACGCGCCGGGCGACGGCGTCTGTAATGCCTGCCTGGCCCGCGTCTGTGGAGCCAGCCTGTCGGAGATCCGCGAGATCACCGACAAGCTTGTCGCGGACAACAGCTGCGGACGCGGGGCGATCTGTGGTCGTTGCGGGCGCGAGGTGGCCATCACCCTGCGCCGGTGCCTGCAGTGCCGGCTCCCGATCGGCCTGGGCGAAGTGACGTCGCGGTTCAAGGACGGCGTCGTCCACGCGTCGTGCCTCGTGCTGATGGCGGACACGGAGATCGATGGAGTGCCGGAGCGGCGGCGACAGGCGCACACGCCGCCGCGAAATTCCGCGCGCGCGACGGTCACCCGCAGCCTGGTGGCCGTGGTCGACGACGACATCTCGGTGCGGCGCGGCCTCAGTCGGCTCCTCGCGGCCGCCGGATATCGGGTGTCGGCCTTCGGTTCGGGCCGCGAAGTCCTCGAGTGGCTCGCCGACGAAACGCCGAACTGCCTCGTGCTCGACGTGCGCATGCCCGGCCTGAGCGGGATCGCGGTGCACGAAACGCTGCGGGCCGCCGGTCGGCGGATTCCCGTCGTGTTCATCACGGGCGACGTCGAGATTCCCGCGACCACGCGCGCCGGCGGCGGTGCGTCGGTCGCGATTCTGTCCAAGCCGGTCGACGAGGAAGAGCTCTTCGCGACCGTCCATCGCCTCATCGCCTGCTGCGAAGATCCCTCCGACGTCGCGTCCTCCCCTGAACGTTAGTCGTACCCCCGCGTGACCTTGATCCGGTAGCAAGCGCCATCGACGGCTTCTAGTCTGTCGATGCGATGCAAGGGCGGCCATCGCGGGACTCTCAACGTACTGGGGGCGAGGGAGGCATCAATGAGGCGCGTACACATGACCTTCGTGCTCGGGCTGATTGTACTTTCTACGCTTGCGTTCGTCGGCTGTCGGTCGGCGACAGGACGGTCGTTCGGTCAGCAGTGGGATGACAAGACCATTTCCACCCAGGTGAAGATGAAGCTGACGACCGATCGCGGACTCAACCTGTTCTCGACCGGTGTCGGTACGCAGTTCGGTATCGTCCGCCTCACCGGCACCGTGCAAACGCCGGAGCAGAGGGCCGAGGCTGAGCGCATCGCCGGCCGCGTGGCCGGCGTACGCGGGATCAAGAACGAGATCGTCGTGGTGCCGAAGGACGAAGGTTTGAAGACCGCGAAAGCCGACACCGCGGCCCAGCGCAGTGCGGCGCCGGCGGCAAGCCCGGCGACGGCGCGGCCGCTGACGCTCAGCGGCCAGGTCACGGCGGTCAATCCAACGAACGGAGACGTCACCGTCAAGACGGCGACGGGCGACAGCATGGTCGTGCGCTTCCCGACGGCCACGGCGGCCCAACTCGAACAGGGACAGCAGATCTCGATCAACGCGGGGGCTGCGAAGCAGTAGCGAACCCCACGGCGGCACGGTGGCGCGGACTCGCGCCACCGTGCCCGTACTCCGAGGAGAAGCTTCGATGTTCCGCATGGTCAGTCTCTTGGTGCTGCTGTTGATCCACGGCGGCTGTGCGTCGCTCGCCTCGGACAGCGCGAGCCGCGGCACGCCGGTCCCCGTCACCAGCGTCGCGACGGTCGCCGGACGCTGGGCCGGTCTCAGCGACCTGCCGGGCAACCGAATGGACGACAATTACGTCGAGGTCACCCTGCGCGACGACGGCAGCTACGAGGCGACGTCGGCGCGGACGATCGGCTTCATGGACGCGCGTGGGCGGGTGCAGGTCAGCGACGGCCGGCTGCTCATTGAGGGCAACAGCGGCTCGCGGGGCACGGCAACACTGTACTCTGCGGGCGGACAGCGGACGCTGCTGGTCGAGATCGAAACGCCCAGGGCGGGCAGCGTCACCGCGCGCCTGCGGCCTCAGCCGTGAGTGTGCGAGCGTTCGCCCGGGTCGAGCGGCGGATTCGCATCCTCCTCATGGGAGACCACGAGGTCGTGCGACTCGGCTTGCGCTCGTTGCTGGAAACGAGCCGGTGGTTCGAGGTCGTCGCGGACGTGGGCACGATGGCGGAGGCGGTCACCGCCGCCGTGGTGCATCGGCCGGCGCTCGTGCTCATCGCGGGCGCCGGATCCGACGGTTTCGACATCGACGGATGTGATGAGCTTCGTGCCCGTGTGCAGAGCGTTCGCGTCGTGATCATCGGTGAGGACGTCGAGGCGACGACGACGCTCGCCGCGCGCGTCGGCGCCGTCGGGTGTCTCTCACGTCAGCTCGGCGCCCACAGTCTGTGCCGCGCCCTGCGAGATCTCGCGGCCGGGGGCCAGCCGCTTGTCGGCGAGACACGCACGCTGTTTCACCCGCGCCGCGATGGCGCTCCCCGAGACGTGCTGGCGCTCACCGCTCAGGAGCGGCGCGTGCTCCAGCTGGTCGCGCACGGAAAGACCAATAAGGAAATCGGCACCGCGCTCGGTCTCAGCGCCAAGACGGTGAAGAACTACCTGTCCAACGCCTTCGAGAAGCTCAACGTGTCGCGTCGTGCGGAGGCCGCAGTCTTGTTCATCAAGGGGTATGGGAGGTCAGCCTCATGAGCGAGAGCAAGCGGATCGAGGTCATCGTCGTCGCCCGAGACGAATTCACGCGTGCCGGCCTGCGCGCGGTGCTGGGAGTCGAGGCCGACGTCCGCGTCGTGGCGGAGATGGCGAGCAACGAGGAGGCCATCCGACAAGCGGTACGCCTGCGTCCTCACGTCGTGCTCCTCGACGGCGCGCTCGCCAATGGCCAACTGGTCGACTGCTGTCGGGCGCTCCGCACGCAGGCCCCCGACACCCGCGTGGTGGTGCTCGTCGAGGCGCTCGATCCGTCGTGCGTCATCAACGCGGTCCGCGCCGGAGCGGACGGCTGCATCGCGGAGTCGTCGCGTCTCGACGATGTACGACGCATCGTACGCGCCGCCGCGCACGGCGAGGTTGCGTTCGACCCGCGGCTCACCCGCATGCTGCTGGACCATTTGCGGCGGCATCCGCCCGACATGGTGGATGGCGGCACGGCGCTCAGCGCGGCGGAGTGTCGCGCCCTGCGGCTCGTCGCCGCCGGCAAGACGAACCGTGAGATCGCCTCGGATCTGGCGGTCAGCGAGAAGACCGTGAAGAACTGGCTGGCGCACGCGTTCGCGAAGCTGCACGTCACACGGCGCGCGGAGGCGGCCGTGCGCTTCACGATGCCGCACGCGGCAGTGTCAGCGCTGCCGCATTCCGGGCCCTGGCGGAACGGCTCGATGCTCGGCAGAACCGCGTGAGTCGACGTCGGACTCCAACAGGGTCCTGAGCTCGTCGAGGAACAGCGTTACGGAGAGCGGGCACGGCGGCGCGTTGGTGCCGGCATACTGGCAATCCGCCTGGTCGCACTGCACGATGTGAGCGCTGCGCCCGGTATGTCCGAATCGCCACCCGAGACGAATGGTGACCTGCTCGGCCACGACGTCACACCAGTACGCTCGTGGCCGCACCCGGTTCACGACGTCAGTGTGGAGCACGCGGCGTTCGGCGACCAGAGCCCTCCGGTCCCGCCGCGGCCGCCGTTCGGCACGTTGCTCCGCGGCGTGACGACCACGCCGACGACTCACAG
This sequence comes from Candidatus Rokuibacteriota bacterium, assembly GCA_036802765.1. Lineage (GTDB taxonomy): Bacteria > Methylomirabilota > Methylomirabilia > Rokubacteriales > CSP1-6 > AR12. The sequence continues at coordinate 33,005 of DAIRVP010000038.1, forward strand.
TTGTCCGCGAATCGGGAGCGCGCCGAGGATCCGGGCGCCAAATCGCCGCCAGAAGCCCGTCTCGGGTGGCCGGTGATAGCGCACGTCCGCCGAGTCATCGGCGACCCACGCGATGTCCTTGCCACCGTTGTCGAGGACGACGCGCCAGCTGTTCTGCGGCTCGAAATCGCGCTCGAGCAGCGCGAGCATCTGCTGCGCCAACGACGCGCTGTACACGAGCAGCGCGACTTCGGCGTTGATCTCGCGTGAGCGCGGGTCGAGGTTGAACGAGCCGATATAGACGATCTGCGCGTCGATGACCGCCAGCTTTGCGTGCAAGGCGAGCCGACTCACTCCGGAAGGCTCCGCCGTGTACACGCGCCGCGACGCGGCGTCGGGGCGGATCTCGTACAACTGCACGCCGTCCTGCAGCATGCGGCGCCGATCCTTGGCGAACGCGGCGTACGCCGACGCCTCGTCGGTGGAGGCCAGCGAGTTCGTCAGCAGGCGTATGCCGATCCCGCGCGCGCGGAGCCGCCGCACGAGCGGCATGTCGGCATCGGCGACCACGTAGGGCGACGCGGTGACGACCTCGCCGTGCGCGGTATCCACGACTTCTGCGAGCTTCAGCGCGACGGCACTCTGCCCGGTCGCCGCTTGCGACGGTCCTTGCTCGGGATCGGCCCAGACGACCTCGCTCGGGCCCCAGATCAATGCCTTGGTGAGCGACGTCATCCGCTCGAGGATCCGCGACGTATCGGTCTCCACCCGATAGGGAAAGGCGGCAAGCAGCCGATCGCTTCGGGTCTGGAGGCGCTCGTAGGCCCGGTTGATTTGTCGGGACGACGGAGGGCCTCGCAGCGACCGGATCGGCGCGACGGCGCGGCTGTTCCAGTAGGCATCGAAGCCGGCGGAGAGCCGGCGCACCACCGGCCCGACGGCCACCACGTCCATGTCTCGATAATTCAATTTGGGATCGACACCGAAGTAGGCGTCGGCGATGTTGCGGCCGCCCATGACCGCCACCTGATTGTCGACGACGAACAGCTTGTTGTGCATGCGGTGATTCAGGCGGCCGAACTCGAGCAGAAAATCCAGGCGACGGCCGAGACTGAGCGGGTTTCGACCGCCGAAGACGTTGTAGAGACGGATCTCGATGTTCGGGTGGGCGTCGACCGCGGCGATGCCGACGTCACGGCCCTTGAGATACAGGTCGTCGACGAGCAGGCGAACGCGGACCCCCCGGTTCGCTGCGCGCATCAGACGATCGACCAAGATCGTGCCGACGGCGTCGGCGTCCCACAGAAAGTACTGGGCATCGATGCTGCGCTCGGCCACCTCGGCGAGCGCGGTCCTCAGCTCGAACGCCTCCCGACCCTCGTTCAGGAGCCGGAAGCCGGACACTCCGGGATGCTCGGAGACGAGCGGCTCCAACTGGCGGCCGAGCGCGGTGTCCTGCGTGGACGACACCGCCATCGACGGCACCGCCGGCCGGACGGCCGTGGACGCGCATGCCGCGGTGAGCAGCGCGACGATCACGATCATCGGCGTCAGTCTCATCGTGCTTCGAACGTCGGCCGCGCCACGGAACGCCAACCAGTGCCATCAGGCCACACGCTCACACCGTTCGGCACTGTGGGCGCCGTGGGGTCTCGGAGAGCCTGAGGGCTATCGCCGAAACAGGAGAGCTGACGATGACAGAAGAAGAAGCACGGCTCGAGGCCGCGCGCAGCGGACGGACGCCCTGGAAGAAGTGGGGTCCGTATCTCACGGAACGGCAGTGGGGAACGGTCCGCGAAGATTATGGCGACGGGCACGACACGTGGAACTACTTCAGTCATGAGCAGGCGCGCTCGCGCGCATATCGCTGGGGCGAGGACGGTCTGGCCGGCGTGTCCGACGACCAGCAGCAGCTGTGCTTCGCGCTCGCGCTGTGGAACGGCGTCGATGCGATCCTCAAGGAGCGGTTGTTCGGACTCACCAATGCGGAAGGCAACCACGGCGAGGACGTCAAGGAATACTACTTCTATCTCGACAGCACGCCCACGCACTCGTACATGAAGTACCTCTACAAATATCCTCAGGTGTCCTTCCCCTACGCCGATCTCGTCGCGACGAACCGGCGCCGGAACCGACACGAGCCGGAGTACGAGCTGGTCGACACCGGCGTGTTCGACGATGACCGATACTTCGACGTGGTGGTCGAGTACGCCAAGGCCGAGCCCGAGGACCTGTTGATTCGCATCACCGCGCAGAACCGCGGGCCGGAGCCCGCGACGCTCCACGTGCTGCCCACGCTGTGGTTCCGGAACACGTGGAACGTGACGACGCTGAAGCCGGAGCTCGCGCTGACCGACGGGCCGGAGGGCGTCGCCGTCATCGCAGCCTCACACACCGAGCTCAAGCCGATGCGCCTCTATTGCGAGCATCCGGCCGAGGTCGTGTTCACCGAGAACGAAACGAACACGGCGCGATTGTTCGGAACGCCCAACCCGAGCCCCTGGACGAAGGATGCGTTCCACGAGTACGTCGTGCACGGCCGACGTGACGCGATCAACCCCGCCAAGCGCGGCACGAAAGCTGCGGCCGTGTACCCGCTCACGGTCGGGCCGCGCGGAGAGGCACAGATCCGTCTGCGGCTGACGTCCGGGGCGCCGGGCACGCTGCCACGCGGGCCCTTCGGACTCGACTTCGACGCCGTCTTCGACCGGCGGCGTCGCGAAGCCGACGCCTTCTATGAATCCCTCACCCCGCCCGCCCTCACCGCCGACGCGGCCGGGGTCATGCGGCAGGCGCTGGCCGGGATGTTGTGGAGCAAGCAGTACTATGAGTACGACGTCGCGCGATGGCTCGAGGAGCACGGTGTCGATCCGTACATCGCGCGGGACACCAGCCTTCGC
>DAIRVP010000039.1:0-20372 GCA_036802765.1 Candidatus Rokuibacteriota bacterium
GCGAAAAAAATGGTGGGCAGGGACGGGATTGAACCGCCGACACCAGGATTTTCAGTCCTGTGCTCTACCAACTGAGCTACCTGCCCACCAAGGCTGCATAGGTTACCACGCTCCGCGATAGAATCTTTGCGTGGGGGCGCTCATCGGTGGTCTGATCGCGCCGCTCGCCGCCGTCCTGGCCGGCTTCCTCGTTGTCACTCTTCCGTCACTCGCTGGCGCGGAAGAGATCTATCGCTGGTACGACAAGGACGGCAACGTCTACTACACGCAGCAGCCGCCCCCCGCGGGCGCGCTGCGCGCGCCGCCGGCCCCGCCGCCGAGTGCGGCGCCGCCCATACCGCCGGAGCCACGCCCCGAGCCGGCGGCGCCGCGAGTCGTGCCCGCACCACGCGCGCCGACACCGCCTGCGAGACCAAACGCGCCCGCGACAGCGACGGCGCCGACACCCGCCTCACCGACGGCTCGCACACCCTCCGCGGCCGCCGCCGCGAAAGCGCCGTCGGACGACACGACGACGAGCCTGGGCCAAGCGTTCGAGGCGTACCGTCGCGCCGACTACGCCGCGGCGCTGGCAATTCTCCGGCCCCTCGCCGAGAAGGGCGATACGACGGCGCAATCGCGACTGGCGGCGCTCTATGAGGGCGGAGCCGGTGTCGGCCAGGATTTCGTAGAAGCCGCGATGTGGTACCGGAAGGCGGCAGAGGGCGGTGAGCCGAACGCGCAGTACAGCCTCGGCGCATTGCTCAGCGAAGGCCGCGGCGTGAAGCGCGACGAGGCGCAGGCGATCGTCTGGTGGCAGCGTGCCGCGGAGGTCGGGGTCGTGGGTGCAGAGACGAGTCTCGGCAGCGCGTATCACGACGGCCGCGGCGTGGCCAAGGACGATGCGGTTGCCGTCGTGTGGTGGCGCAAGGCCGCGCAGCAGGGATTTCCCCCGGCGCAGGAGCGCCTCGGATTCGCATACGAGCAAGGCGCGGGCGTCGAGCGCAGCGACGAGCAGGCGATGCATTGGTATCGCCGAGCGGCCGAGCAGGGTCTCGCTCGGGCCCAGGTCAGTCTCGCCGACCTCTATCGCAAGAGTCGCAGATCCGAGGACACCGCCGAGGCGGTGCGCTGGTACCGCGTCGCCGCCGCGCAGGGATATCCGGCGGCCCAGCACGGCCTGGCGACCGCGTACGCGGCGGGCGCCGGCGTGAAGCAGGATTACGCGGAAGCTGCGCGCCTCTATCGACAGGCCGCCGAGCAGGGCTTCACTCCGGCACAGACGGCGCTCGCGGGTATGTACCTGCGCGGCGAAGGCGTGGCGAAGAATCGTGAGGAAGCCGAGCACTGGATGCGGCGCGCGGCCGAGGGCGGCGAATCGCCGGCGACACCGGCGCCGCCGCCGTCGCCTGTCACGCGTTAGCTACTCCACGACCGCTATCACACCGAGCCCGCCCATCTTTTCCAGCACGAGCGTGACGATAATGGTTTCGCCGGCGACGAGCGGCCGGGTCAGATCGCTCAACAGGACGTGCGGGCCGGTCTCGGTGAAGTGCATCAACGACGCGCCGGGCACCGTGACCGCCGGCAGCGGCTCGCCGCGGGCGTCGACCAGCTGTGCCTGACGCGCCACCGGGGTGTGCACGGCGGTGATGACGTCGCCGTACTTGCCGCTGCTCTTGAGGTCGAAATACACGGCGGCTGCGTCGCCTCGGAGCACCAGACGCCCTTTGTCGGGGCGCACCATCGTGCCGCCCGCCTCAATCACCGACGGATAGTGCACGCACCCTCCCAACGCCAGTACCAAGCCCAGCGCGAGGGTGGCGAGCGGGCGGCGCGTCACGAGCGCAATGCGCCTTCGGCGGTGAGCGCGCGAAACGCGGCGTCGTAGGCGCGCAGCGTGCGCTCGAAATCCTCCTGGGAGTGCATTGCGGAGATCCAGCCGTGATTCATCGAGCAGTCGACGCCATTGTTCAGCAGCGCGCAGCGCAGCAGATGATAGACGGCGCCCTTGCGCGGGCGATCGAACCCGGCGAGGCCCGGCTTGCCCTCGAACGAGACGTGATAAATCGAGGCCTCGCCGTAGCATGTGCCCGGCACGCCGACACGCTTCATCGTATCCGCGAGCTCGCGCCGGAGCTCGTCACCGAACTTGTTGGCCTTGGCCTGCAACGAGGCGTCGGCCACCAGCTCGAGCGTGGCGATCGCCGCGGCGGCCGACAGCGGGTTGGCGTTGAACGTACCCGCGTGAGCGACACGCTGGCTGCGGTCCCAATCCGGATCGCCGCGGAACGTGAGCATCGACATCAGCTCGCGTCGGCCGCATAGCGCGCCGCCCGGCAAGCCGCCGGCGACGATCTTCGCGAGCGTGGTCAGGTCCGGCGTGACGCCGAAGTAGGCTTGCGCGCCGCCCGGCGCATATCGGAATCCCGTGATGACCTCGTCGAAGATCAGCACGACACCGTTCCTGGTCGTCAGCGCGCGCAGCTCTTGGAGATAGCCGGGGATCGTCGGCGTCGTTCCCGACTGCCCACCCGCCGGCTCGAGAATCACCGCGGCGATGTCCCCACGCTGCAGCGCGATCTCGACCGCCTTGATGTCGTTCGGCGGACAGATGACGACCTGATCCAGCGTCGCGCCCGGAATTCCGGCCGACATCGGCACCTCGTACGGCGGATTCACCGCCGCGACGGCCCCGTCGTGCCAGCCATGGAAGTGGCCGGTGAATTTCAGAATCTTCGTGCGGCCTGTGGCCGCACGAGCCACGCGCATCGCCAGGTGGGTGGCCTCCGTGCCGGACATCGTGAATCGCGTCAGCTCGGCGCACGGCACGAGGCTGTTGACGAGCTCGGCCCATCGGATCTCGAGCTCGTGGCTGGCCCCCAGGTGCGTGCCTCGCGCGACCTGCTCCTGCACCGCTTTCACCACCGCTGGGTGGCAATGGCCGAGGAAGAGGGCGCCGTGGCCCATCCAGTAGTCGACGTACTCGTGACCGTCGACGTCCCACTTGCGCGCGCCGCTCGCGCGCTCGATGTAGGTCGGGAACGGCACCAGGTGACGGATGTCGTGGGTGATGCCGCCGGGGATCGCGCCCCGCGCGCGCTCCGCGAGCGCGGCCGAGCGTGGGTGGGTGGCGCGGTACTGCTCCTGAATTGTCATGGCGCCCATGATAACGCTAGCTTCGGCGTTGCGTGGTGACGGCGAGCAACGCTACCAGCGCCGCGTGCACGTCCAGCGGCAGGCCGTCCACGGTGGCCTCACGCCGCCGCGTCACACCGTCACACGCGCCCGCCGAGACACACGCGCCAACGATCCGTCGCTCCTCGTCTGGCGTGTGCAGCAGCGGGCGACCGGCGAGCCGTCCGAGGTGCGCGGCGATCCCGTATGCGCCCCAGTTCGAGACACCTGCGACGACGAGATGATCGACCCGCACAACGGACGCGATGCGCTTGGCGAGCGCCGCGGCGCCCCTGAGTCGCGCGCGCACGTTGCCCATCCCGATCTCGTTGCCCCCGTCCCCGACGCCGATAGTGGTCACACGGCTGGGCGTGCGTTCGAGTCGAGTTTTGTTGTCGCGGGGATTGTTGTAGCGGGGGCCGCGAGGCCGGCTTGTACCGCGGGTGGCCTGATCTAGACGCGCGCGGCTCCGCTCGCCCGGCCTCTGCGCGAGCAGAAATAATTCGTCGAGCGGCGCGTTCCACGCGGACACGTCGTCGCCTCGCATATTGCGATACACGCCGTCCTGCGCGCGCCCCGGCCGTTCGATGGCTACGAGATGCGAGGGCCGCATGCGCTCCAGCGTGTCGCGCGCGGCATCCGGACCAGCCGGATAGCAGGTGACGTCCTTCGGCTCGCCGAGGGCGGCAAGCGTCGCCGCGAGGACCGGCGCTGTGACCGCATCGGTCACGTAGCCCACGTCGGCGCCGAGGTGACGCAGCGCGCGCCCGAGCACGGCAGCGCCGGGAGGGCCATCGGTCTCGGCCGTCCCCGAGGCCACGACGAAGCCAGTCGTGATGACGACACGGCGAGCGCCCCAGAGCGCCTCTGCCGCGCGTCGAGCTCCGCCGAACTGAAACAGCTTTCCTATGCCGCGGGCGCCGGGATCCAGGGCGAGGAGAAGATCAACGGGATCATTGACGAGGTCTGGCAAGACCTTTGCTCTATAGCAGGGCGGAGGCCGCTCATGCAACGACTCCTGGTGGTCGTCGCCCTCACCGTCGCCGCCGGGGGCTGCGCAACGGCGCCGTTGCTACGCAAGCAATCGTTCGATTTCAAGACCACCGCGCTGTTCAAGCTGCCATGCGACACGCCCGAGGTGCTCGAAGCCAAGCGTGAGATCCCCGACGATGGCCTGGAGACGACCGACAACCAGTGCAACAGCGTTCACATGTTGAGGATGGTCGATCGCTTCATGAGCATTCAGGAAGCCGATGAGGCGAAGGGGATTCCCGGCGACAGCGTCGAGCAGGTCCGGGCCAAGGGGTTCACGATCTTCACCGACGCGGCCGGGCGGAAGCGCCGGCCGAACACGAAGGCGCTCTACGGCAACGACGCGCTGGCCGCCGTGGGCATGGGCGTGGCGCCTCCTCCACTGCAGAAAGCCGAAGAGATCAGGGCCTACACGGATTTCATGGCGTCGCACTACGGCGAGGAGTACGAAGAGCGCGACGTCAAGAACGTCGTCGATCGCTTCTGCCTCAACCGGCGCGACTCGCACGAGCTCGGCGACGCGCGGACGTTCTCGATCGTGTGGCGCAGCGGTCACGTGTTCAAACGGATCATCAAAGGCGGACCGATCAACAACCCGAAGCAGGAGCGAGGCTTTCTCGTCTGCCCCGGCGAGTTCATCGTCGACACGGTGAAGGGAATCGGCGGCCGCGCCGCCGGCGCGTTCATCCCCATACCGTAATGGAATGGGGGCCCCGAAAGGGCCCCCAAACCCCCAACGGTGGACACAGGCTCGCCTCGGCCGTCGAACAGCCTGCGGCTTCGCACTGCCACGCGCCCGGGGAAACCCGTGGCGCTCCTCGATTTCCGTGTTAGCGAGGCGCCTCGTAGAGCACGACGTGGTACGGCGCGAGCGCGGGACGTCCGTGTCCCGCAAACCGGCGATCATCGGAATCGATCAGAAGCCGCCAGTCGGCGGGAATCGGCGGCGCCGGCTGCGCCTCATTCGTGAGGTTGGCGAACAAGCGCACGCCCGGCCCGGATTCGGCCTCGCGCACGAGCGTGAGCAGAGCGTCCTTCGGATCCACCGTCGCAACGGCGCGATCCTTGCCGCGCGTGCCGAGGGCCGGATGCGTCCGGCGCAGCTCCAACCAGCGCCGATAATATTGATACAGCTCCCGGTGACGCGGCGCGGCCGCCAGCGGGTGATTGAGCCGACAGCGCACGAACGTTGCCGGCTCCCCCGGATCGGGGATGGTCCCCTGCCACGCGAAGCGGCTGAACTCTTCAGTGCGGCCCTTGCGCACCGCTTCCGCCAGATCGCGGTCGAGAAACGAAGTGAAGAACTGAAACGGCGCCGTCTCGCCGTATTCCTCGCCCATGAACAGGAGCGGGATCGCGGGAGCGACGAACAGCAGGCCCGCGGCCAGTTTCACGCCCTCGAACGACGCGATCGTGCTGAGCCGATCGCCCAGCGCGCGGTTACCGACCTGATCGTGGTTCTGTACACAGAAGACGAAGCGCTCGCCCGGGAGATCGGCGCTCGGAGTGCCGCGATCGCGCCCGAAGTACTCCGAATACTCGCCCTGAAACGCAAAGCCCTCGCTCAGCGCGGTGGCCAGCCGACTCGGGTCCGTGAAGTCGGTGTAGTAGCCGCCGCGCTCGCCGGTGAGCCGCACGTGCACCGCATGGTGGAAGTCGTCCGACCACACGGCGTCCAGACCGATACCCCCCTCCTCCGCCGGCAGCACGATGCGGCGATCGTTGTCGTGGGACTCGGCCATGAGGTGAACGGGCCGCCCCAAAGCGCGCCCCTCCTCGCGCGCAGCGGCCGCGATCTCGGTCAGGATGTGCATGGGGCTCGCGTCGAAGATCGCGTGGATCGCGTCGAGCCGCAGACCGTCGATGTGGAAGTCGCGCACCCACGCGCGGGCGTTTTCGACGAAATGACGCCGGACGCCCTCGGCGTCCGGCCCGTCGAAGTTCAGCGCGCCGCCCCACGGCGTCCGGTACCGGTCGGTGAAGAAGGGGCCGAACTCGCCGAGGTAGTTCCCTTCCGGCCCGAGGTGGTTGTACACGACGTCGAGAATCACCGACAGGCCGTGAAGATGACAGGCATCGACGAGGCGCCGTAGGCCACGAGGTCCGCCGTAGGTCGACTGTGGCGCAAAGAGATGAACGCCGTCGTAGCCCCAGTTTCGCGAGCCCGGGAATTCCGCGACCGGCATCAGCTCCACGGCGCTGACGCCGAGGTCCACGAGCTCCGGGAGATGGGCGATGATGGCCTCGAACGTGCCTGCACGCGTAAACGTGCCGACGTGCAGCTCGTAGATGACGAGATCTCGGGTCGCGTGGCCGGCGAACGCCTGGTCGGTCCACGCGTAGGCGGTCGGGTCGACGACCATCGACGGCCCGTGCACGCCCTCGGGCTGGAAGCGCGAGGTGGGATCGGGGCGGTATCGCTCACCGTCCAGGCGGTACTGGTAACGCGTGCCTGCTGGCAAGCCGGGGACGACCGTGTCGAACAGACCGTCGTCGTGGCGGCTCATCGGGAGCGGGCGCCGGCCCTCGATGACGACCTCGAGCGATCGACAGCGCGAGGCCCAGACCCGGAACGTGACAGTCTCATCGCGCACAGTTGCGCCCAGATGAAGGCTTGCGCCCAGGGATTTCATACGGTCCAATTATCCGTGACCGACGTCCGGCCCGGCTTCTGGCTGAAAGGTGCGCGCTGACATGGGCTATCCGTTCGCGCTCGTCTTACACACTCATCTTCCGATGGTGGTCAACCACGGCCGGTGGCCGCACGGCAGCGATTGGCTCAACGAGGCGACGTTCGAATGCTACTTGCCGCTGCTCGATGTCGCGCATCGGCTCGTCGCCGACGGCATCTCGCCGAAGTGGACGCTGAACCTCTCTCCCGTCCTGACCGAACAGCTCGCCTCGCCGGAATTCCAGAAAGAACTTTCCTTCTACTACGACAACGTGCGGCGCGCCTGCACCGACACCCGCGAGCACTTCGTCAAGAACGGGCCGCCGGAGCTGATCGCGCTCTGCGATTTCTGGGCGGCGCACTACGAGCGGATGTGGGAGCTGCATCGCCGGATCGGCGGTGACATCCCCGGCACGTTCGCCGAGCTTCAGCGCGGACGCCACGTCGAGATCATCACGTGCGCGGCCACGCACGGATACCTGCCGCTGCTCTCGCGCGACGAGTCGATTCACCTCCAGCTGCGCACGGCGGTCGAGACGCACAAGCGGCACTTCGGCGTGGCGCCGCGCGGAATCTGGCTGCCCGAGTGCGCGTATCGTCCGCGGTACGAGTGGACGCCGCCGACGGGACGCGAGCGCGGCGTCGAGCGGCGGATGCGGCCGGGTGTGGAAGAGATGCTGGCCGCGCACGGGCTCGACTACTTCGTCGCCGACTCCCATCTGGTCGCCGCCGGCGAGCCGGTGTTCCTGTATCGCGACTACATGCCCGCGCGCAAGGAGATGACCGAGCCGACGCCCGCGATTCCGGTCAACGAGGCGCGCTCGCCATACGCGCCGTATCGAGTCGCGTCGCGCGGCGGCAACGGCTCGGCCATCGCGTTCATCCGCGATCCACGCACGACGCTGCAGGTGTGGAGCCGCGATCGCGGCTATCCCGGCGAGTACGCGTATCTCGAGTTCCACAAAAAGCACTTCCCCGGCGGCCTGCGCTTCTGGCGCATCACCGACAATCGCGGCGACTTCGGCACGAAGATCCCCTACGATCCCAAGCTCGCGGCGGAGAAGGCGGCGCTGCAGGCCAGTCACTTCGTACGGCTGGTGCGCGAAACCGCGGAGGCGGCCACGAAGGCCGAGGGCAGGCCGACGGTCATCTGCTCACCGTATGATTCCGAGCTGTTCGGCCACTGGTGGTTCGAGGGGCCGATGTGGCTCGAGCACGTGGCGCGTGACATGCAGCGCGCCGGGGTCACGCCCGTCACGCTCGGCGAGGCGCTGGAGGCGGTGCCTCCGCGTGCGACGCTGTCCCTGCCTGAGGGGTCGTGGGGCGAAGGCGGCGATCACCGCGTGTGGCTCAATCGCGACACCGAGTGGACGTGGGATCGCGTCTACAGCGCCGAGGCGGAATGGACTCAGCATCTGCAAGCCGGGATCGACGGCAACCCCGACCTCGCGCGCGTGCTCACGCAGGCCACGCGCGAGCTTCTGCTGCTCGAGTCCTCGGACTGGCAATTCCTGATCACGACGGGAGCCGCGCGCGACTACGCGGAGCGCCGCGTCGCCGAGCACTACGCGGAGTTCAAGCGCCTGTCCGAGATGGCCAGCTCCCTACGCGGCGGCGAGCCGCTGTCCGTCGAGGCCGCCAACACCCTGCGGCGCCTCGAGCGCGAAGACTTCGTCTTCCCCGACATGAGTCTGGCCTGGGCCAAAGCTCCCGCGTGAAACGCCGGTCCCGCGTCCTCGCAATGATCATGGCGGGCGGCAAGGGCGAGCGCCTGCACCCGCTGACGCGCGACCGCTCCAAGCCGGCGGTGCCGTTCGCGGGCCGCTATCGGATCGTGGATTTCGTGCTGTCGAACTTCGTCAACTCCGACATCCTCTCGCTCTACGTCCTCGTACAGTACAAATCGCAGTCGCTCATCGAGCACGTGCGGCTCTCGTGGCGCACCACCGGGATCGTCCCCGACTACTTCGTCACCGTCGTGCCGCCGCAGATGCGCTTCGGCCCGGCGTGGTATCGCGGCACCGCGGATGCGGTGCTGCAGAATCTGAACCTGATCGACGATTTCAGTCCGGACGTCGTCGCGATCTTCGGCGCCGATCATATCTATCGGATGGACGTGAACCAGATGCTCGAATTCCACCTCGACACCGGCGCTGACGTGACGGTGGCCGCGCGCTCGGTGCCGCGCATGGACGCGACCGCCTTCGGTGTGCTGAGCGTCGACCGGCAGGGTCGCGTCGTCGACTTTGTCGAGAAGCCACCGGACCCGCCGGCCATGCCCGGTCATCCGGACCGCGCGCTCGTGTCAATGGGCAACTACCTGTTCCGCCGCCAGGCCCTCGTCGATGTGCTCCTCGTGGATGCGCGCCGCTCGACGGACCACGACTTCGGGCGGTCGATTATTCCCGAGCTGGTGCCGGGCGGCCGCGTGTTCGGCTATGACTTCCAGGGCAACGAGGTCCCCGGCGTGAAGCCGTACGAGGAGCAGGGCTACTGGCGCGACGTGGGCAGCATCCCGTCGTACTGGGAGGCGCACATGGACCTGCTCGGCGAATCGCCGCGTTTCGATCTGGACAACCGCTATTGGCCCATCCGCACCGGCGCGCACCCCGGGCCGCCCGCGCGCTTCATCGGCAGCGACGTGGACAACGCCCACGTCGGTGAGGCGTCGCTCGTCAAGCGGGCGACCATCCGCAACTCGATCCTCGGTCGCTCGGTGTGGGTCAACGAGGGCGCCGTCATCGAAGACTCGATCGTCATGGATCACACCACGGTCGGCAAGGGCGCGCGCCTACGCCGCGTCATCGTCGATCGCTTCAACATCATTCCCGCGGACAGCGAGATCGGCGTCGACCCGGCGATCGACCGCCGGCGGCACTTCGTCGATCCCTCCGGGCTCGTAGTCGTTCCGCGCGGCGGCCGGCGGGAATTCCTGTCGGGGCTCGAGGAGTTCTAGCCGGAGGGACACCCGTGCCGTCGGCCCGCTTCGTCGCGATTCACGGACATTTCTATCAACCGCCGCGCGAGAACCCGTGGCTCGAGACCGTCGAGGTCCAGGACACGGCGGCGCCGTTCCACGACTGGAACGAGCGGGTCACGGCGGAGTGCTATGCGCCGAACACGGCGGCGCGCCGCGTCGACGAACGCAATCGCATTCTGGACGTCGTGAACAATTTCGAGAAGATCTCGTTCAACATCGGGCCGACGCTGTTCGCCTGGCTCGAGCGGCAGGCTCCCGAGATCTACCGCAAGATTCTCGTCGCCGACCGTGCGAGCGTCGCCGCACGCGGCGGACACGGCAACGCGATCGCGCAGGTCTACAACCACATGATCCTTCCACTGGCGACCCGACGCGACAAGGCCACGCAGGTGGCGTGGGGCCTCGCCGACTTCCGCGCGCGCTTCTCCCGCGAGGCCGAGGGCATGTGGCTGCCGGAGACTGCGGTCGACACGGAGACGCTCGAGGTGCTCGCCGAGGCCGGCGTGAAGTTCACCATCCTCGCTCCCGAGCAGGCCGCGGACGAGATCGATCCGAGCCGACCCTACCTCTGGCGCGGTCCGCGCGGTCATGAGCTCGCCGTGTTCTTCTACGACGGCCCCGTCTCGCGCGCCATCGCCTTCGAGAATCTGCTCGAGGACGGACGCCGAGTGGCGGCGCGCCTGCGTGGCGCGTTCTCTGAGTCGCCGACCGACGACGCGCAGCTCGTGCACTGTGCCACCGACGGCGAATCGTACGGCCATCACCGCCGATTCGGCGAGATGGCGCTGGCCGCCGCGGTGGGCGAGCTCGAGGCCAGCGCCGATGTGACGCTGACCAACTACGGTGCGTTTCTCGCTGCGCATCCGCCGACCCGCACGATCCAGATCAAGGAGTCGAGCTCGTGGTCCTGCGCCCACGGCGTCGAGCGCTGGCGTGCGGATTGCGGATGCCGCTTCCGCGGCGACACGCAGCAGGCGTGGCGCGGCCCGCTGCGCCAGAGCCTGGACTGGCTGCGGGACGAGATCGACACGTTCTACGAGACGCGCGCCGCCGTCTGGCTCAAGGATCCGTGGGAGGCGCGGGACGACTACGTCGACGTCATTCTCGATCGCAGCCCCGAGTGTCTCGACGCGTTCTTCGCCCGGCACCAGCGGCTGGCGCTCGATCCGGCCGCCCGCCTCGAGACGCGGCGCCTTCTGGAGCTGCAGCGCAATCGGCTGCTGATGTACACGTCGTGCGGGTGGTTCTTCGACGAGCTGTCGGCGCTCGAGCCGGTGCAGATTCTCCGCTACGCGGCGATGGCGTTGCAGTATCTCGCCGACCTCGGCGGACCTCGGCTGGAGCAGGAGTTCGTGCGCCGTCTCGAAGCCGCGCCGACCAACGTGCCCGCCTGGCCGAACGGTGGCGCCGTGTGGACGCGGCTCATCAGCCCCGCCGTGGTGGATCTGCGCCGCGTGATCGCGCACTGCGCGATCACGGGGCTCGTCGAGGCGCGGCCGGACGATGCGGATGTGTATGCGTATCGCGTCCAGCGCGTCGACGAAGCGCGCGAGGCGTACGGCGGGACCGCGCTCTGCGTCGGTCACGTGCGCGTCTCGTCGACGATCACCGGCGAGATCCGCGACGCGACCTATGCGGTGCTGCACGTCGGCGGCCACGATTTCTCGTGCGGGGTGCGCGCGTGGGAGTCGCCGCAGGCGTATGACGCCATGAAGGCCGATCTGCGTCGACGCTACGCGCGCTATACGCTGGCCGAGATGGTGCGCGGCCTGGACGAGTGGTTCCCCGGCAAAGGCTTCTCGCTGACCGATCTCTTCCTCGATGAGCGCCGCCGTGTGCTCACCAGCGTCACGCGCGCGACCCTCGACCGATACGAAGAGACGTACCGGCGCATCTGGGAAGAGAACCGCAAGCTCGTGCACTATCTGCGGCAGGCGGACGCGCCGATTCCGGAAGCGCTCGCGCTCGTCGCACGCCACGTGCTGAGCCAGGAGCTGCTGAGCGAGCTGGGCCGGTTCGAGGCGACCGGCAGTGGCGGACGCCTGCCCGACCGCGTCTTCGAGCTCGCCGGCGAGGCGACGGCGCTCGGGCTCACGCTCGATCTGGCTGACGGCAAGGCGGCGACGACGCGCCTGGTGACCCGCGCGCTCAATGTTGTGGCGGAGGCGCCCGCGCCTGAGCGCGTGACGGAAGCGCTCGATCTCATCGAGGGGGCCAACCGCCTGGGGCTGCGCTACGGGCGCTGGGCAACGCAGAACCGGTTTTTCGAGATCTGGAATCGACACGCCGAGGCGCGCGCGCCGCTGCAGCCGCTGGGCGCGGTGCTCGGCTTCCGGCTCGATGATGACGAGACGCCGACGTGATGCGTGTGCCGCGCGCGACGTATCGCCTGCAGCTCGGCCCCGACCTGACCTTCGACGATGCCGCTGCTCTCGTCGACTATCTCGAGGCGCTCGGCGTGAGCGACGCGTATACCTCGCCGTTCCTCGAGACGGCGACGCGCGGCTCGCACGGCTACGACGTGGCGGATCACAACCGCCTGCGTGAGGAGCTGGGCGGCGAGACGGCGTTTCAACGATTCGCGTCGACCCTGAAGGCCCGTGGGATGGGTTTGCTCGTCGATGTCGTGCCCAATCACATGGGCATCGCCCAGAATCGCAATGCGTGGTGGCTCGATGTGCTCGAGAACGGGCCGGCGTCGGCGTACGCGGCGACCTTCGACATCGACTGGCAACCGGTCAAGTCCGAGCTTCGCGACAAGGTCCTGCTGCCGATGCTCGGCGAGCAATACGGCGTCGTGCTGGACCGCGGCGAGCTGAAGCTGGTCCTCGAAGACGGGCACTTTCTGGTCCGATACTTCGACATCGTGCTGCCGCTGGCGCCCCGCTCGTGGGCGCGCATTCTCGGCCATCGGATCGACACGCTCACCGAATCGCTCGGCGGCGAGCATCCCGATCTCGTCGCGCTGAAGTCGCTCATCGCCTGGTTCGCGACGCTGCCAACGCACACCGAGAGGGAGCGGGAGCGCGCGGCGGAACGGCAGCGCCAGAAGGAAGAAGGTCGCGAAAAGCTGGTCGCGCTGCTGGCCGGCTCGCCGGCCGTGCGCGGCTTCGTGGAGGAGAACGTCCGGATCTTCAACGGCACGCCGGGCGAGCCGGCGAGCATGGATCTGCTCGATGCTCTCCTCGCCGATCAGGCGTACCGCGTCGCCTACTGGCGGGTGGCCGGCGAAGAGATCAACTATCGGCGATTCTTCGACATCAACGAGCTCGCAGCGATTCGCGTGGAAGATCCGGAGGTGTTCGAGGCCACTCACCGCCTGATCTTCCGCCTCGTGCGCGAGGGCGCCGTCACCGGCCTGCGTATCGACCATCCCGACGGCCTCTACGACCCCGCCGAGTACTTCCGGCGGATCCAGGAGCACGCGGGCGGCGAGATCTACGTCGTGGCCGAGAAAATCCTGGCGCCGGGCGAGCAGCTCCCGGACGCGTGGGCCACGGCCGGGACCACGGGCTACGAGTTCCTCAACCTGCTCAACGGCATCTTCGTCGATCGCACGCAGGCGCGTGCCATGGAGCAGAACTACGCGCGGCTGATCCGCCATCGTCCCGGATTCACCGAGATCGTGCACGAGTGCAAGCGCCTGATCATGGAGACCTCCATGGCGGCGGAGCTGAACATGCTCGCGCATCGCCTGGACACGATCTCGGAGAAGCATCGCGCCTCGCGCGACTTCACGCTCGGCGCGCTCACGCGCGCCCTGCGCGAGGTCATCGCCGCCTTCCCCGTCTATCGGACCTACGTCACGGCGGACGGCGGAATGACGGATCGCGACCGCGACTACGTCCAACGGGCCGTCGCCACCGCGCGGCGCCAGGTCGCCGCCGCAGACGCCTCCATCTACGACTGGCTCGAGCAGGTGCTCACGCTCGTCGTCCCCGAGCGTGCGGGGGCGGCCGAGCGTGCCGAGCGCGTCGACTGGGTCATGCGCTTTCAGCAGATCACCGGGCCGGTCACGGCCAAAGGCTTCGAAGACACGGCGTTCTACCGCTTCAACCGCCTTGTGTCGCTCAACGAGGTCGGCGGCGACCCGAGCCGCTTCGGCGTGGGCCTCGCGGAATTCCACGCCGAGAACACCGCGCGCGTACGCCGCTCGCCGCACGCGCTGTCGGCGACGGCCACGCACGACACCAAGCGCGGTGAGGACATGCGCGCGCGCATCAACGTGCTGTCGGAGATCCCCGACGAGTGGCGCCGGCACGTCGGGATCTGGCAGCGTCTCAATCGGCGCCATCGCGCGATGCTGGACGGCCGCGCCGTGCCCGGCGCCAACACCGAATACCTGATCTATCAAACGCTCGTCGGCGCGTGGCCGATCGAGATCGGACGCCTGCGCGATTACCTCATGAAAGCCATACACGAGGCGAAGAGCCACACCTCGTGGATCAATCCAGACGCCCGCTACGACCGAGCCATCGCGGCCTTCGCCGAGGCCGTGCTCGACCCCGCGCGCTCACAGGCGTTTCTCGACGACTTCAGGGCGTTTCACGCGCGGGTCGCTCACTTCGGCGCCCTCAACTCATTGGCGCAGACGCTGATCAAGATCACCGCGCCGGGTGTGCCTGACTTCTATCAGGGCACGGAGCTCTGGGATCTGAGCCTAGTCGATCCCGACAATCGCCGTCCCGTGGATTGGGCGTTGCGTCGCCGGCTGCTCAGCGAGCTGGACCGCGAGCTCGCCGCCACGAGCGAGCGCGCGGCCTTCGCGTTCGAGCTGTTCAAGAGCAAGGACGACGGCCGGGTCAAGCTCTACCTGATCCGCGAGGCGCTGGCGTTCCGGCGCGCGCAGACAGCCCTGTTCGCGGGCGGTGATTACCGCCCCCTGGAAGCGCGCGGCCCGCTCGCCGAGCATCTGTGCGCCTTCGCACGCGTGATCGAGGGCGGCGCCGCGCTGACCGTCGTGCCGCGCCTGCTCGCGCGTCGCGGCGGCGAAACGGCGCCGCTCGGGCCGGAGTACTGGCTGGACACGGCCATCACCGTGCCTGCCGACCTCGGCACGACGTTCGTGAACGCGCTGACGGGCGAGCGGTGGCACGCGCGCGGCGACACGTTGCTGCTCGGCGACGTCTTCGCACATTTTCCGGTAGCACTGCTCGCCTCGGAGCGCCGCACCACGGAAGGGGAGCGCGCGTGACCGACGCGTCGCGGCCCTTCGTCTTCATCGGGTGCGTCGAGCTGCGCCAGACGCTGGACCATCGCGCGACCGACGAGCGCGAGCTGCTCGAGCGACTCGAGGAGATCCCCGCGGGATCCGTCTTTTATCACACGCACGGATACTTCCTCCGCCACCGCCCCATCACGACCGCCTACGGCAACGACTTCGCGTCGTGGGTGGCCACTCAGGTGCGTGACCAGGTGCTGGCCGAGCGGCTCGCCGTCATCAACCCGTTCGAGTTCGCGAGCCTCGAGCACCTGCGCGAGGAGCTCGTCTCCGCGATCCACGACCACCTGCTGCGGTTGTCCGCCGTGCCGCGTGTGGAGTTCGGCGAGCCGTTCTACTTCCAGCAATCGCACATCGTCGAGGTCGGGCTCGGTCCCGGCGTCAACACACTGCCCGAATTCCGGGCCGGGCTGGCCGCGGTCGACGCGAGCGCGATCTACTTTCACATGGTCGAGGCGCGCACGCGTCTGGGTCGGCGCGCCGGCGATTTCGCGGAGTGGATCCGTACGTCGCTTGGCCTGCCGGAGCTCGCCGACCGCATCGAGCGGATCGATACGTACATGACCAGTCTCGAGCGCGTGCGCGCGCGTGTCCTGGCGCTCGTGGACGGCGTGTTGGAGGCGCGGCCGCGATGATCCGTCTTGAGGATTACCGTCGGGTGGCGCCGCCGGGCGTCGTGGACATCATCCTGACACTGGCCGATCGCGTGCGCGGACGGCGCTTTCTTCACCTCTCGGGCGGGCGCTTCGGCTCGGGCCCAGCCGAAATCCTACAAACGCTCGTGCCGATCATGTCCGATCTCGGCATCGACGCGGCGTGGGAAATCACGGGCGGCGACCCCGGCTTCTACACGACGGCGGCGACGCTGCAGGCGTCGCTGCGCGGGAGCGAGCGTGTGCTCACCGACGAGGCCCTCGACCATTTCGTCGAGATGAATCGCGTGAACGCCAAAAAGCTGACCCTCGAGGCGGACCTCGTGTGCGTCCACGACGTGCAGCCGGCCACGCTGATCGCGCATCGCGCGGAGCGCGGCCGATGGGTGTGGGCGTGTCACTTCGACGCCTCGCGGCCGCAGCGCCGCGCCTGGACGTTCTTCCGGCCCTTCGTCAACCAGTACGACGCCGCCGTCTTCGCGCTGCCGAGCTTCAGCCGCCGCCTCGGCGTGCCGAAATTCGTGATCCATCCGTCGATCGATCCGCTCTCGGATAAAAATCGGGACCTCGCCCCACGCGAAATCGCCGACGTGCTCCGAGCGTTGTCGGTCCCCACCGACAAACCGCTGCTCGTGCAGATCGGCGCCTTCACGGCCGCCGAAGATCCGCTCGGCGTCGTGAACGCCTACCGCATGGTGAAGAAACACCACGACGCTCGCCTCGTGCTGGCGGGGACCTCCGCCGGCGAGCCGGACAGCCTCGAGATCCTGCGAGAGCTGCGCGAGACGGCGCACGGCGATGCCGACATCCTGATCCGCGAGCTGCCGCCGGACGCCTCGCTGCAGATCAATGCCCTGCAGCGCGCGGCCACGATCGTGTTGCAGAAGTCCGTGCGCGAATCGTTCGGCATCGGCGCCGCGGAAGCGATGTGGAAGGGCAAGCCCGTCATCGGCGGCTTCGTCGGAGGGTTGCCGCAGCAGATCGTCTACGACGTCACCGGCTACACGGTCAGCTCGGTCGAGGGCGCCGCATTCCGACTGCGCCACCTCCTGAACGCGCCGGAGCTGATCGCGCGCATGGGCGCCGCCGGACGCGAGCACGTGCGCCGCTCGTTCCTCATCACGCGCCAGCTCCTCGACTACATGGCGCTGTTGATCCACCTCACGCAGTGAAGCCCCGCGCGCCTAGAACCACGCCGTTGAGCGGCGCCACCCGTGCCTAGACCACGCCACCCGCGGTTCGAGCCGCACGCCAAGGCTTCGTTACAGTGAGCACGGCCAACGCCGACGTCGCCGTCGCGTTCCTCACTTACAACAACGCCGAAACGGTGAAGACGGCCGCCGCAACGGCCGCAGCGGGACTGGCGCAGTATTTCCCCGGCATGAGCGCGGCGTTCATCGCCGCCGACGCCGGCTCGTCGGACGGCACGACGGAGGCGCTCGAGGCCGCGGGGCTTCCCGTGGTGACTGCGCGCTACGAGCCGCCTGCCGGCGAGCGCGCCGCCGTACCTTTTCACGGCGTCCCCGGCCGCGGCGAAGGCCTGCGCGCCGCTTTTGCCGCCGCGCGCGACATGCAGGCGCGAGCGTGCGTGGTGCTGGAGGCCGACGTCGTGTCCGCCGCGCCCGAGTGGATTCGTGAGCTCGCCGGGCCCATCCTCGGCGAAAAAGCGGATTTCGTGGGTCCCGCCTACGCGCGTCACCGATGGGAGGGGACGATCACGCGGCTCCTGCTCGCGCCGCTGGTGCGCGCACTCTACGGCCGTCGCCTGCAGCAGCCGTTCGGCGGTCAGCAGGCGCTGTCCGCGCGGCTGCTCGATCATCTGCTCGTGCACCCGAAGTGGAACTGGTCGGGGCGCGACGTCAGCGATCTGTGGATCACCGGCGCGGCCATCGCCGACGGCTTCGCGGTGTGCGAGGCGTGGCTCGGGCGCCACACCGTCCGCTCACGGACGCGGACGGGCGACCTTCCGACCATGCTGGCCGAAACGGTGGGCGCCGTGTTCACGCTGATGGATCGGCACCAGGATCTCTGGCTCGAGGTCCGCGGGAGCGAGCCGCTGCCGACGGTGGGCACGCCGCAGGGCCCGCTCGTCGACCCGCGCACGCTGGAGGTCGACGCGATGCTCGATGCGTTCAGGCTCGGCGTACGCGACCTCGGCGGCATCTGGGACCTGATCCTGTCGCCCGACACGCTCGGCGAGCTGCTCGTGCTCGAGAATGCGACGGGACGCGGCCTGCAGTTCCGCGACGATCTGTGGGCGCGCATCGTGTACGAGTTCGCGCTCGGCCATCACTACTCCGTCGTGCACCGCGACCATCTGCTACGCTCGCTCGTCCCGATCTATCTCGGCCGCACCGCCGCCTACGTCGAGGCGACGCGCACGGCGATCGCACGGGCGACCGAGGACATGCTCGAGGAGACGGCCCTCGCCTTCGAGCGACAGAAACCCTATCTCGTGGAACACTGGCGGTAGTGTGGCTCTCTGATGCGCGGGGCTGGGGCCCCGCCGTCCGAGGCGCAACATACAATCAAGACAATGGCTCGAGCACGGAACACGCGCCTTCCGGTTCGCAAGGAACCCGGCGCGCCGGCCCCGACTCGCAAGACGGCCGGCGCGCGCGGCGATCTGCCGCCGGCGGCGGAGCTCAAGCGCACCATCATCATCGAGGCGATTGTGCCGGCCGTCGACGGCGGCCGTTATCCGCTCAAGCGCGAGGTCGGAGCGGTGCTCGAGGTCAGCGCGGACATCTTCAAGGAGGGGCACGAGGTGCTCGCGGCCTTCCTGCTCTATCGACGCGCCGACGAGTCGGGCTGGCGCGAGACGGCCATGCGCTTCGTGGACAACGATCGCTGGGCTGGATCGTTCACCTTGGCCGACAACGCGCGCTGGGTCTACACGATCGAGGCGCTGGCCGATCCGTTCCGCTCGTGGCTGGCCGATCTCGCGAAGCGTGTCGACGCCGGGCAGGACGTCGCGAGCGAGCTGCTCGAGGGCGCCGCTCTCGTCCGCGCCGCCGCCCCGCGCGCGCGGGCACGTGATCAACGCGATGCGCTCGAAACCTACGCGAAGAGACTCGAACAGACGCCGTCACAGTCCGAAGCGGTGCAGATCGCCCGCGACGAACGACTGGGCCAGCTCATGGATGCGCACCTCGATCGCGCCACGGCCACGCGTGCGCCACGGGAGTTCGAGGTCGTCGCCGATCGTGAGCGCGCACGCTTCGCCGCCTGGTACGAGTTCTTCCCGCGCAGCAGCGGCGGCGAAGAGCGACACGGTACGTTCAAGGATGCGGAGACGCAGCTCGACCACGCTGCCGCCATGGGGTTTGACGTGGTGTATCTGCCACCGATCCATCCGATCGGCCGCACGCACCGCAAGGGCCAGAACAACGCGCTCACCGCCGAGCCCGGCGATCCCGGCAGCCCATGGGCGATCGGCGGCGTCGAAGGCGGCCACACCGCCGTCCATCCCGAGCTCGGCACGCTGGACGACTTTGACCGGTTCGTCGAGGCGGCGGCCCGCCGCGGCCTGGAGGTCGCGCTCGATTTCGCGATTCAGGCGTCGCCCGATCATCCCTGGGTGCGCGAGCATCCGGAGTGGTTCTTCCATCGGCCCGACGGGACGATCAAGTACGCGGAGAATCCGCCGAAGAAGTATCAGGACGTCTATCCCGTCAACTTCGTCGGCGACGATCCCGGCCCGCTCTGGCTGGAGATGAAACACGTGATCGAGTTCTGGATCGGCCACGGCGTGAAAACGTTCCGCGTGGACAACCCGCACACGAAGCCGGTTCGCTTCTGGGAATGGCTCATCCGCGCCGTGCAGACCACGCATCCCGAGACGATCTTTCTCGCCGAAGCGTTCACGCGGCCGAAGATGATGCGCGTGCTCGCGAAGGCCGGCTTCACCCAGTCGTACACGTACTTCACGTGGCGAAACGAGAAGCAGGAGCTCATCGATTACTTCACGGAGATCACCAGGCCGCCGGTGGCAGATTACTTCCGTGGCAACCTGTGGCCGAACACGCCTGACATCCTGCACGAGACGCTCGTGCGGGGCGGCCGTCCGGCGTTCAAGTTCCGGCTCGTCATGGCGGCCACGCTGTCGTCGCTATACGGCATCTACAGCGGGTACGAGCTGAGCGAGAACGTGCCGGTACGCGCGGGATCCGAAGAGTACCTCGACTCCGAGAAATATCAGCTGACCACGCGCGACTGGGACGCGCCCGGCAACCTCGTTGACTACATCACGCGCATCAATCGCGCGCGACACGCCCATCCCGCGTTGCAGCGTTACGACAACCTGCAATTCTATGAGGCCGACGATCCGGCGGTGCTGTGGTACGGAAAGTCGTGGGGTGACGACCACGTCTTCGTCGCGGTGAATCTCGACCCGACGCGAACGCGGGCCTGCTTCGTCGATGTGCCGCTCGACACGCTCGGGCTGGCTCCGGGCCGGACGTACCACATGCACGAGCAGTTGTCCGACACGACATACGACTGGCGCGGCCCGCGCGGCTACGTCGAGCTCGACCCCCAGCGCGACCCCGCGCAGATCTTCGTCCTGGAGCGCTAACGGTTGAACGGGGAGCGCAGCCGCGGCATTGCGTCGGAACGGTTGAACGCGGAGCGCAGCCACCCCCTTGCGTCGGAACGGTT
>DAIRVP010000039.1:20472-35027 GCA_036802765.1 Candidatus Rokuibacteriota bacterium
TCGTCGCTACCAATGACCGACTGGTACAAGGACGCGGTCTTCTATGAAGTCCACGTGAAGGCGTTCATGGACGCCGACGGCAACGGCGTGGGTGACTTCGCGGGGCTCACCAGCAAGCTGGACTACTTGCATGACCTCGGCGTCGATTGTCTGTGGATTCTGCCGATGTATCCCTCGCCGCTTCGCGACGACGGCTACGACATCGCCGATTTCTATGGGATCCTTCCCTCCTACGGCAGCGTGGAGGACTTTCAGAAGTTCCTCGACGCCGCGCACGATCGCGGCCTGCGGGTGATCGCCGACCTCGTGATGAACCACACTTCCGACGCGCACCCGTGGTTTCAGGCGGCGCGCGCAGACCGCGCATCGGCGCACCGCGATTACTACGTGTGGAGCGACTCCGACGGGAAGTACCGCGACGCGCGCATCATCTTCACCGACACCGAAAAGTCCAACTGGACGTTCGATCCGATCGCGAAGCAGTATTACTGGCACCGGTTCTTCAGCCACCAGCCGGATCTGAACTACGACAATCCCGCCGTGAAGACCGCCATGCTGGACGTCATGCGGTTCTGGCTCGACCGCGGCCTCGACGGCTTCCGGTGCGACGCCGTGCCGTATCTGATCGAGCGCGAGGGCACGAGCTGCGAGAATCTACCCGAGACGCACGCGATTCTGAAAGAATTCCGACGCGTGATCGACTCGGAGTACGCGGGCCGCGTGCTGCTCGCCGAGGCGAATCAGTGGCCCGAGGACGTACGGCCGTACTTCGCCGACGGCGACGAGTTCCACATGGCGTTTCACTTCCCGCTGATGCCGCGCTTGTACATGGGCGTGCGCCGCGAGGACCGACTGCCGATCACCGACATCTTCACGCACACGCCGTCGATTCCGGCGGCATGCCAGTGGTGCCTGTTCCTGCGCAACCACGACGAGCTCACGCTCGAGATGGTGACGAACGAGGAGCGGGACTACATGTACTACGCCTACGCTTCGGATCCGTCGATGAAGCTCAACCTCGGGATCCGGCGGCGCCTGGCGCCCCTGATGGACAACGACCGTAACCGGATCGAGCTGCTGAACTGTCTGCTGCTCACCCTGCCGGGCAGCCCGATCGTGTACTACGGCGACGAGATCGGCATGGGCGACAACGTCTACCTCGGCGACCGCAACGGCGTGCGCACGCCGATGCAGTGGTCCGCCGACCGGAACGCGGGGTTTTCGTCCGCTGATCCAGCCGCGCTCTATCTGCCGGTGGTCACCGACCCCGCTTATCACTACCAGGCGGTGAACGTCGCGGCGCAGGAGAAGGATCCCGCCTCGCTGCTCAGCACGATGCGACGCCTGATCGGCGTGCGCAAACGCTCGGCCGTCTTCGGCCGCGGCACGATCGAGTTCCTCCGCCCGCGCAACCAGGCGGTGCTCGCCTATCTGCGTACGTGGCGCGACGAGACGCTGCTGATCGTCGCGAATCTTTCGGCGCGCAGCCAGCCCGTGGAGCTCGATCTCGCCGCCCACGACGGCGCCGAGCCCGTCGAGATGCTCAGCGGCAATCGCTTTCCGCGCATCACGCGCGCGCCGTACTTCCTGAGCCTCGGCCCGCACGGCTACTACTGGTTCCGGCTCGAGCGCCGCGAGCGGCGCCCGGTGCGCTACGGGATCGAGGAAACCGCGATATGACGGACATCGAGGGGCGACATTTCGGAGCCCCCCTCGTGAACTGGATCGCCAAGCAGCGCTGGTTCGGGAGCAAGGCGCGGCTCATCAGCGGCGTGATGTGCCGCGACCGCATCCGGCTCGGGCCCGGCACGCTCTACGTCGTCTTCGTCGGCTTCGCGGATCCCATCGGCGAGCTCGAGCGCTACGTCGTCGCGCTCCCGCCGACCGAGGCTGCGGTGGACGCCTTCGACGATCCGGCGTTCGACCGGGCTCTTCTCGACGTCGTGCGGCGCGGCGACGAGCTCCGGGGTGATCGCGGCAGGCTGGTCGGCCGGCCGAGCCGCGCGTTTCCCGTCGAGATGTCCGGGGACGTCACGGTGCGTCGGCTCCAAGGCGAGCAGAGCAATACGTCCGTCGTCTTCGGCGACCGCGTGGTCATGAAGGTGTTTCGGCGCCTCGCCGAGGGCCTCAATCCCGAGCTCGAGATCACACGCTTCCTCACCGAGCACACGACGTTTCGCGGCACGCCCCGCCTGGCCGGCGCCCTCGAGTACTATGCGGGCAACGCTGGTGCGCCCGAGAGTCCTGCGGACGTCCCCGGAATGGCCACGCTCGCCGTGCTGCAGGAATACGTCCCGGGCGCCCGTGACGGCTGGCGCTGGGTGCTCGACCGACTCGCCTCGGGCAACGCGCCGCTGGACGCGCTGCGACGTCTCGGGACACGGACCGCAGAGCTGCACACCGCACTCGCCACGCCGACGCCGGACCCGGCGTTCGGCGCTGATCCCATCACGCGGACCGACGTGGCGGCGTGGGCGGAATCCGTGCGGCGTCAGGTCGCCGCCGCGCGCGAAGCGGCACATGGACGGTCGCTTCCAGACGTACCGGACGTCGGCGGCCCGGCAGGCCTCGGCGGGCTCGTGGGTTGCGTGAAGACGCGCCATCACGGTGACTTCCACCTCGGCCAGACGCTCGCCGTCGACGACGGGCGCGACTTCACGATCATCGACTTCGAAGGCGAGCCCCTGCGGCCGCTCGAAGAGCGGAGGCGCAAACATACGCCATTGCGCGACGTGGCGGGGATGCTCCGATCGATCGGTTACGCGGTCGCCAGCTCCAGCCTCGCCGCGTCCGAGCGCCGGCGCTGGGAAGCCGACGCGCGAGCCGCGTACCTCACGGCGTATCGGGCCGCAACCTCGGGCGCGCGCTTCGTGCCGGAATCCGACGACGCATTCACGCGAGCGGTGGCGGTGCTCGAGGTGGAGAAGGCAGCTTACGAGATCGTGTACGAGGCGAACAACCGTCCCGACTGGATCGATATTCCGGTCGCGGGCTTCGTCAGCGCGACGGCTTCGCTCGGTCGCTCGGCCGGGGCTGTGTGAACACCATGTTGACGGCCGACCACGCCTCCTGGTCGAACACGACCACCAGACCGTCTTCGTAGTAAAACGAGTCACCACTGGCCTGCTCGCTGATACCGGTCGGCGGGCCCCAGCCGGACAGAACCGTCTGGCGAGTGAAGACACCGGGGTGCGGCTCGAGCCGGAACGAGCGCATGACTTTCTTTTGAAATCCCCCCGCCTGCAGCAGGCCGAAGTCGACGACCATTCGGCTCATGCCCGTGGGCGCTTCGGTTCCTTCGTAGATCCACGTCGTCGTGTCATACCCGTCGACCTTCTGCGTTTCCGTGCGAGTGGGCGCGCCGAATTTCTCGCGGACGGTGTCCATCGTGCTCGTGGCCGGGGTGAGCCCGCCCCACTCTGCCGCCGTCGCCGGGCCGCAAAGCATGAGCAGCACGATGACGACAGTGGCGACACGGCGCATCTCAGTACCCCAGCGCGACGCCGTCGCCGCGCGGATCGGCGCCTCCCAACAGCGCGCCGTCACGAAAGCTCACCGCGTGGGCGTGGCCCGTGCGCGTGAAAAACTCCGGCGCGGGGCGGATCGCGTGTCCCTTTCGCGTGAGTCCCGACACGACGGCCCGCGGCAGGCGGCTTTCGAGATGAATGGTGTCGGGCGCGTCCTCGGGATAGAACGGTCCCAGCAGGAAGCGGGGCCGCTCGATCGCCTCCTGGGGATCGAGCCCGTAGTCGAGCAGATTCGTCAGGATCTGCACGTGGAACTGCGCCTGGCCGTTGCCGCCCATGGTGGCCATCGCGTGCGCCGGCCGCTCGTCGCGCGTCACGATCGACGCCATCAGCGTGTGGAACGGCCGCTTGCGCGGCGCCAGCACGCTCGGATGCGCGGGATCGAGCTGGAAATGACGCCCGCGGTTCTGCAGGACGATGCCGCAGCCGGGTACGACGATGCCAGAGCCGAACGTGTTGAAGAGACTTTGGATCACGCTGGCCACGTTGCCGTGCCGATCGGCGACGACGAACCCCGTCGTATCGCCCTCGGGATCACCCGCGGTGTACGCCTGCGCCTTGCGGGCATCGAAGGATTTTCGGCGCCGCGCCGCGTACCCCTTGTCCAGCAGCTGCGCCAGCGGCACGTGCGCATGCGCCGGATCGCCGATGAAGCGGTCGCGATCGGCGTAGGCGAGCTTGATCACTTCGAGCAGCAGGTGCAGATGCTGCAGGGAGTGCAGCGGGCGCTTCGCGAGCGGAAAACGCTCGAGGATGTTGAGCGCGACGAGCGCCGCGAGTCCCTGCGTCGGCGGCGGCGTCTCGTAGACGCGAAAGCCGCGATACGTCGTCGCGATCGGCTCGGCCCACTCGCCGGCGTGCTCGGCCAGGTCGTCGGGCGTGAGGAATCCGTCGCTCGCGAGGCGGTCGGCGATCGCTCGCGCCACCCTGCCCGTGTAGAACAGGTCCGGGCCCTCGGTCGCGAGATCGCGCAGCGTGCGGGCGAGGTCCGCCTGCACGAGCGACTCGCCGAGCGCGGGCGCTCGGTCGCCGGGCCGAAACACGCGATGCCACTCGGGATCCGGCGTGACGTTCGCGAACTCGGCGATGCTCTGGCTCGTGAGCGACGAGGTCGGAAAGCCCTCGGCCCAGTGGATCGCCGGCGCCAGCAGTGAGGCAAGCGGCTTGGTGCCGAAGCGCTCGAGAAGCATCCCCCACCCGCGGACGCAGCCGGGCACGCTCACCGTCATGCCGCCGACGACGGGCAGCGCGCTGGCGCCGCGGCGCCGCAGCTCCTCGAGCGAGGCGCGCGAGCCCGAGCGTCCGGCACCGTTGAGGAAGTGCACGCGCCGCGTCGCCGCCTCGTAGTACAGGACGAAGATGTCTCCACCGACGCCGCACATGTTCGGCTGCGTCACGGCGAGCACGGCGTTCGTGGCGACGGCGGCGTCGGCGGCGGTTCCGCCTGCGCGCAGCACATCCAGTCCCGCGATCGTGGCGTAGGGATGCGCGGAGGTCACCATGCCTTCACGGCCGAGGGCGACGGGACGATGCGCATAACCGATCTGGGGCACGCTCAGGCCTCCGCGAACAGCCGGGTGATCTCGTCCTGGGGGAACAGCGGCAAGGGCCACGACTTCGTGCCTTCCACGAGCATGCGGCCCTGGGCGCGATCGACGACCTGCCCGATGAAGTGACAGTCGATCGATTCGCGCGCGAGCGCGTGAATGACGATGCCCGCGTCGGCGGGATCCAGTGTCATGAGCAGTGCGCCGGAGGCGATCGTGCCCAGCGGATCGAGCCCGAACGCGTCGCACAGCCGCTGTCCCTCGGGCAGCACCATGATGCGATCGCGATCGATGCGGAGCCCGACGCCGGCGGCGTCGGCGAGCTCGTGCAGCGCGGTCGCGATGCCGCCTTCCGTCGGATCGTGCATCGCGTGCACCCGCGACAGCTCGCACGCGATCTCCGCCTCGGGGCGCACGCTGATGCCGGGCGCGCGCAGAAATCCCTTTGCCTTTCGGATGGTCGCCGGCGGCACGCCGCGCGCCCGCAGCTCGCTCTCTTTCTCGCGGGCGATGATGGCCGCGCCCTCGAGCGGCACGCCCTTGGTGAGCACGATCGCGTCGCCGACTCGCGCGCCGCTCGACGTCACGAGCTTGTCCTTGTCGACTTCGCCGAGCATGGTGCCGGCCACGATCGGCCGATCCAGGCCGTACGTGATCTCGGTGTGGCCGCCGACGAGCGCGACTTCGGCGTCCTCGCACGCCTCCGCGAGCTGGCCGAACAGCGCGCGTACGCTTGCTTCGTCGGTCGTCCCTGCCGGCAGCAGCAGCGTGGCGAGAAACCAGCGCGGCGTGGCGCCACGCACGACGATGTCGTTGGCGTTGACGTGGAGCGCGTACCAGCCGAGCTCGTCGGTGGCAAACGTGATGGGATCGCTGGTGGCCACAAGATAACGATCGCCGATGTCGATGACGGCCGCGTCCTCGCCGACACGCGGGCCCACCACCACGCGTGAATCGCGCGGTGCGTGCTTGTCGAGGATCGACTGCAAGAGATCGCCGGGAAGCTTCCCGAGTGGCAGCCGCGGCATCGCGCTCGTAGTATACCGTGGTGCCGCCGCGCCCCATCGTGGAGTGCGTGCCGAACGTCAGCGAGGGCCGCGATGCTGCGCGTCTCGCGCGCATCGCGGACGCTGTGCGCGGCGTCCGCGACGTCACACTGGCCAACGTTCATGCCGATCCCGATCACCACCGCGCCGTCTTCACGTTCCTCGGCGAGCCCGGCGCCGTCGCCGCCGCCGCTCAGGCGTTGGCCGACGTCGTGCTCGCCGAGATCGACATGCACGATCATCACGGCATTCATCCGCGCATCGGCGCGCTCGACGTGCTGCCGTTCGTGCCGCTCGTGGGTATCACGATGCCGGAAACCGTCGCCCTTGCCCGCGGGACCGGCCGCGCGCTGGCCGAGCGCCATGCGCTACCGGTCTATTACTACGGCGACGCCGCGCGACGCCCCGAACGCCGCGCGCTACACGAGCTGCGGCACGGCGAATACGAAGGACTCGCTGTGCGGCTGGGCACCGATGACGGGCGTCCCGACGACGGCCCCGCCCGCTTCGACCCGCGACGCGGTGCCGTGCTCGTCGGCGCGCGCGACGTGCTCATCGCCTACAACATCTGGCTGGCCAGTGACGATCTCGCCGTCGCGCGAGCGATCGCGCGAGAGGTTCGGGCCAGCAGTGGCGGGCTGCCGGCGGTGCAGGCGCTCGGGCTGCCACTGGCCAGCCGTGGTCTCGTGCAGGTGTCGATGAACCTGCTCGATCATCGTGTCTCGCCGATCCCGGTCGTCTACGACCGCGTCGCGGAAGCGGCGGCCCGGCGGCGCATCGCGATCGAGCGCAGTGAGCTGGTTGGCTTGGCGCCGCGTGCGGCGTTCGCGGGGCGAACACCGGCATCCGTCGGACTGCTCGATTTCACTGAGGAGCGCGAGCTCGACACCTATCTCGCACGTCTCGCCGCCGAGCCCCGAAGCGAGACCTGACGGCACGCGGCGCGACGCGCGCCGTCGCGACGTTGCGTCATGCGCGCGGGCGCTCAGGGGTGCGCCGTGAGTAGCTTCAGCAGGTCGGCGGTCAGGTCGTACAGCTGCGCGCAGCCCGCCGGCCCGCCGAGGTGAGCCTGCACGCGCCGGCGCAGGCCATCGTCGACCGTCTCGCCGAGCAACGCCGTGATCCGCCGCTGCGGCTCCGAGCAGATGCCCATGTAGGGCAATCGCGGCGTGACGTGCTCGGCGCGCACGATGCGCCCGCTCGCATCGATCTCGTACGTGATCTCGAAGCCGTGACAGTTGTCGTACATCGAGTGGAACAACGCCACCCGCCCCGCGCGGCGCTCTAGTCGAGCGACTTTGCGGCGCTCGAAGACACCGCGTTGGCCCGGCCGGGGACTGTAGAGCTCTGGTTGCATGGGGGTGGCGATCGGACGTGTGCCGAACAGCGCTCTGCCGGCGTCGCTGTAGGTGAAGCACGAGTCGGGCAAATCGATCCAGCCGGTGGTGTCGAGCTGCCAGCACTCCCATGCGTCACCGCCTGCGGCGCGCTGCGCGCGCTCGGGCGGGAGCTTCGCCACCTGACGAGCCAGCCGCGCCACCTCGATGACACCGTCCACGGCGAGCGCAGCGCCCGTGCCATCCCCCGTCGCGTCCGTCGCGCGGCGAGTCAGCCCGCCGACCATCGCGACGCCCACGAGCGAGGCCACGCCCTCCGTCACGGAGTCGTCGATATCGCCGCGCAGCGCACGGCAGCGCGCCGCACGGATGGCGTAGTCCGGCGACGGCGTCGCGACGATCTCGAGCTCGAGGACTCGCGCCGGGTCTTCGAGCCGCACCGTATGCGTGAAGGTATCGGCATGGGTGTTGTCGACGCGCCCGGTCGTCACGCGCTCATAGCGGTCGCGGCCGCGCAGCAGCGCGGGCTCGATCATCTCGCTGGCGCGCCCATGGAGCTCGAGCCTCCCGCGAGATATTTCTCGGGCTCGCGGTCGAACTTCTGCTTGCAGCCAACCGCGCAGAAGTAATACGTCTGGCCTTTATGTGTCGACTGGGCGGCGGCCTTCGCGGGATCGACGCTCATCTTGCATACCGGATCAGTGGCCATTGACAGGTCTCCAGCGCCTCAGGCGCAAGCTGTTCATCACGACCGACACCGACGAAAACGCCATGGCGGCGCCGGCGAGGATCGGCGAGAGCAGTATTCCCCACAGCGGATACAGCAGGCCGGCCGCCACCGGGATGAGCACGACGTTGTAGCCAAACGCCCACACGAGATTCTGCTTCACGATCCGGATCGTCCGCCGCGAGAGATCGACTGCGGCGACGACGCCGCGCAGATCGCCGCGCATCAGCGTGACGTCGGCGGCCTCGATGGCGACGTCGGTCCCCGAGCCCATCGCGATACCGACGTCGGCCCGCGCCAGCGCCGGCGCGTCATTGATTCCATCTCCGATCATCGCCACGCGCCGCCCCTGCTCGCGCAGGCGCGCGACCTCTCGCGCCTTGTCCTCGGGCAGGATCTCGGCCATGACGGCATCGATGCCCGCCTCACGGGCGATCGCAGCCGCGGTGCGCCGATCGTCACCGGTGAGCATGGCGACCGCGAGGCCACGCGCCCGCAGCGCCGCGACGACGCCGCGCGCCTCCGGCTTCAGCGTGTCGGCAACCGCGATGAGACCGAGCGGCCGGAACGCGACGGCGACATACACGACCGTCTTGCCGGTCGTCGTGAGAGCCCCGGCCTGTGGCGCGAGCGCCGTCACATCGACGCCGCGGGCGAGCATCAGCGTTCCGTTACCCAGCAGCAGTCGTCCCTCGGGCGCCAATGCATCGATGCCCTGTCCCGGGACCGTGGTGAACTCCGTCACCGGAGGCAGCGCCAGGCCGCGCTCCTTGGCGCGCGCGACGATCGCTTCGCCGATCGGATGCTCGGAGGCCTGCTCGGCGGCGGCGGCAATCGCCAGCACGTCGTCGTCGGACACGCCAGCCGCCGGGATCACGTCGGTCACCACCGGTCGCCCGAGCGTCAGCGTGCCGGTTTTGTCGAAGACGATCATGTCCACGCGATGCAGTGTCTCGAGCGCCTCGGCGCTCTTGAACAGCACGCCGTGCTCGGCGCCGCGGCCGGTCGCGACCATGATGGCCGTCGGCGTGGCGAGGCCCATCGCGCACGGGCACGCGATGACGAGCACCGCGACGGCATTCGTGAGCGCATACAGCAGCGAAGGCGCCGGCCCGAACGCCCACCAGCCGACGAACGCCGCGGCGGCGATGACCAACACGGCCGGCACGAATCTGGCCGCGACGCGATCGGCCAACCGTTGGATCGGCGCGCGCGAGCCTTGGGCCTCTTCGACCAGCCGAACGATCTGCGCGAGCGTCGTGTCGGCGCCGACGCGCGAGGCGCGAAAGACGAACGACCCCGTGCGATTGACGGTCCCGCCGAAGACCGGTCCTCCCGGCGCCCTCTGAACCGGCAGGCTTTCGCCGGTGAGCATCGACTCGTCGATTGCCGAGGCGCCCTCGACGACCTCACCGTCGACGGGTATCCGCTCGCCCGGGCGGATCCTGACCAGATCGCCGACCACGACGTCGGACGTCGGAACGTCGACCTCCTGGCCCTCGCGCAGCACGCGCGCCGTTCGAGGCGCGAGCGCGACGAGACGCCGGATCGCCTCGGACGTCCGGCCGCGCGCCCGAGCCTCGAGCCACCGGCCCAGCGCGACCAACGTGATGACGACCGCCGATGTCTCGAAATACGGCATCGCGCCCAGCGCCATGAACACATGCGGCCTGAGGAGGACCGCGAGGCTGAAGAAATACGCGGCGTTCGTGCCGAGCGAGACCAGCGTCGACATGCTCGCGCTTCGATGCCGCAGGTCACGCAGGAAGCCGCGATGGAAGTCCGCCCCGACCCAGAACTGCACGGGCGTCGCGAGCAGCAGCAGCGTCCACGGATCGCGCAGCCACGCCGGCGCCCACGGAAAGATCTCGGTCATGCTACCCAGAACGATCGGCACCGAGAGCACCGCCCCGAGCACGACGCGGGCGCGAAGCCGGCGCTGCTCGACTCCACGCGCGGCTTGCTCGCGATCCTCGACCGCCGCGCCCGGCACCGGCGACGACGACGCCTCGGCCAGCTCGTAGCCGGCCGCCGCAACCGCCTTGGCCAACGCGTGCGCATCGGCCCGCGCGGGGTCCCATTCGACGCTTGCGCGCTCCGTCGCCAGATTCACGGATGCTGCCTCGACGCCCGGCACGCTCCGCAGCGCCCGCTCGACCTTGTCGACGCACGCCGCACAGTGCATACCCCGCACGGCGAAGGCGCGCTTGTCCATTCAGCGGCCGCCGAACCGCGCGAACACGTCGAGCAGCTCTTCGAGCTTCTGCTGCCGTTCGCCGCGACTTCCCGAGCGCATCGCGTCGGCCACGCACGACTCGATGTGGCGGCCGAGCAGCAGCTTCTGGCACTGCTCGAGCGCGCCCTGCACCGCCGAGATCTGCAGCAGGATGTCGACGCAATACGCGTCGTTTTCGAGCATTCGCTGCAGTCCTTGAACCTGGCCCTCGATCCGCCGCAGCCGGCCCCGTACCTTCGCCTTCGTCTCCGCGTTGAGCATGGTCTGTCCCCTGGTACCCCCAGGGGGTACTATCCGCCCGGCCCCAGACGAAGTCAACCGCCGCGCGGCACTCGCAGGCGTAACGCGCCGACCTCGACGGTCATCGTGACGGGCGTGACACCGATCGGCTCGCCGTCAACGTGCGTGGGCAGCGGCACCGCGGCGTCCACTCGAAGAGATCGTGCGCGGCGCACAGTGACGCGCGGATGCCGCACGTGCGCGCCGAGATAGATCGTCGGCAGCCAGCGCAGCAGCTCGAGGCGCCCGAGCGCGCCGAGCACGACGACATCGAGCAACCCGTCCGTCGCATCGGCGTGCGGGGCGATCTTCATGCCGCCGCCGAACCAGCGTCCGTTGGCGGCGACGACGGCGGTCAAGGGCGTGGACGGCTGACGCTCCCCGTCGAGCTCGAGCGTCGTCGCGATCGCCCGATGCTGCGTGATGCACGCCATCACGGCGGCCAGATATGGCAACGTGCCGCGCGCGCGCACGGACTGCGCGCGCCGAGCGACGGCGGCGTCGAAGCCCGCGCCAGCGGAGATCGCGAACCAGCGACGGCGGCCGTCGGCCCATTCCGCCCGGCCGAGGTCGAAGCGCGCGTCGCCGCCGTCGGCCAGCGCGCGCACGGCGGCCACGGGATCGCGCGGCACACCGAAGTTGCGGCAGGCGTCGCAGCCGCGTCCGGTCAGAACGGCGCCCACCGCCGCGGTGCTTCCGACAGACCGCACGCCGTTCACGACCTCGTTCAGGGTGCCGTCGCCGCCAACGGCGACGACCAGTGGCGCGCCGGCCGCAGCCGCCTGACGCGCCAGCCGCTCGCCGTCGCCCGCGGCGTGTGTCTCGACGTGCTCGGCGGCCAGCGTTGCCGCCATCAGGTCGCGCAGGCGCCGCCACACGCGCGCGGTGCGACCACCGCCCGCGGCGGGATTGACGACGACGACGGCGCGCGTCACTCGAAGAGTGAGATTTGCAGCGCCGCGGCCGCAGCCGCGGCGCGGGAGCGCGCGGCCCGCGCTTTGGCCGCCTTCGTCGCCGGCTTCCTCGGCGTGTCCGTCGGCGGCGCCGGTCTTGGCAGCTTCCAGCCCTTTTGATGCGCGATGCGCTCGCCCTGCTTGATCAACAGCATGTCGATGAGACGGGCGAGCGGATTGCGCAACAGCGTGAGGTATCGCTCCCAGTATTTCGGCGAGTGTGCCAGCGTACGCATCTGATCGAGCGCCAGCGTCAGTGCCGCGCGATCGCCCTTCTTCGCGGCCAGCCGCAGGTCGCTCACGATTTTCTGGCCGCTGATGCGCGACGGCGGATTCTTGGCCATCGCGCGGGATGCTATCACGGAGGAGAGCGCATCCGTCTCGCGACGGCCGCACATGCGAGTCCCGCTATACTGCGGCCGCGCCGTTGAGCGCGGAACGTCGGACTTCAATGAGCGAGGGCTCGGAGAGGAAGTGATCGTGAGGCGATCGTGCGCGTGGATCGTTGCCGTCGTCGGCGTGCTGCTCATGGCGCCGCTCGCAGTCCCTGCTCAGCAGCCAGCGGGCGAGATGCCGCGAATCGGCGTGTTGGTGTTCACGCCGATGGCAAAGGCGGTCCAGGAGGGATTCCGCCAGGGATTCCGAGATTACGGATACGTCGAGGGCCAGAACATCTTCGTCGAATGGCGATCCGCCGACGGCAGCATCGAACGGGCCAATGCCGTCGCCGCGGAATTCGTTCGGCTCAAAGTCAACGTCATCGTCGCGGAGTTCACGCCAGCAGTGCAAGCGGCGAAGAACGCGACGCAGACGATTCCAATCGTCATGGCTTCGGCTGGCGATCCGGTCGCCACCGGGTTGGTGGCGAGCCTCGCGCGCCCTGGTGGCAACATCACGGGCCTCTCGAACATCGCCGCAGAGCTCTCCGGCAAGCGGTTCGAGCTCCTGCGCGACCTCATTCCGGCCGTCATGCGGGTCGGGCTGTTGATCCACGGCGACGATCCGCTCGACAAGACGTTCGTCGCCGAAACCCAAACGGCTGCGACCAAAGCCGGCATTCAGCTTCAAGTCGTGAGCGTATCGAAGCCGGAGCAGCTCGATCGCGCACTGTCGAGGATGACGAACGGGCGCGTGGGTGCGGTGATCGTACCGGCGAATCTTCCCGTACCGGCCCACGAGATTGCTCAGTCGGCTCTTCGACATCGTCTACCGACGATCTCGTTGCTGAGCCAGTATCCAGAATCGGGTGGGCTCATGTCGTATGGCTCGAGCCTGATCGACATCCGACGGCAAGCGGTTGGCTACGTCGACAAGATTCTCAAGGGGGCCAAGCCTGCTGACTTGCCGGTGGAGCGACCCACGACGTTCGAGCTCGTCATCAATCGGCGAACGGCTCAGACCCTCGGCCTCACAGTGCCTCCGTCCGTGCTGCTGAGAGCCGACCGGGTGATCGACTAACCCCAAGCTCAAGCGTTGCAGGCCGCCTGAGCGAGGATTACGCTTGAGAGGCCCCCCGAGTCTCAGCAAAGGAGCATTCGTTATGGGCAAGATCCTCGAGTGTGCCAAGGTCGATCCCTCCTCTGGATGCACGCATGTCGTTCGCGGGAAGACCGAAGAAGAAGTCATGAAGAACGCCGCGGAGCACGCGAAGCAGCACGGAATCCGAGAGATGACCCCAGATCTCATGGCGAAAGCGAAGGCGCAGATCCGGGACGAGAAGTAACTCGCTCGTGCTGCCCTGACTGAGCCGCTCCGCGTCCGGTACGGTGGTCACGGTGAGCCTGTGTTGCTGTTGGTGCACGGTCTCGGCGCCAACGGTGACGTCTGGAACGGGCTGCACGAGGTCTTGACGAAGCGCTGGCGCGGCTCCTGGGTGATTCCGGATCTCCCGGGGCACGGAGGGTCGGGCCGGCTGCCGTCTTACTCCTTCGCTCAGTTGGCCGCCGCGGTGGCCTCGACGGTCGTCTCGGCGAGCCGTGTCGTCGCGCTCGGCCACTCACTCGGCGGCGTGGTGGCGCTGGCGCTCGCCGGCGGTGCGTTCGGCGTGAGAGTCTCCGCGGTCGGCGGACTCGGGATCAAGGTCACGTGGACCGACGAAGAGCTGGCCCGTGCGCAGGCGCTGTCCGCGCGGCCGCAGCCCGTTTACGGGACGCGCGTCGAGGCAGCCGAGCGGTATCTCAAACTGGCCGGGCTCACCGGACTGGTGGTGCCGAACGCGGTCGGCGATGCCGCGCTCGTGCGCGTTCCCGATGGCTGGACAGTCGCGTTCGACTCCGCCGCGTTCGCCATCGGCGCTCCCGACATGCCAACGCTGATCGCCGCATCGCGCGCCGCCGTGATTCTTGCGGCCGGCGAGCGCGACCCCATGTGCACGGAAGCGCAGCTGCGTGCGCTCGTCCCGGATCCGGTCATCCTTCCCGGGCTCGGCCATAACGCGCACGTGGAGTCGCCCGATGCGCTGTGGCCGCTGCTCGAGCGGCTCGCACGCTAGCAGGTTCCGGGACGCTCAGCGCAGCCGGATGTCGTAGTCCTCGCGGTGCGGCTGTTTGTCTACCAGCTGCACGATCACCTTGACGTCGAGCGCCGCTTCCAGCCGCGAGAGGTCCTCGCGGCCTTCCTCCTCCAAATACGCCGCGAGGTCGGGATGCACGCGCGCCACGATTTCGTGGTGTCCAGGCTCGGATTCTGCGGCCGCTTTCGCGTGGATGATGCGATACACCTCGGCGGCGAGCGTCTCGTTGGATTTGGTCACCCCGCTGCCACGGCACGTGGCACACGTGACCGACAGCAGCGCGCGCAGGTCCTGGCGCACGCGCTTGCGCGTCATCTCCACGAGGCCGAGCTCGGAGATCTCCAGCACGTTCGTGCGCGCCTTGTCCTCCGCCAGCGCGCGCTTGAGCGCC
>DAIRVP010000040.1:0-34984 GCA_036802765.1 Candidatus Rokuibacteriota bacterium
ACGTCGGTCCGCCGGAGCCTTGCTTGCCGCCCACGGCGAGATTGAAGCCCGCGACTTCACCCGCGACGGCCGGCGTCATCGAGATGTCCTGCGTCTCACCGCTCGTGCAGTGCTCGAGACACCCGGTGATCGTGACGTTGAACTTGCGCGGCAGGTTCGTGAACTCGCGATTGCCGAGGAAGACGGCCTGGAAGGCCGCGGCGACGCCGGAGGTGTCGAGCAGCTCGCGTGGCGTCAGTCCAGTCGCGGGGCAGCCGACGATACCGCGGATGTTGTCCATGCCCGTCTGCATGGTCGAGAGACCGGCGGCCTCGAGCCGCGCGATGACCTCCGGGACCTTCTCGATCGTCACCCAGCGCAGCTGGATCTGCTGGCGTGTCGTGACGTCGGCGATGGGCCGGCCCGACGCGCGCCCGGCCTCGAGCGTGATCTCGCCGAGCAGCCGCGCCTGCGCCGCCGTCACGATGCCGTTCGGCATCCGCACGCGCATCATGAAATGCCCGGGCGTCGGCCGGCGGTGGAACACCCCTACCCACTTCAGGCGTTCCTTGTCGTCTTCGCCGAGCGTCTTCCAGCCTTCGCGTGCAAAGCGCACGAGGTCGTCGCTCACGTCGAGGCCATCCTTCTCGGCCTTCATGGCCTCGATGCGGTTCATTGATCCGCCGCCTGGGGGGATTGATCCCCTCCCTGGGGGTATGGATGCTCGGCGCGCCGCAGGCGCGCCGCGCACGCCTTCAGCTCGGGCTGGTGCGACAGCGGATCGCGCGCGCCGAGCGTGAGGTTGTTGGCGCTTTTGTAGAAGCCGAAGCGCCGGCCCCAATGAAAGGGCACGAAGCAGACGCCCTCGCGGATGGCCGAGGTGACGCGGCACTGCGCGATGAGCTTGCCCCGGCGCGAGGCGATCTCCACGAAGTCGCCGTCGTGCACCCCGGCGCGCTGCGCGTCGGCACCGTTGAGCTCGACGATCGGCTCGGGCGTGCGTGTACGCAGCGCGGGCGCCTGTCCCGTGCGCGTGAGCGTGTGCCAGTGATCGCGCACGCGACCGGTCGTGAGGGTGAGCGGAAAGGCGGTGTCGGGTAGCTCGGCGGGCTCGGCATGCTCAACGGGCACGAAGCGCGCGCGGCCGTCGCTGGTGGGAAAGATTCCGTCGGCGTAGAGTCGGCTGCTGCCGGGATGGGCGGGCGTCGGCACCGGCCACTGCGGCGACGCGGCGCGTAGGCGCGCGTGATCGAGTCCGGAGTAATCGCAGGGCCGGCCCGCAGTGAGCGCGGCGAACTCGTCGAAGATCTCGGCCGCACTCTCGTAGGCGAATGACGCCTTCCAGCCCATCGCGGCCGCGACCCGCGCGACAATCTCCGCGTCTGGCAACGCCTCGCCCGGCGGCGACGCGAGCCGCGGCAGGTACGTCAGCCGGCGCTCGGAGTTCGTCATGACACCGGCCTTCTCCGGCCACTGCGCAGCCGGCAGGAGGACGTCGGCGAAGCGCGTCGTCTCGGTCGGGTGATACGCGTCCTGCACGACGACGAAGTCCGCCTGGCGCAGCGCGCGCTCGACGAGATCGGTGTCCGGCATCGACGCCGCGGGATTCGTGCCCAGGATCCAGATCGCACGGATCTCCCCCGTCGCCAGGCCTTCGAAGATCTCGAGCGCCGCGCGCCCGGGCCGCGGCGCGATCGTCCCGGGCTCCACGCCCCAGTGGCGCTCGACATCGCTGCGGGCCTGGGCGTCCTCGATCGACCGGTACCCGGGCAGCAAGTGGGCGAGGCCGCCCGTCTCGCGGCCGCCCATCGCGTTCGGCTGACCGGTCAGGGAGAACGGTCCCGCGCCAGCCCGGCCGATCTGACCGGTGGCAAGATGCAGATTGAGGATGGCCGCGATCTTGTCCGTCCCGCTGCGGCTCTGGTTCACGCCCATGCTCCACAGCGTGAGCGCGCGCCGCGCGCGGCCGAATCGCCGTGCCGCCGCGACGATCGACTCTTCCCCGAGTCCGGAGATCGATGCCGCGCGTGCCGGCGGATATTCGGCGATCACGCGTTCGACGTCCGCCCACCCATTGGTGTGCGCAGCGATGAACGCACGATCGACCAGCCCCTCGCGTGAAAGAACGTGCAGCATGCCGTTGAGCAGCGCGACGTCCGAGCCGGGGCGCAGCGACAAATGAAGATCGGATAGATCCGCGGTCTCGGTCCAGCGCGGGTCGGCCACGAGCACGCCGACGGCGTCGGGCGCGGCGGCCTTGCGACGGCGCAGGCGTTTGAAGAGCACCGGATGACAGTCGGCGGTGTTCGTCCCGATCAGGAACACGCAATCGGCGGCGTCCAGGTCGTCGTACGAGCACGGCGGACCGTCGGCACCCAGCGACCGCGTGTAGCCCGCCGCCGCCGACGCCATGCAGAGCCGGGAGTTGGTGTCGAAGTTGTTCGTGCGAAGGAAGCCCTTCGCTAGCTTGCTCGCGACGTAATACTCCTCGGTGGTGAGCTGCCCCGAGGCGTAGACGGCGATCGCGTCGGACCCGTGCTCGGCGACGCTCTGACCGAGCCGCTCGGCCACGGTGCGGACGGCCAGCTCCCACGGCACGCGCGAGAGGACGCTATCGCGGCGGGAGCGCAGCTGCGGATAGAGGAGACGCTCGTTGGTCCGCAGCGTCGGCGGCAAGTGAACGGCCTTGGCGCAGACGTCGCCGAGGCTCGACGGATGCGCGGGATCGCCGCGCACGCGCGCCACGCGACCGTCGCGCACCTCGACCAGAAGCCCACAGCCCACGCCGCAGTAGGGGCAGAGCGTCGCCGCCTCAGGCATGGACGGGCTGCGCCTCCAGGAAGCCCAGCACCTGATCGCGCAGCCAGAAGTAGTCCGGTCGCGACAGGATCTCCTCCCGAATCCGGGGTCGCGGAAACTGCACGGGCAAGATACGGCCGATGGTCGCCCCGGGGCCGCTCGTCATGAGCACAATGCGATCGGCGAGCAGCAAGGCCTCGTCGACGTCGTGGGTCACCATGATGACCGTGCGCCGCGTGCGCTCCCACAAGGTCATCAGCTCGTCCTGCAGCTCCATCCGTGTGAGCGCGTCGAGCAGCGAAAACGGCTCGTCGAGCAGGAGCAGACGCGGCTCCAGGGAGAACGCGCGCGCGATACCCACGCGCTGCTGCATCCCAGCGGACAGCTCACGGGGCAAACGATCGCCCTGGCCGCCGAGGCCAACCGCCTCGAGATAGGTTTCGGCGTCTCCGGCGCCGCGCACCTGGTCGAGCGCAAGCTGCACGTTGCTCCGCACCGACATCCACGGCAACAGCGTGGCCGACTGGAAGACGACGCCGCGATCGGTTCCCGGCCCATCGATCTCACGGCCGCCGATCACGATCCCGCCCGTGGTCGCCTGGTTGAGTCCCATCAGGATCGAGAGCACCGTCGACTTGCCGCAGCCCGAGTGGCCGAGCAGGCAGACGAACTCGCCCTCGCTCACGTACAGGTTGAAATCGCGTACGATCTCCGCCGTCCCCGTGGCCGTCGCGTACGTCTTGCCGAGGGCCGCGATCTCGACGAATGCCCGCATCAGCTCACCCGGCGGCACGCGCGCAGGAACTCCACGATCGCCTGCCGCACCTTCTGGTAGGGCGGCGCCAGACTCATGTGCCGCCGCTCGCGCGGTCGCGGCAGGCCGACTTCGATCGGCGGCCCGAGCACGGCGCTCGGCCCCGGTGTCATCGGGTAGATGCGATCGGCGAGCAAGATCGCCTCGTCGACGTCGTTCGTCACCAGGACGACCGTCGTGCGACATGTGGTCCAGATCCCCAGTAGCTCGTCCTGCAGCCTGGCGCGCGTGAGCGCGTCGAGCGCGCTGAACGGCTCGTCCATGAGGAGCACCTTCGGCCGCATGGCCAGGCCGCGCGCAACGGCGACGCGCTGGCGCATGCCGCCCGACAGCTCACGCGGACGCTGGCCGGCCGCCGCGGTGAGGCCGACCAACGAGACGAACTCGTCGGTCCGACGGCGTCGCTCGGCCGCCGACAGCGCTGCGTCGACGGCATCGACGGCGAGCGCGACGTTGTCACGGACCGTCATCCACGGCAGCAATGAGTACTGCTGAAAGACGATGCCGCGGTCGGGGCCGGGCGCGGTGACTGGCTCTCCGTCGAGCACGATCTCGCCGGCATCCGGGACGAGCAGGCCGGCGATGAGCGAGATCAGCGTGGTCTTTCCCGAGCCCGAGTAGCCGACGATGGCGACGAATTCGCCCTCGTCCAGCGTCAGGCTCGCCCCGCCGAGCACCCGCGTGACGCCGCGCGGTGTGACGAACGATTTCTCGACCGCGCGTACGTCGAGGTATGCCATCAGACTGCCTTCAGCCGCGCCTCGATCAGTCCCATCAGCCGATCGAGCAGAAAGCCGATCGCGCCGATGGTGATGACGCTCAGGATGATGTGCGAGTACACGAGGCTGTTGTATTCCTGCCACAGGAAGCCGCCGACGCCGGGCGTGCCCGTGAGCATCTCGGAGGCGACGATCACGAGCCAGGCCAGCCCGAGCGACAGCCGATACCCGGTGAACACGTACGGCAGCGACGCGGGCACGATGATCTTGGTGAGCATGCGGAAGCGCGAAAGGCGCAGCACGCGCCCGACGTTGAGGTAGTCCTGGCTGATCGAGCGCACGCCGACCGCGGTATTGATCACCGTCGGCCACATCGCGCACAGCGCGATCGTGAAGACGGCGGCCGGCTCCGACTGCCGGAAGATCACGAGGCCGAGCGGCAGCCACGCCAGCGGCGAGATGGGCCGCAGGAACTGGATGATCGGATCGAACGTCTCGTAGAACTTTCGCGACAGGCCGAGCATGAATCCGATCGGGGTGCCGATGAGCAGGGCGAGCAGATAGCCCTTGCCGACGCGCAGCAGCGAATAGAAGGCCAGACGGCCAATCCCCTGGTTCATCTCGCCGTCCTTGAAGAACGGCTGCAGCACATAGCGTCGCGACTCGGCCCACGTCTTCGCGGGCGAGGGCAGATCTGTCGCCACCGTCTGGCTGAGCGCCGTCCAGACGGCCAGCACGAGGGCCAGGCCCAGCAGCGGCAGGACGACGCGCCTCATGACATCGAATGCACGGCGAAGCCCTTCGCATACTCTTCCGGCTTCCCCGGGTCGAACGTGACGCCATCGAACAGCGTCTCCTTCTTCATGTCCTCGCGCGGCGTCTCGACGCCCATCTCCTTGGCCACCTCGCGGAAGACGTCGGGCCGGTGGACGCGATCGACGAGGCCCTTGTAGTCCGGCGGCTCCTTCACCATGCCCCAGCGCCGGAACTGTGTGAGCCACCACACGCCGTGGGACTTCATGGGGAAATTCGTCTGGCGGTCGAAGAAGGTCATGTAGTACTTGTCCTTCTCCTTCCGGCCGTCGCCGTAGTCGTAGTCGCCGAGCATCCGGCCGAGGATGATGTCCTTCGCGGCGTTGACGTACTGCGGCTGACCGACGACCTCCGCCATCTTCGGGCGGTTCTCGAGCTTGTCGTTCCACTGGCTCGCCTCGAGGACCGCCCGCATAACGGCCTTGACCGTCTTCGGGTTCTTCGTCGCAAACTCTTCGGTGAACGCGAGCACCTTCTCGGGATGGTCCTTCCAGATCTGCTGCGTAGTGAAGGCGGTAAAGCCGATGCCGTCGGCGATGGCGCGCGCGCCCCACGGCTCGCCCACGCAGTAGCCGTCCATTTTGCCGACCTTCATGTTCGCGACCATCTGCGCTGGCGGAATCGTGATCAGCGTGATGTCACGATCGGGATTGAGACCGCCGGCGGCGAGCCAGTAGCGCGTCCACATCGCATGGGTGCCGGGCGGGTACGTCATCGCGAAGGTCATCGGCGTGCCCTTGACCTTCGCCTCGAGGGCCAGCGGCTTGAGCTGCTGGGGCGTCTTCACTCCCTTGTCGAGCAGCGCCTTGGTGAGGGTGATCGCCTGCCCGTTCCGGTTGAGGTACATCGGGATGATCATCGGCTTCACCGGCGAGCCCTGCAGCCCCATGGTCGCGGCATACGGAATG
This sequence comes from Candidatus Rokuibacteriota bacterium, assembly GCA_036802765.1. Classification (GTDB taxonomy): domain Bacteria; phylum Methylomirabilota; class Methylomirabilia; order Rokubacteriales; family CSP1-6; genus AR12. The sequence goes on from DAIRVP010000040.1 coordinate 6,033, forward strand.
CCAAGGAGCATATGGGTCGCCTGGTTCTCACCGAGCGTGAGACGATCGCGAATGACCGCCCACGACGCTTCCTTCGAGACCGTCGACTCGATGCCGTATTTCTTGAACAGCCCCAGCTCGTGCGCCATGACGATGGACGAGCAGTCGGTGAGGGCGATGATGCCGATACGCACCTTCGGCGTCTCCGGCGCGTCCGACGCGTACGCCGTTCCCCGCCAGCCTAGCGGCACTCCGGCCAGCAGCGCCGCGGCGCCGGTGCTCGTGAGAAAGTCTCGACGAGTCAGGTTCACGCGACCTCCTTGACCGGGCTAGCCGTCCGGGAAATGAAAATGGCGCCGTGCCTGCGATCGCGGCAACAGCGCCGTGAGACATCGGTCCGCGCCGTCGTTGGCACGGGCTCGAGGCGGAAGAACTTGCAGCGGACGTGCCACGCGCGCGAGCATCTCGCGTGCGCGGCGAGACGCGAGCTTACGTGCTCATTGCGCGCGACACGAGCAGCGATGCGCTGCTGCAATCGTTCGCATCACGCGACGCGGTGCTTGTTGCGACGGCAACCAGGGCTCGCCGCATCTCGAGGCGTCGTGTTTGAAGTCCCCCCCCGCGCAGCGGTACGCTCGACCGGGATGAGCACACCGCGCGCACGAAGCAACGCCGACGCCGGTCTGCTGCGCGAGCTCGATTCAGCCGCGGGCGACGGCTCGTTTGTACAGGCCTGGGTGCGGCTGAAGCCGGACGCCGCAACGGAGAGCGTCGTTCAGCGAGTGGCGCAGCGTGTCGGCCACCCGGCAGACTCACTCAAGCTGTTGCCGAATCTCGGCGCGTTGGTCGTCCGGGGCTCGCCCGCGTTCGTCCGCGAGCTGATTCACCAGCCCGAGATTCAGTCCGCCCACTCGACCAGCCAGCCGCTCGGGTTGATCCCGCCGGTCGAGTCGCGCGAAGTCCGCCTGCCGCGGGCGCGGCGCCCCCCCAGCCGGCGCAAGCGTCGGCCCCGCGGCTAGCGCGCGCCGCGCGCTCGCGGCGTCATCGCGCGGCGACTCCCGCGTGCCGCCGACGCGGGCGTTGAGCGTCGTCGCCGAGCGCGGGCCGTGGACGGGGCCATGCGCGCTCGCGCGGCGACGCCCGGTCCCATCAGCGCGGCGAGCGCACGCGGGGCATTCGGCACCCCATGTCCACCGCGCTCCGGCGTCATGCCGGCTGAGAGCACGCACGACGCCAGAATTGCCCGTTCGACCTCGTCGATCGTCGCGCCCGGCTTGGCCTCGAACAACAACGCCGCCAGGCCGGCGACGTGCGGCGTGGCCATCGACGTGCCGGACATGGCCTTGTAGCGGTTGCCGGGCACGGCAGAGATGATGTCGACGCCGGGTGCGACGAGATCCGGCACGATCGGGTCGGCCGTTCGGTCGAACTGCTGGCTCGATGAGAAGTCGGCGACGGCAAGGTTCTTCGTCACCGCTCCGACGGACAGCGCCTCACTGTAGTTGCCCGGCGACCGGCTCGTGCCGGGTCCCTCGTTGCCCACCGCGATGACGGGCAAGAGCCCGCGCGCCCTCAATATTCGGATGATCGGGACGAAATCGTCCCACCATCCGGGCAGACCAAGCGACATGGTCAGCACCTTGGCCTGACGACCGAGCGCCCAATCGAGCCCGGCCAGGACTCTCGCCACCACGTTGCCGCCCTCGATCACGATCGCGCTGGCGAGCTTCGCGCCCGGCGCGACTCCCATGCTGAAGCCACGAACGCCTCGGCCGGCGACCGTCGCCGCAGTATGCGTGCCGTGTTCGCCCGTGTCGTGGGGTGCCGGCGCGGGCTTGACCTCCGCGCCCAGCGGGTCGAACTCCGCGAAGCTGGCGAAGGCTCCGCGCAGCGCGGGATGCCGCCCATCGGCGCCGGTGTCGAGATGGGCGACGACGACGCCGTTGCCCGCCAGTCCCGCCTTCCACAGCGCCGGCACCCCGAGGGCCTCGATGCCCCAGCCGATGTCCGTGTGAGGCGTCGCGTCGACTGCGACGTGCGGCTTGATGAGGGTGAAATGCGGCGCGCCGGTGACCGCGGCGACAGCGCCGTCGCGGCGCAGCGCGTGGAGACCTTCGGGTCGCACGGTGCCAAACATCGCGCCGAGGTTCGGATAGATCCGCACTCGCGGCGGCGCCGGCACCCTTCGCCGCGCGCGCGCGACACGTGCGGCTCCCGCCCCGCCGAAACCGGCGCTCATCATCAGCGCGCGATGGATCGCCGCGTCGGTGCTGTGCTCGGACCTGACAAAGTGCTTGGCAAGACGCGCCGCCGCATCGCGCCGGCCCACCCTCGTCGGCGCCACCGGCTGCTTCATGACGACGACGACCTGCGCCACGCCCGTCGCGTTGAGCTGCTGCACAATCTGCGGCGATTCCGAAGGCGCGAGCGTGGTCCTGGACGGCACGTTGGCTTCCCGTCAGCGCTCGATCGCGCACGAGATCCGCATCCGGTTGCGCGCGATCCAGGCATACACGACGCGGCCGAGCGGCCGCATGCCGGGAACGTCGAAGAGCGCAGCGAGTCGCCGCCAGCGCGGGATCCGGCGCAGCAGCTCGGGCATCGCATCGGCGCCGGCGAGCACGCGGCCGTCAGGCAACACCAGCTGCATGGCGGTCAGGCACTGCGCGTCGGTGATCTGCGGGAAGCGCTCGCGCCGCGGCCCGGAGCGGCACGGCAGGATCTCGAGCGCGCCGGCGTCCATCGCGCGGCGCAAGATCCACAGCGCGCTCGCGCGACACATCGCGCACTCGCCGTCGTAGATCAGCGTGGCCACCGGTGGTGGCGGCGCCACCATCGCCGGGACTCTAACGACCCCAGCGCTTGGCGAGCGAGCGGTAGTAGAACCAGAAGCCGATCGCGATCAGTGGCGCCACGATCGCCTGCGCCAGCGCCGCGCCGGAGCCGGTGCGAGTGTAGTCGCGCGCCTCGATCAGCGCGTACAGCAGGAAGAAGGCGATGCCCGCGATGATCAAGATCCGGTGAGCCGTGATCAAGCGCATCGCGGGCGTGGCCTCAGACGCCGAGCACGGCCTTCATCGCGTCGCGCGTCACCGACACGAGGCGGTCGACCTCGGTCTCGGAGACCACGAGCGGCGGCGCGAAGAAGATCGTGTCGCCCGTGGCCGGATGCGCGCCCGCGACCGGCCGCACCCGCGTGATCACACCGCGCTTGGTCATCTCCTGCTGGATGCGCGGCCCGATCTTTTTGTCCAGCGTGAAGCTGCGCTTGCTCGGCCGGTCTTCGACCAGCTCGACGGCGGCGAGCAGACCTTTGCCGCCGCGGATGTCGCCGGCGTTGGGATGGTCGGCCAGCGCCTGCTGCAGGCCGTTGTAGAGCCGCGTGCCCATCTTCGCCGCGTTGTCGAAGAGCCGCTCGCGCTCCATGATCTCGAGGTTCTTCAGCGCGACCGCGCAGCAGGTCGGATGCCCGGAGTACGTGTACGCGTGCATCCAGCGGTCTTCGGGCTTGACCGAGTCCATCGCGTCCTTGATCTCGCGGCTCACCATGATGCCGCCCAGCGGCAAGTAGCCCGACGTGACGCCCTTGGCGAACGACATGATGTCGGGCTTCACGTTCCAGTGCGACAGCGCGAACCACCGGCCGGTCCGGCAGAAGCCGGTGATGACCTCGTCACCGATGAAGAGCACCTCGCGCTTCGTGCAGATCTCACGCACGAGGCGGAAGTAATCATCGTCGGGATAGAGCACGCCGCCGCCGCCGTGGATCGGTTCGGCGATGAACGCGGCCACAGTGTCCTGCCCCTCGCGCGTGATCGCCTCGTCGAGCAGACGCGCCGCCGTCTGTCCCGCGGTCTCGCCGGGCTTCGCGTCTTGCTGGCGATAGGGATAGCAGGTCGGAATGTGCACAAAACCCGGGACGCGCGGCTCGAACATCTTCCAGTAGGCGGCCATGCCCGTCGCGCTCATCGCCTGTTGAGTCACGCCGTGATATCCGTTCTGCCGCGCGATGACCTTGAACTTGTCCGGCTTGCCCTTCGCCTTCCAGTAGAAGCGCGCGGTCTTGAACGCGGACTCGTTGGACTCGGCGCCGCCACAGGTGAAGAACACGCCCTGCATGTTGTCGTACGCGAGCCCGATCAGCTTCTCGGCGAGCTGAACCGCGGGCAGATTCGACGAGCCCGTGTACGCGGAGAAGTAGGCGAGGTCACGCATCTGCGCGGCGGCCGCGTCGGCGAGCTCGCTGCGGCCGTGACCGACGTTGACGTTCCAGAGACCGGCGAGCCCGTCGAGGTAGCGCTCGCCGCCCAGCGTCTCGATGGTCGCGCCCTTGCCGCGGACGTAGATCATCGGTTCCGCGTGATCGATCGGGTGGTGCAGCGGGTGGATCAGATGCTCCTGGTCGGCCTTGATGATCTCGGCGGCAGTCAGCGCCATCGAATCCTCCGGTAATCGCCGTGCGGGATCGGCACCGCGCGCTCGCGCGGGCCGCGGTAACGGTACACCCACGCCCGCAGACGCCGGCCGCCGGCGAGCGTGACAGTCGCAATCGAACGGGCGAAATTGTACCCCTCCTCGCGATCGAGGACGGGGAGAAGTTCAGGGTCGTCCACGCGGTAGAGCTCACCCTTCACGCGGCCGGTGCCGGCGACCAGCGCGGGCCAGCGCCCGAGGTCGAGCAGCCGTCCGGCCACGCTGGCCTCGGCCACGAACGTCGCCCCGCGCGCCAGCACGGCGTGCAGGGCGTAGCCGCGCATCAACGTGCCGTAGGCGAAGAGCCGGTCAGGCGTCGCGCGGGGGATCGCCGACCGCGCGCAGCACCGCCTCGAGGAACTGCGGCTCGGGCAGCGCGCCCTCGAACTCCACCCGGTCGTTGATGACGATCTTGGGCACCGCGCTCACGCGATAGGCGCGCGACAGCTCGGGGAATTCCGTAGCCTCGATCGCTGTCGCGGTCACGCGATCCGATGCGATTGCCATGTGCTGTGCCAGGCGCACGGCCCGGGGACAGTACGGTCAGGTGGGGGTGGAGAAGACCTTGATCTGAACGTCGCCGGTCAATGCGGCCAGCGAGGCCTTGGTGTCGGCCGTCAGCGCCGCCTCGCCGTTCGAGACCGCGATGATCGAATCGATCAGGTTGCTGAACTCATACCCGGCCGGGATCCCGAGGAAGCGCACGCCGTAGTCGCGCGCGCCCTCCACCACGGTCGCCGGCACCTCCTCGATGCCGTACGCTGCGGCGCGATCGCGGTCGACGAGGGGATTGAGCACCTCGACGCTGATCTGATCCGACAGCGCGGCGACCTCCTGGATGAGCTGCTCGTTCTGACGACAGAGGTCCGCCGCGACGAGCTCCTGCGAGAAGACCACGAGCTTCACGGGGCCGGCGATGCGTTGGAATTCTTTACGAACGGCATCTTCGTCGCGGGACTGGAGAATGGGCATACCTCAGTATATAGTCGCCGTCATCTAGTCGCCGTCCAGGAGCGCCCGCGCATGAAGCCATTCGTCATCAATCGCTACGGCCGCATGGTCTTTCCATCGAATTTCTTCCCGAACCTCGACTTCTCGGTCTTCGAGACGATGGATCAGTTCGCCGCGGTCATCCGCCGCGACTTCGAGGAAAAAGCGCCGACGGAGACAGACATCGTCACGCGCCTGGAATCGGGCGCGTATCGCGGACGCTACGACCTGCTGCGCGATCTCGCGCTGGACCTCTTCTGGGTAAATCGCTACGCGCTCACGATGTATGAAAAACGCCCGACGCGCTGGCGCGACGTGCCGCGGATGCGCGACGACGTGTTTCTGCCGATCTTCAAGCCGTGGGAGAGCGGCGAGCTCACGGCCGCCATCGAGCGCGGCTATCGGGCGCTGAAGCCGACGTGGGACGAGGGCACCGAGGACAAGATCTTTCGCGTGCTCATCGATGTGTTCCGGCACAAGGCGGGCGCCGGCGCCGACCTGGAGCCGATCAAGCCGACGGTCGGCGAGATCGTCGTCAACCCGCGGAACCTGACCTATCACCTCTCGGTGCACAATCCGGACTTTCCCGGCTACGGCCACGACGACATCATCGAATGCAGCCACGCGGTGCCGGAGCTCGAGGCGCTGCTGCGTCAGATGATGGTGCTACACAACCAGTTCCGCTGGAACCGTGACCGCATGCGCGTCATCGAAGTCGGAAAGCTGGCGGACGACGACTTCGTGGTCGTCTACCATCCGCGCAACGACGAGGTGCGCGATTTCATCCGCCGCGTCAAGCGCGGCCAGCGCAGCCGGCCGCCCAAACCGCCGGCGCTCGCGTCGCGGAAGCCCACGACGCCCTACCCGCCCGTCGACGTGCGGCGACAGTTCCGGGTGATGCCACGGCTCGAAGCGTTGGCTGTGCACCAGGGCGAGCGGCCGTGCACCAACGACGACCTGATCCGGAACGCGGCGTACTCCTGGTCGCCGATGACGGCCGACGAGATCGAGGAAAAGACGGGCATCCGCCAGCGTCTGTACAGCGACCTCGATCTCGATCACATGGCGCTGCTTGCCGCGCAGGGCGCTCTCGACAAGGCGGGCCGCTCTCCGGAAGAGATCGGCGCCGTGCTCTTCTGCTCGTGCACGAGCGCCAAGATGATGCCGTCGCTCGCCACGTGGCTGTCGGGCCGGCTCGGCATGTTCCAGACGCACGCTTCGTGCGACATCGTGGCCGCGTGCGCGGGGCTGCCCTATGGTCTCTCGGAGGCGGTGCGGCTGCTGCAAGAGGTCGAACGGCCCGTGCTCGTCGTCTGCGGCGAGAAATTTTCCGACAAGATCGGCACCGTGCGGACGTCGCGCATGATCTTCGGTGACGGCGCCGCAGCGGTCGTGGTCGGCCCTGCGCCCGACGGCGCCCCACCCGACGTCGAGTACTTCCAGACGTACGCCAGCGGACCGATGAGCGAAGTGGACTCGATCGTCTGGCCGAACCCGGAGTTCGACAACAACATCACCGTGTTCGGGCCGGAGGTGAAGGCGCTCGTGAAGCGCTACCTCACGCAGATGATCGGCGAGCTCGGCGCGCTGCCGGCGCCGGAGGGCGCCGGACACTCGCTGCTCGAAGCGATCGATCTCGTCGTGCCGCATCAGGCCAACAAGACGATGGTTGTGCACTACGCGAAGGCGGCCGGCATCGACCCGGCCAACCTCTACTTCAACATCGAGCGCGTGGGCAACACGTCCTCCGCCTCGATTCCGCTCGCGATCTGGGACGCGGTGCAGGATGGACGCATCGATCGCCCGATGCGGATCTTCGCGCCCGGCTTCGGCGCGGGCGCCGTCGGCGGCTACGTCGTGATGCGCCTCGATCCGGCGATCGTCGCGAAGTGACGACCCGGCGCGTCGCCATCCGCGCAGGGTGGGTCGTCGGCTTCGACGGCCTCGGCCATCGGCTGCTGCGTGACGGCGTGGTCGTCGTCGAGGGCGAGCGCATCGTTCACGTCGGCCGCCGATTCGAGGGGACGGCCGACGAGACGATCGATGCGCGCGACCGCGTCCTCACGCCGGGGCTCATCACCACGCACGTGCACATGGCGGGCTCGCCGCTCGACCGGTCGTTCATCGAGGACCGCGGCAGCCCGCAGTTCTGGTACTCGGGCCTGTTCGAGATGCTGCCGGTGCGTGGCGGCGCTCAGGACGCGGAGGCGAGCCGCGCCTGCGTCGATTTCTCCATGGCCGAGCTGCTGCGCGGCGGCGTCACGACCGCGCTCGAGATCGGCGGGCTCGGCGACTACGTCGTCGAGCGCGCCGGGCACTACAGGCTGCGTGTCTACATGGGGCTCGGCTTCCGCTCGGGCCAGTGGCTGACGCGCGATGGCAAGCGCGTCGTGTGGGAATGGGACGAGGAGGCAGGACGCCAGGGCCTCAAGCGCGCGGTCGCATTCCTGGACAAGCACGACGGCGCGCACGGCGGCCTCGTACGCTGCGCGCTGTCGCCCATGCAGGTCGACACGTGCACGGCCGAGCTGCTGATCGAGGCCAAGCGCGTGGCCGATGAGGCCCGGCGTCCGTACACGGTGCACACCTCGCAGTCCGTCGTCGAGTTCAACGAGATGCTGCAGCGTCACGGCAAGACGCCTGTCGCGTGGCTCGAGTCGCTCGGCGTACTGGGTGAGAATACCGTTCTCGGTCACGCCATCATCGTCGGCGGCTCGTCGTGGACGAACTATCCAGCGGGCGACGTCGCGATCATGGCGGAGTCCGGCTGCTCCGTGGCGCATGCGCCGTGGGTGTTCATGCGCCGCGGGATCCTGCTCGAGTCGTTCGCGCTCTATCGCCAGGTGGGCGTCAACGTCGCGCTCGGCACCGACACCAATCCGCAGTCGGTGATCGAGGCGATGCGGTGGGCCGCCGTCGGAAGCAAGACCGTCGAGCGCAACACCGGTGCCACGAGCGCCGCGGATGTGTTCGACGCCGCCACACTCGGTGGCGCGCGCGCCCTCGGTCGCGACGATCTCGGTCGTATCGCGCCCGGCGCTACCGCGGATCTCGTGCTGTGGAAGGCGCGGTCGTGGAACATGACGCCGCTGCGTGATCCCGTGAAGAACATCGTCTACAACGCCACGGCGGAAGACGTCGATCGAGTCTGGGTCGGCGGCCGGCTCGTGGTCGACGGCGGCCGCGTGCTCGCCGCCGACGAGGCGAAGATCCTCGCGGATCTCCAGGCGGGCGGCGATCGCATGTGGCCGCGCATGCAGCAGTTCGACTGGGCGGGCCGCGGCGCCGACGAGCTGTCGCCGCTCAGCTATCGGGAGTGGGCGTAGGCGCTCAGCGCGCGATCGGCAGATCCTGCCGATTGCCCCACTCGGCCCACGAGCCCGTGTAGGCCACGACGCGCGGATAGCCGAGCAGGCGCAGCACGAAGTACGTGTGCGAGGCGCGGTGATGCGTCTGGCAGTACGTCACCACCGTCTTGTCGGGCGTGATCCCCTCGATGGCGTACATGCGCCGCAGCTGCTCCGGCGTGCGGAACGTGCCGTCGAGCCGCAAGTGCCGCCTCCACTCGATGCTCGCCGCTCCTGGAATGTGGCCGCCGCGGCGCGCGCGCAGATCGCGGCCATCGAACTCGTCCGGCGACCGCGCATCGACCAGGACTACGTCCTCGCGACCGAGCCGTGCGCGGACCCACGCCGCGTCCGCGACACGCGCGGAATCGACGTGCGGCAGCGGCACCTTCGACCGGCGCGCACGCGGCCGCTCATTCGTCCACACGCCGCCGGCGGCGCGCCAGCGCTGACTGCCGCCGTCGAGCATGGAGACACGCGGCTGCCCGAGGACGTCCAGCACCAGGAACAGCCACGCTGCATCCAACCCGCCGTCGTCGTCGTACAGGACGACCGTCGTCTCCGGCGTAATGCCCAACCGCGCGAGCAGCCGCCGTCCCTCGTGCGCCGTCGGCATGCGGAACACGCCCTCACGCGTCTTCATGCGCGTGTCCGCGATGTCGAAATGCACCGCGCCCGGAATATGGCCGCGCGCATAGTCCTCGGGATCGGAGACGTCGATGACGCGCACGTCCGGCTGGCCGAGCCGCTCGGCCAGCCATGTGGGCGTGACGAGCAGCGGAGTCTCGGCGGCGAGCGCGTGCGACACGAGCATCACGACGAGCGCGACGGCGGCCGCCAGCGCCTTCATGCGCGCGATGCTATCGGCCGACGTGAGCGTCCACTAGGGCCAGCCGGCCCGCGCGCCATGCCCGTTCGAACGACACGCGGAAACCCATCTCGTCGGAGGCGCTCACGACGTCGATGCCCGCCGCGCGCGCCGCACCGGCCACGTCGGTCGCTCCGGACTGATTCAACGCGATCGCGACGATCGGGGCCGCGAGCCTCGCCGCGGTCGCCCATTCCGAGGCCATCGCCTCGAAGCCCGCGGCGGCGCCGATCGCGAGGATCCGCGTCGCGTCGACGGTCAGCGACGCGGCCAGCGCCGCAGGCAGCGCAAAGCCGAGCGTGGCGGCGCCATTCGGCACCAGACAGTCGCGCGGGTGGACCGACGCCCATGCGTCGGTGAGCGGCACGTCCAGCGTGAGGATGGTCCCTGCCGGCGTCATCTCGCGAGCGATCTCGACCACGCGGCGTCGCGCGAATCCCGCCTCCGACGGCGGCGGTCGCCGTAAGCGTTTCAGACGATCGAGCGCGGCGACGTCCCAGTCCGCGCGCGCGCGGCCGCGCAGCCGCGGCGCCAGCTCCTCGATGATCAGCGCGATGGCGCCGCTGACGGTGTTCTCGCGCGGAGCGCGACCGATTCGCGCGCGCGGCACGCCGGCGAGCCGAACGCCCGGCATCAGCTCCACGTCATCAACACCGATTTCGACGACGAGGTCCGCCTGCGAGAGCAGCGGGTGGCCGGCGCCAATCGATCCAAAGGCGAGCGGATGCGGATCGGGCAGCGCACCCTTGCCCTTCGGCGTCGTCAGCACCGGCGCCGGCAGCGACTCGGCGAGCGCGCGGATCCACTTGGCGTCGTCGGCTCCGGTCTCGAGCCCCGCGAGCAGCACGGGGTGCGCCGCGCGGGCGATCGTGTCGGCCAGCGCGTCGAGAGCGTCCGCCAGTGGCGGCAGCGGCGGCGCGTGACGCACCGCCGTCGCGATCGGCACCGCCGGCGCACCGGCGATGCCGTCGGGAATCGCAACGTGCGCGGCTCCGCGAGGATCCGCCATCGCCGCCTGCGCCGCATGCGCGATCCAGTGCGCCGCCGAGGTGGAATCCACGACGGCGCTGGCCTTGACGACCGGATCGAGCAGCCGGGCATCGCCTTCGCCGTCCGAAATCAGGATCACCGCCGCGCGGTCGCGCGTCGCGTGCGCCGCGCCGTCGACCACGGGCGCCAGCCCGCGACGAAGCGACACGAGCGCGACGCCCGGCGCATCGATCAGCTCCGCGGTGACGGCGGCCATCACGCAGGCGGCTGTCGCGCCGACCGTCTCGACGACGACGAGGTCCCGCGCACGCATGGCCTCTGTCACCGGGCGCGGCGCGCCCGCAGCGGCGAACACGCGTGGCGCGTGCGAGCGGGCGAGAGCATCAGCGACGACCGCGGCGACGGTGCTCCAGCTCATGGCGCAGCCAGACGCCCGAACCGACGACGACTCAGCGCGCGAGCGACTCGAAGACCGGCCGCATACGCTCCAGCGCGGTCCGCAGATTCGCCTCGGAATTGGCGTAGGAGAAACGCAGATAGCCTTCGCCGTGGACGCCGAACGCCGCGCCCGACAACGCCGCCACGCCGGCCTCGTTCAGCAGCCGCTCGGCGACCTCCGCCGACGATCGCCTTGTGCCTGTGATGTTGGGAAACACGTAGAACGCGCCACGCGGACGCAAGCACTTCACGCCCGGCAGCTTGTTGAGGCCGTCGACGAGAATGTCGCGGCGGCGCTTGAACTCGGCGACCATCCGACCGGCTTGCTCGCCCTGCAGCGCGGCGACGCCCGCGAGCTGCACGAAGGACGCCGTGCACGAGGCGGAGTTCACCATGAGCCGGGTGATGTGCTCGACGAGCGGCGCTGGAAAGACGCCGTAGCCGAGACGCCATCCCGTCATCGCGTACGACTTCGAAAAGCCGTCGAGGATGATCGTGCGCTCGGCCATGCCGGATCGGTTGTAGATCGACGTGAACTCGCCCTCGTAGAGGAACTGGCGGTAGATCTCGTCCGAGAGCACCGGAATGTTTCGCGCGGCCGCGAGGGCCGCGATGCGATCGATCTGCGCGCGATCGAGCACGCCGCCCGTCGGATTCGCGGGCGAGTTGATGATGATCAGCTTCGTGCGCGGCGACAGGCTCTTTTCGAACACGTCGAGGTCGAACCCGAACTCGCTGGCCTCGCGCAGCGGGATCGGCACGGGCGTGGCGCCGACGAAGTTGATGACCGATTCGTAGATCGGAAAGCCGGGGTTCGGGTAGATGACTTCGTCGCCGCGGCCGGCGAGCGCCATGATCGTGAAGAACATGATCGGCTTGGCGCCCGGCGTCACCACCACCTGGTCGGGCCAGACGGACACTCCGCGCGTCTCGCTGATGTGCCGGGCGATCGCCTCGCGCAGCTCCGGCAAGCCCGCCGACGGGCCATAATGCGTGGCGCCCGCGTCGAGCGCACGCTTGGCTGCCTCCTTGATGTGCTCCGGTGTGTCGAAATCCGGCTCACCGATCTCGAGGTGCACGACCTGCTTGCCCTGCCGTTCCAGCGCACGAGCGCGCGCGAGCACCTCGAAGGCCGATTCGGTCCCCAGCCGTCCCATCCGTTCTGCGACGTTCATGGGGCGCATTATAGCGTCGTGGAGTTCGTCGAGGTGGCCGCGGGCGGCTTCCTGATGGGCGACGCCGACGGCGCGCCGTGCGAGCGGCCGGCGCACCGCGTGCACGTCGACGCCTTCGCGATTGCGGTCACGCCCGTGACGAACGCGGCGTACGCGCGCTACCTGAAGGCCACGGGGGCCGCGGCGCCGGCCCTCTGGCGGCAAGACGGCTTCGACGATCCGGAGCAGCCGGTCGTCGGCGTCTCGTGGGCCGAGGCGTGCGCGTTCGCGGCGTGGGCGGGGGCGAGGTTGCCGACGGAGGCCGAATGGGAAAAAGCCGCGCGCGGCGGTGTTGACCGTCAGCGGCTGCCATGGCCGGGACCGGCGCCCGGGCAACGCTTCACGCGGCCGCCGCGCGTGCGCACGACACCGCCTAATCCGCTCGGGCTCTTCGACCTCTCCGGCGTCTGCCACGAATGGTGCGCCGACTGGTACGCCGACGACTACTACGCTCGATCGCCGGCCGCGAATCCGTCCGGCCCGTCCGACGGCACCCGGCGCGTGAGCCGTGGCGGCGCCTGGCGACACGCCGATCCCTGGAGCGGCGTGGGTCACCGGTCGTCATTGCCGCCGGCGCTGCGCTATTCGGACTACGGCTTCCGGCTCGCGCGCGATCTGCCGGCAGGCGGGGCGCGGCCCGGCTGACGCCAAACGGCTCGACGCCGGCAGCGCCACCTGCGTCCGGGTGCTACCATACGCGCGAGAACGGCCATGGCGAGCGAACAACGCTCGGTCCTGCGCGAAGGCATCGTTGCCGGCCTCATCGGCGCCGCCGTCGTCGCCGCGTGGTTCTTCGCGTACGACCTCGCACGCGGCGAGCCGTTCGCCACGCCCGGCCTGCTCGGTGCGTTCGTCTTCTACGGCATCAAGACGCCGGTCGGTGTCGCGCCCGCGCTCGGCCCCATCCTCGGCTACACCGTGCTGCATGGCCTGGCGTTCATCGCCTTCGGCGTCATCGCGGCGAGCCTCATGGCCATGAGCGAGCACGAGCCCGAGCTCTTCATCGGGTTCATCATTCTGTTCGCCTGCTTCGAGGCGTTCTTCTTCGCCATGGTGCAGGTCTTCGGTCTCTCGAAGACGGGCGAGCTGACCTGGTGGTCGGTGCTCGTCGGCAATCTGCTCGCCTCGGTAGCCATGCTCTGGTACTTCTTCCGCGCGCATCGCGCGCTGCCCAAGAGCCTCGTCGGCTCGTGGGGAGAGGTGCTCGGCGAGGGCGTGCTGGCAGGCCTGATCGGCGCCGCCGTCGTCGCGCTCTGGTTCTTCGCCATCGACGCCATTCACGGCGAGATGCTCCGCACCCCGAAGCTGCTCGGGAGCGCGCTGCTGCGTCAGCAGACGCCGACGGCGGCGGTGCTGTCCTACACCGTCGTTCACGGCATCGCGTTCGTGCTGTTCGGCATCATCGGCGCATTTCTCATCGCGGGCGCCGAGCGACAGCCGATGCTGATCTTCGCGCTGGTGATCCTGTTCACCTCGTTCGAGATCTTCTTCTTCGGCCTCATCGTCATCGCGGCGTCGTGGATCATGGACGAGCTGGCGGGATGGACGGTCTTCGTCGGCAATCTCCTGGCGGCGGTGGCGATGCTCGCCTTCTACTTCCGCCGCCACCGCGGTCTGGCCCACCGGCTGGCCGCCGCGTGGGAATCGGAGGACTAGAGTCGTGCTGAACATCGACCATTTCATCGCGGAGTGTCGTGCCGCGCTCACCGAATCGTCTCCCGAGCTCCCCATCAAGGAGATTCTCGAACGCGCCGTCAGTGACCCGTCCGGCGTGGAAGCAGTAGTGGGCACGCCTCGCCGTGCGCTGATCGCGACCCTGCATCACGAACGGGATCTCACGATTCTGAACGTCGTGTGGGCGCCGGGGATGGCCGTGTACCCGCACGATCACCGCATGTGGGCGCTCATCGGGCTCTATGGCGGGCGTGAGGACAACACGTTTTATCGTCGCGTCGGAAACGGATTGCAGGTCGCGGGAGACAGGCGACTCGAGACCGCGGACACCACGCTGCTCGGAAAGTCGGTGATCCACGCCGTCACGAACCCGCTTCGCGTCTTCACCGGTGCGATTCATATCTATGGCGGCGACTTCTTCGGCACGCCGCGCAGCGATTGGGACCCGGACACGCTGCAGGAGCGACCGTACGACGTCGAGCGAACTCGGAAGCTGTTTGCGGATGCCAACGAACGATGGCTCGCCGACCTATCAAGGCGGTGATCTTCGACGCCTACGGTACGCTCGTGCGCAACGACGACCTCCGACTGATTCCCCGGCAAATCGTCGCCGACCACCGAGTGTCGGCGCCCGTCGATGACGTGCTCCAGCGCTGGATCGACCTCTATTGCGAGGCGACGCAGCAGGCGCACTTCCGCACGCTGCGAGAGATCGAGCGCGACATCCTCCGGTCGCTCCTGCGCGAGCTCGGTGTCGACGCCGACGAGTCGCCGTACGTCGACCTCTTCTTTCAGGTGACGACGAAGGTCGACCTCTATCCGGAGGCGGCCGAGGTCTTGCGCATGCTGCCGCCGATGCGCTCCGCGGTGCTGTCCAACGCCGATCACGAGCACCTGGCGGCGTGGGCGTTCACGCTGCCCGTGGAGTTCGTGCTGATCTCCGAGGCCGTGCGCGCGTACAAGCCCCATCCGTTGATGTTCCAGACGGCGCTCGAGCGATTCGGCCTGCCGGCCCACGAGGTGCTGCACGTCGGCGACAGCGAGGTGGACGACGTCGAGGGCGCGAAGGCTGCCGGTCTGCGCGTCGCCTGGGTCAACCGCGACGGCCGCCGACGCCGCGCGAGAGGGCCGGCGCCGGACTTCGAAATCCGTGATCTAAAGGAGCTGCTCGGCCTGCTCTAGTCGTGCGCTACCAGAGCGCTTCGGGCAATGGCAGGCCCGCGAGCGCGTCTGCCGGCAGCGGCGCCGGTGGCTTTACGCCGAGCCGATCTGCAAGGACATACAGCTGGCGCAGATGCTGGCCGGCGTGCCACGTCGTGCGCTCCAGCAGATCGTCGGCGGCCTGCGGACCGTAGTACGTCTGCACGGTGCGCTGATACTCGTCTGTACCCGCGCCCTCGAACCAACCGCTGAGTCGCGCACGTACCAGCGCGCCGTAACGCGCGACGTCACCGCCCGTCACCATCTCCTTGGGCGCGCGCTCTTCATACACCGATTCCGGCAGCTCGACGTGGTCCACCGCGTCGACGAAGCCCAGCGAGAGGCGGAACACATGGAACGCGAGATCGCGCAGCGTCCGCTTGCGCTCGGGCGGGATGTGATCCATCTGCTGCGCGTCGAAGCGCTCCGTCAGCTTCTGCGCCGACTCGAGCACGCGGTCCAGCCGCGAGGCTAGCTCGGCGGGCGTGAAACGGCGCGCCGCGCGATAGTCGACGCCGAGCAGCTTCGCGTACCCGTCTGGATTCCAGCCGTGGACGACGTGATCACCGAAGGCGACCCCGGGCGGCCGCGGAATACCGAGCCGCACCATCTCTTCGCGCGCGACGGCGTCCGCCTGGACGTCGATGGGGTCGAACTCGACCCCCCAAGACGAGAGCAGCTCCTTCGTCTTGGCGCAGGAGGATCAGCCTGGCCGGGTGTACAGACGTGCTTTCATCGCCTGTCACTATACCCTGGGCGTTCGACCTCGTGGTGCCCGACGCGCTGCCCCCTGACCGGCTCTTGGCGATCGCCACGCGCTGAGCGCGCGGTCGGCGGCGGGCCGGCTGGCGTCGCACGCGAGACGCCGGGACGTTCCCGCGGGAACGCGCGCGCCAACTTCCAGCCACGGCGGACGCTCCGCTAAATCGCCGCCGACGTTCCCGCGGGAACGTCGTTCGCCTGTCGGCGCCGATAGAGCGCCCGCCGCGTCGAATCCGGCGATCACCGCCCCTGAAACGGCGGCGGCGACTTCTTGTTGGCGAACGCGGTCACCCCGGCCCTGAAGTCCTCGGTGCGCCCGGAGTTGGCGATGGCCTGAGCCTCCAGCTCCATCTGCGTCTCCAGGCTCTCCCACGTCGACTGATGGAACAGCCGCTTCGCCGCACCGAACGCCTTCGAGGGCCCCTGCGCCAGCTCCCGGGACAGCGCTTCAACGGCGCTCTTGAGCTCCGCGTCCGGCACCACCCGCGTGACCAATCCCCAGTCGAGCGCCTCGCGGGCCGTCAGCACGCGGTTGGTGAAATAGAGCTCCATGGCGCGGCGCAGACCCACGAGCCGCGGCAGAAAGTATGACGAGGAGCCGTCGGGGGTCGCCGCGATCTTCGAATACGCCATCGTCAGCTTCGCGGATTCCGCCGCGACGACGAGGTCGCCGGACAGCGCCAGGCTCAGACCGCCACCGGCGGCGACGCCGTTGATCGCCATGACGACTGGCTTGTCGCTGCGGCAGAAGCGCGAGATCGCGCCGTGCAGATACGTCGTCAGCTCCTTGACGAGCGCGCCGATGCGCGGCAGGTTCTCCGCGAAATCGCGCACATCGCCGCCCGCGCAGAAGGACTTGCCGGCGCCGGTGATGACGACGCAGCGCACGTCGGGATCCTCGTCCAGCTCGATGGACGCCGCGAAGAGCTCGCGCCCGAGCCCGAGGTTGAGCGCGTTGTAGGCGTCGGGCCGGTTGAGCGTAATGGTCGCGACTTGCGCGGAACGCTCGACGATCAGATGTTGAAAGGCCATCGGTTGTCCTCCGCTGGCGCGGGCGGGGCATTGCGCGCCGCCTCGGCCAGGGCATCGAGGATCTCGTGGATCTGCAGCGGCTTCACGAGGACGACGTCCACCCCGTGGGCGCGGCGCTCTTCCGGCGACAGCTCGACGCCGAAGCCCGTGATGAGGAACACGGGCACGCGCGGCGCGATTTGCTTCACCGCGCGCGCGACCTGCCAGCCCGAAACGCGCGGCATCGCGAGATCGGTCAGCACGACGTCGAACGGCTCGGCGCGGAAGCGCGCGATGGCGTCGGCGCCACCGTCCACCACGGTGGCCCGATGGCCGGCGGACTCGATGGTGTCGGCGAGCATCGTGCGCACCGCCTCTTCGTCGTCCACCACGAGGCACCGCAGCGGGCGCACGGGGCCCGGCGCCGCACGCGGCGCCGGCGCCGCCGGCGGCTCGACGGTGGCCGCGGACGGAAACGAGAGCGTGAAGGTCGAGCCTCGGCCTTCCTCGCTGTCGACCGTCACGGAGCCACCGTGCCGCGAGGCGATCCCGTACGTCATCGAGAGTCCAAGGCCGGTGCCCTTGGGCCCCTTGGTCGTGAAGAACGGGTCGAAGATATTGTCCCGCACGTCGCGCGGAATCCCGACCCCCGTATCCGCCACGAGCACGTCGACGTGCTCCTCCGTGGAGCGCGTGGTCAAAGTGAGCGTGCCACCGTTCGGCATGGCGTCGACGGCGTTGAGGATCAGGTTCGTCAACGCCTCGCGCAGCTCGGAGGCGTCGCCGAGGATCGGCGGCACTGGATCGAGCTGCGTGCGCACCTCGATGACGATCCCGCGGCTCACCGGCTCCTCGCGCCACCGCGATTGGGTGATGTCGAGCGCGTCGCGCACGATCTGAGTCAGGTCGAGCGGCACCATCGGCTGGTCGCGCCGGATGCGCGTGAACTCCTGCAGTCGGCGCACCGTCTGCGCGCCGTCGAGCGCGGAGCGCTCGATCACCCGCAGCCACTGCAGCTGCTGCGGATCCTGAACGCGGCGCATCAGCAGCTGCGCGCGGCCCAGCACCGAGGCAAGCAGGTTGTTGAAGTCGTGCGCCACGCCGGAGGCCATCTCACCGAGCGCGCGCAGCTTCTCGGTGCGCACGAGCTGATCCTGGGCGGCGGCGAGCTCGCCGTACGCGCGCGACCGTTCCTCGAACAGGCGGACGCTGCGCAGCGCGAGCGCGGCCAGGTGCGCGATGTTGACCAGCAGTCGCTCGTCGGCTTCGCCGAACGGGCGCTCGCCGCCGCGCAGGACGATGAGCCCGAGCACCCGTTCGCCCGCCGTCATGGGCACCCCGAGCCAGTGGCGCAGGTGTGCCGAGCCCGCGATCGGTTCGACGCCGTTCCGCACGCACTCGGCGGCGTAGTCGTCGGTGCGCAGCGGCCGGCTGGTCGCGAGCACGACGGACATCAGCCCGATGTCGCCGATTGGATAGCGGCGCGGCTCGTGCGGATCGTCGGCGCCCTCGGTGACGCGGAGCACGATCTCGAGCTCTTCGCGCTCGGCGTTGCAGAGGATCACGACCATGTTGCGCGCGTCCAGCACCCGGGCAACGTGGCGGCGCACGGCCTCCACGACCGCGCCGCGGTCGAGCTGGCCCGTGACCGCGCGCGAGAGATCGTGCAGCACCGACAGCTCCTCGAGGCGCTGCCGGTTCTCCTCGAACAGGCGGCCGTTCTCCAGCGCCACGCCGGCCTGGTTGGCGATGGCCTCCATCAATGCAATCTCGTCGTCCGAGAAGCGGCGCGCGGTCTGCCACCAGACGGCGGCGAAGGCCCCGATCATCCGGTCTTTGACGATGACCGGCACGAACAGCTGGGTGCGATGCGGCCCGCGCTCGCGCACGATCGGCGGCAACCGAGAATCATTGGCGGCGTCGCTCGTGTAGACCGGCCGCTTCGTGCGCGCACCCTGCGCGTAGAAGTCGTCCTTGAGGAGCGACAGGCGCAGGTCGCGGAAGGCGGTGAGCTGCGCCGGCGGGACGTGATAACCGGCCACGGGCTCCAACCACTCGCCGTCGGCGTCCACCAGCCACGCGCCGACGCAATCGGCGCCCAGCGTCTTGGCGACGGCGCGCAGGAAATGGCGCAGCTGCGCCTGGACGTCCAGCGTGGAGGATAGCGCTCGGCTCGCCGACAGGAGCGTCTGAGTCTCCGCCAGCTTCCGCTGCGTCTGCCGCGCCAGCTCGCTGTTCTCCATCGCGAGCCCGACTTGTGCCGCGATGCCCTCGACCAGCCGGACCTCCGCCGGGTCGAAGAGCCGTCCCGTTTGCCACCACACCAGGAACAGGCCGCCGACCGGCTCGCCGTGCGCGAGCGTCGGCACGAAGAGCACTGAGTGCGGCGGCAGCGCCGCCTGCCACGACTGATCGAAGCGCGGATCGTAGTGTGGATCGGCGCTGGCCGCGGCTCGTCCGGCGCGCCAGGCATCTCGCAGCCACGGAAAGCGGTCGAACACGATCGGCCGCTCCGAAAAGAAACGCAGCAGATCCTTCGGCACGTGGTAGCCGCCGACTCCGATCAGCCGCTCCTTGCGCTCGTCGACGAGGTACGCGCCCACCGTGTCGGCGCCGAACGCGCGCGCGACCTCCGCTGCGAGCCGCCGCATGAGATCGTTGCCGGCGTCCGGCTGGGAGAGCACGCGGCCCACCTCGAGCAGCGTCGTCGTCTCGCGCAAGCGCTCCTGGGCCTCGACGAAGAGCCGCGTGTTTTCCAGCGCGAGCACGATCTGGCCGACCACCGCGGTCGCCAGGTCCACCTGCCACGGCGCGAACGGCCGGGCGCGGTCGCAGTAATCGAGCGTGACGACGCCGATGACGTCGTCCTGCCGCACCATCGGCACCGTCATGTACGCCTTGAGGCCGAACGCGGCCACCCATTCCGGAGGCGTCAGCGCAGGGTCGCTTGCGTCCTCGACGATCACGGGCCGGCGCGTCGCGATCGCGCGCGCGTTGACCGCGACGTCGCGAGGAGGCCGGTTGGCGTCGGTGAGGAAGTGATCCCACATGGCGGGCATCTTGCGCCCGTCCGCGAACTGCGACATCAGCGGAACCACGCGGTCGCCTTCCCAGCGCTCGATGGAGCAGCGGTCGACGCCGCACACCTGGGCGACCTTCACGGCCAGGCGCTTCAGCATCTGCCGTGCGTCGAGGGTGGAATTGAGGATCTCCGCCACCTCGAGCAGCGCGCGTGTCTGCGTGAGCCGGCGGGTGGTCTCCGAGTAGAGCCGTGCGTTCTCGAGGGCGACGGCCGCCTGCGCGGCCAGCGAGCCCATGAGCGAGGTGGTCTCCGGTGTCTCGCGCCACGACGTCGCGCGGTGCACCGCGAAGGCGCCGAGCACGCGCTCGCCGATCATGATGGGATAGGCGGTGAACGACGCGAGCCCGGCACGCACCAGCTCGGCCGCATCGATCATGCGCGAATCCGTGGCGACGTCGGTCCACAGAATCGGCGTGCGGTGGGCGACGACCCAGCCGACGGCGCCCTCGCCCGGTGCGAGCTCCTGGTGCAGCTCGGGGGCGAGCGCGGCGGCGTGCCCGTGCGTCAACGCGCGGCGTAGTCGGCCTGTGGATTCATCCAGGCTCCAGACGCTCACATACGGCGCATCGAAGAACTGCGAGATCGCCCGCGCGAGGTTCGCGAGCACCTCGTCCGGCTCGAGTGAGGACGACACCAGCCGATTGACCTCTTCGAGCGCCCGCAATCGCTCGGCGTAGCGCCGGGCCTCGGCATAGAGCCGCGCATTCTCAAGCGCGGTGGCCGAGTGCGCCGCAAGGCTCTGGAGCAGCGCGAGGTCCTCGACATCGAACGGCAGGGCGTCGGCGCCCGTGCGGCTCATCGTGAGGACTCCCAGCGGGCGGTCGCGCAGGACGACGGGCTGCATGATGACGCAGCGGAGACCCCGGGCCACATACCGAGGCATGGCGTGGGCTGAGCGCGCGTAGTCATTGGTGATGATGCCCCGGCGCTCGTTGATCGCGACACCCGCCAGGCCCTCGCCGCGCCCGAACCGCTCGCCGGTCAGCTCCTGGCCCGTCCACGCGCGCGGAATGAGCGTGCCATCCTCCTCGAGCGTCCACAGGGCGCCGGCGGCCTTGAAGAAGTCGGTCGCGCGCTCGACGATCAGCGCGGGCAGTCGCTCCGCATCGAGCACGGCGGCGAGCTCGCGCTCCATTTCCGCGAGCGCGGCGAGATGCTGTCGGCGCGAGCGCTCGCCCGAGAATAGTCGCGCGTTCTCCAGCGCCAGGGTGGCCTGGTCGGCGAAGGCCTGGAGCAGCGCAGCCTCGGCATCGGTGAACACGCGGCCGCGCATGTCGGCCACGCCGAGCGCACCGATGATCACGCCCTTGGCGCGCATCGGCACCGCCAGCACGGCGACGATGCCAGCGGCGTGCAGCGCTTGGGCCAGATCGTCCGACATCCGCGTCGCGCCGTCGGCAAGCGCGTCCGGCGTCATGACGGCGCGGCCCTCGGCGACGGCACGGCCCATGATCCCGAAGCCGGGCGGCAGCACGTGGCCGGCGGCGAGCTGCTCCGGCATTCGGCCGCCGCGTGCGAGCGTGGTGAGCGAGCCATCCGGCTGCAGCAGGCGCACGATTGAGGCGTGGGCGTGGAACAGCGGCACCACGCTGTCCACCGTCCGTTGTGCGACCTCGGAGACGTCGAGCGACTCGGTCAGCGTGCGCGCCAGGCGCGCCAGCTCCTCGGCTTCCGCGCGCCGCTGCGCGGACTCGGCGTACAGGCGGGCGTTGGCCAGCGCGAGCGCCGCCTGGTCGGCGAACGTTTGGGCCAGACGCGCGTCCGCATCGGTGAAGACGCGCCCGCGCTCGCCGCTGACGGTGAGCACGCCGACCACGACGTCGTTGACGATGAGGGGCACGGCGATGGCCGAGTAGTGGCCGACGGCGGCGACCCACGCCCGGAGGGCATCCGTCTTCTCGATGTGAGGATCCTCGAAGACGTCCGGCGAGAACACGACGCGGCGGGACTCCGCCGCGAGCCCGGAGATGCCGACGCCGCGCGGCAGCACGGGCGCGCGCGGCACGTCGCCGGTGCGTCCGGTCGACGTCGCTACGGGGACGAGATCGCCGTTGGCGGGATCCACCCGAAACAGCGAGGCGGAGACCGACGAGAACAGACTGCGGACGCAGTCCGCGATGCGCTGGCTGACCACATCGGGATCGAGCGTGCCCGCGAACACACGCGAGAGATCGGCCAACGCCCGCATCCGATCGGTTTGCTCGGACGCCTCGTGCACGAGCCGCGCGTGCTCGATGGCGATGGCCGCCTGGCCCGCGAAGGCCTCCGCCAGCTCCTGGTCGCGCGCGCTGAAGCGCCGGCGCGCGCGGAAGCTCAGCACGCCGATCGTGCGGTCGCCCATCTTGAGCGGCACGCCCAGGAAGGTCGTGTAGCCGAACGCGCGGTCGGCGGCCAAGTGCTCGGCGATGATGTGCGGAGACGCCGTGATGTCGTCGAGGATCAGCGACTGCCCGGTGGAAAACACTTTGCCACTGAGACTCTCGTTGAGTCCGATGCGCGCACGCTTCATGGTCTCGCGCGCGGTGCCCGCCAGCCCGGCCACCACGAGCTCGTCGCCCTGACGCAGCCGGAAGCCGGCGTTGTCGACGTCGAGCAGTCGCGCGGCCTCCTCGGCCACGGAGGCGAGCAGGGCCTCGGTGGACATCATGGTTCCGATCTTCGTGTTGATGTCGAGGAGCGCCGCCACGTGCTCGCGACGCATCCTTTCGCTGTCGAACAGACGACCGTTCTCGATGGCGACGGCCGCCTGATTGCCGAGCGACGCGAACACCTCGAGCTCCTCCGCCGAGTACTCGTAACGCTCCCTGAGCCCGATGGCGAGCACGCCGAGGACGCGGTCGCCGATGAGCAGCGGAACCCCCGCGAACGCCGCCAGGCCGAGCGTTTCGAGCGGCTCGGTATTGAGCGGTCGCTGGTCCTTCGCCACATCGGCGATGGCGAGCGGCGCGCGCGTGGCCACCACGCGCCCGACGAGCCCCTCGCCGATCGGCATCTTCTCCGCGGCGTCGGTGAGGTCGGCGCCCGCACTGGCCCGCACCGACAGCGTGAGAGCGTCGTCGTCGACCAGCCAGAGTCGCGCCACGGTCGCATCGAACATCTCGCGGGCGCCATCCGTCACGCGCTGCAGGAGCTCGGCCTGCGGGACCGTCGCCGCCAGGCGCGCGGTGACGCGCGTGAGGATCTCGAGCCGTCGCGACTTCTGTCGCAGCTCGCCGATCAGCGCCGCGCGGCCGACCGCGAGCCCCAGCTGGTGCGCGGCCGCGCGCAGCAGCATCAGCTCGTCGGCGTCGAAGCGGCGGCGCTCACGCGAGACGAGCGCCATCACGCCCCACGTGACGCCCTGCACGGGAATCGGCAGCGCCAGCTGGGTGCGATAGCCTTCGGCGGCCACCGCCTCCTTCAGCGTCGCATTCTTGATTCGTGTGGGGTCGAGGTCCACCACCGAATGCTCCCCGGTGCGCGCCACCTGGCCGATGCGCGTGCGCTCCATGTCGCGCGCGCGGGACAATTCCATGTACCGCGGCGGGATGCCGTGGTGCGCGATCAGCACCAGCCGGCCGCTCGCGCGATCCACGCGATAGACCATGCCCACATTCATCCGCGCCACCGTGCACAGCACGTCCAGCGTCTGCGTCGCCGTCGACTCCAGCTCGTTTGCGTTGCCCACGGCGAGCGCGGTCGCATACAGGGCCTGCAGCTCGCGACGACCGCTCACAACGGTTGAGAACGGCGACGCCCCGGGCGCCCCGCCGACGGGCACGAGACTGGCCGTCGGCCGAACGGCCGCGGTGCCCGACGCGGATCGACCGCGATGCGTGAGCAGGACGACGAGCAGCGCCGTGATCAGAATCGTCACGCCACCGCCCGCGCTGAGCGCACGCGCCGCGGCGCGCCGTTCGGCGACGGCGTCGGTGAACCTCACCGCGGCCCAGGCCACGTCGCCGCCGACCCGACCGACGTTGCCGAACCGCCACGGCTCGCCCGCGAGCATGCGCTCGCCGGCGGCCGTCGCCGCGGCCCAGCCCTCTGTCGGCGTGGCCGGTAGGGTGGAATAGCGGAGCGTGTCGCCGTTGACGACGATCAGGCCCGTGCCGCTGCCGAGCTGAGGATCGAGTCGGTCGACGTGCCGCCCGACGACGACCACGCCCGCGCCCGCTTCGCCGCCGATGGCGGCGATCGCGAGCAGATATGTACGGCGATCCACCGTGGCGAACGTCGCCCGCACCTTGGCGGGCGGACCGAACGCGGGAAGCGCCAGGGGCGGCGTCGGCGGGACTTGCAGGAGTGAGGCGCCGCCGATGTCCTGGACCACGACGACATCCGCGACGCGCTCGAGCGTCAGCGCGCGCAGGCGCGCGGCGCCGCGCGCGAGCGTGGGCCAATCCCCCTTGCGCGCGCCTTCCACCACCGCCGGATCCTGCGCCAGCAGCGTGGCCTCGCGCAGGAGGGCGGACTGTTGCTCGTGCGCGGCGCTGGCGACGCGCTCGACGATGACATCGATGAGCGCGTCGTGCCGCGCGTCGATCTGCCGCAGGAGCAACACAGCGCCGCCGGCCCAAATCCCCGCGACGCCGGCGATGGCGACGACGAGGAGCAGGAGCCGGCGGCCCCCGCTCAGCGGCGTTCCCCGACGCGGTGAATCTTCATGAGGTTCGTGGTGCCCGTGACCCACATCGGTGAGCCGGAGATGATCACGAGCACATCCTCGGCGCGCACGGTGCCGTCGCCGAGCAGCGTGGCCTCGATCTCCTCGACCATCTCGTCGGTGGTCTCCACCTTGCGAATGAGCCGCGAGGTCACGCCCCACGTGAGCGTCAGGCGCCGCTGCACGGACGTGAACGGCGTGAACGCGATGATCGGCGTCGCCGGGCGCTCGTGCGAGATGAGGCGCGCGGAGAATCCCGACTGGGTGAACGCCACGATGGCGCGCGCGTCGAGCGCGCGCGCGGCGCTGGCGGCGGCATCCGAGACCGCTTCCGGAAATCCCACGGGCGCCCGGTTCTCGCGCCGGCGGCGCGTCGGCTCCTGGGTCAGGGCGGCCTGCTCCGCGCGCTCGGCGATTCGGGCCATGAACTCCACGGCTTCGGCCGGATATCGGCCTGAGGCCGTCTCCGCGGACAGCATGATGGCATCGGCGCCGTCGAAGATGGCCGCGGTGACGTCGGCGACTTCCGCGCGCGTGGGTCGCATGTGCGTCACCATCGACTCGAGCATCTGCGTCGCGACAATGACGGGCACCTTGGCGGCGTGCGCCTGTCGGATGATCTCTTTCTGGATGTGCGGCACGTCCTCGAGCGGGACGTCCACCCCCAGATCGCCGCGCGCGACCATCACCGCATCGACGGCGCGGACGACGGCCGGCAGGCTGTCGAGCACCTCGTGACGCTCTAGCTTGGCGACGAGCGGGATGTCGGAGCCCTGCCCGTCGAGGAATCGGCGCACCTCGCGGACGTCGTCGGCGCTACGGACGAACGACACGGCGACGAAATCCACGCCTTGCTCGATCCCGAATTTGAGATCCTCGACATCCTTGTCGGTCAGGCACGAGGCGGGCAGATCGACGTGCGGCAGCGAGATGCCCTTGTGGTCGCTGATCCGCCCGCCGGCGACGACGACGCAGCGCACCTCCGCCGACGTCGTCGCCTCCACGCGCAGCTGGATCATGCCGTCGTCCATCCAGATCTCGTCGCCGGACTTCACGCGGCCGAGATATTCCGGCGGCGAGACGAAGACGCGCTCGTTGCTGCCGACGCAAGGCGTCCGACACAGCGTGAACGGCCGTCCGGCTTCGAGGTCAACGCGCCGGCCGCCGCCCTCGCCGAACGTGCCGAGGCGGATCTTCGGGCCCTGCAGATCTTGAAGAATGGCGACCGGACGGTTCCATCGCGTCTCGGCGTCCCGGATCCGGCGGATGACCTCGGCGTGCTCGGCGTGCGTGCCGTGCGAGAAGTTGAGCCGCGCGACGTCCATGCCGGCCGCCGCCAGCCGGTCGAGCTGATCGACGGTGCAGGACGCGGGTCCGATGGTGCAGACGATCTTCGTGCGCCGCATCGCGCGCTACCCGGCGCGCCGCGCGGCCAGCGCGGCACGCAGGAACTGACCCGTGTAGGACTTGTCGGCCTGGCGTGCGAGCGCCTCCGGCGTGCCGGTGGCGACCACGCGACCGCCGTCGTCGCCGCCCTCGGGACCGAGATCGATGACCCAGTCGGCCGTTTTGATGACGTCCAGATTGTGCTCGATGATCACCACGGTGTTGCCCTGATCGACGAGCCGATTCAGCACCTCGAGCAGCTTTTCGATATCGGCGAAGTGCAGTCCGGTCGTCGGCTCGTCGAGGATGTAGAGTGTTCGTCCCGTCGCTCGCCGTGAGAGCTCGGTCGCCAGCTTCACCCGCTGCGCTTCGCCGCCGGATAGCGTCGTGGCAGATTGGCCGAGGCGGATGTAATCGAGGCCGACGTCGTGCAACGTCTGCAGCTTCTGCTTGATGACGGGCACGGCGTCGAAGAACTCGAGCGCCTGATGCACGGTCATGTCGAGCACTTCGGCGATGCTCTTGGCTTTATAGTGGACGTCCAGCGTCTCCCGGTTGTAGCGCTTGCCCTTGCACACGTCGCAGGTCACGTAGACGTCGGGCAGGAAGTGCATCTCGATCTTCACGAGGCCGTCGCCCTGGCACGCCTCGCAGCGCCCGCCCTTGACGTTGAACGAGAAGCGTCCCGGCTGATAGCCGCGCATCCGCGCCTCTTGGGTCCGCGCGAACAGCGCGCGGATGAACGCGAACACGCCGGTGTAGGTTGCCGGATTGCTCCGGGGCGTCCGGCCGATGGGCGACTGGTCGATGTCGACGACCTTGTCGATGTGCTGCGCGCCCTCGATGCGCGTATGCGCGCCGGGCCGGTCCTGCGCACGGTGGAGCATCTGCGCCAGCGCGCGATACAAGATGTCGTTCACGAGCGTCGACTTGCCCGAGCCCGACACGCCGGTCACGCACGTGAACGTGCCGAGCGGGATCGTCACCGGCTGGCCCTTGAGGTTGTGCTCGCGCGGCTCGTGGATGATCAGCGCATTGCCGGTGCCCTTGCGGCGCGTCTCGGGCACGTGGATGGCCCGCTTGCCCGACAGGAACCGGCCGGTGAGCGACTGCTCGTTGGCGATGATCTCGTCGGGCGTCCCGATGGCGACGACGTGGCCGCCCAGCTCTCCAGCGCCAGGCCCGAGATCGACGACGTAGTCGGCGGAGCGGATGGTTTCCTCGTCGTGCTCGACGACCAGCACGGTGTTGCCGAGATCGCGCAGCCGTTTCAGCGTGTCGAGCAGCCGCCGGTTGTCACGCTGGTGCAGCCCGATCGAGGGCTCGTCCAATATATAAAGGACGCCGACGAGGCTCGAGCCGATTTGCGTGGCCAGGCGGATGCGCTGCCCCTCGCCGCCGGACAGCGTCCCCGCCGGCCGGTCCAGCGTCAGGTACTCGAGCCCCACGTTGGCGAGAAAGCCGAGGCGCTCACGAATCTCCTTGAGCACGCGCCGCGCAATGGCCGCCTCACGCTCGCCGAGCTTCAGCGTGGAGAAAAACGTCGCAGCATCCTTGATGGTGAGCCGCACGACGTCGGCGATCGACTTGTCCGCGATCTGGAGTCCGAGCGACTCCCGGCGCAGCCGGGATCCCTGGCACACCGGACACCGCCGCTCGGCCATGAACGTCTCGACCTCGCGCCGCGCGTCTTCCGATTCGGTCTCGCGATAGCGACGCTCGAGCAGCTTGACGACACCCTCGAAGCCGCCGTCTCGGTCGCCGTACAAGATGACGTCCCTGATCGGCTTCTTGAGCTTTGCCCACGGCTCCTCGAGCGAGAACTTGTAGCGCTTGGCGAGTACAGCCAGTGTCTGCTTGAAGTAGGCGCTCTCGCGGCCCGCCCACGGCGCCAGCGCGCCGGCTTTGAGCGAGCGATTGACATTCGGCACCAGCCGCTCGGGATCGATCTCGAAGCGCGTGCCGATGCCGCCGCACTCCGGACAGGCGCCATACGGGTTGTTGAAGGAGAACATGCGCGGCGACACCTCGGGGAACGAGATGCCGCAGTCAGCGCACGCGAGGCGCTCGGAGAAAAGCATGGGGGCGGAGGGAAGGTTGTGCGACCCCCTTGACTGTTTTGCTGGGGGGACCGTACCGCTCCATTGTGCTGGGGGGACCGTACCGCTCCCCCCAGACCCCCCCGGTCGCGTGGCGGCCTCACCATCGCCCGCGGCCACCGTTTCGACTTGGACGATGCCGTCGGCGAGGCGGAGTGCAGTCTCTAATGAGTCGGCCAGTCGAGCGCCGAGGCCATCTTTGACGACGAGCCGATCGACGACGACCTCGATGGTGTGCTTGCGCTTCTTGTCGAGCTCGATCTCCTCGCCGAGCTCGCGCACGACACCGTTGACGCGCACACGCGAGAACCCCTGACGCTGCAGATCGAAGAAGAGCTTCTTGTACTCGCCCTTCCGGCCGCGCACGACCGGCGCCAGCACCAGCAGCCGCGTGCCCGCGGGCTGCAGCAGCACGCGATCGACCATCTGCTGCACGGTTTGCGCGGAGATCACCTTGCCGCACTCGGGGCAGTGCGGGACACCGACCCGCGCGAACAGCACGCGCAGGTAATCGTAGATCTCGGTCACCGTGCCGACCGTCGAGCGCGGGTTCTTGCTCGTCGTCTTCTGCTCGATCGAGATCGCGGGCGACAGTCCCTCGATCGAGTCGACCTCGGGCTTCTCCATCTGCTCGAGGAACTGGCGCGCGTAAGCGGACAGCGACTCGACGTAACGGCGCTGGCCCTCGGCGTAGATGGTGTCGAACGCCAGCGAGGACTTGCCGGAGCCGGACAGGCCTGTCAGGACGACCAGCTGATCCCGGGGAAGCTCGACGTCGATGTTCTTGAGGTTGT
>DAIRVP010000041.1:0-34944 GCA_036802765.1 Candidatus Rokuibacteriota bacterium
ATCGTAGCAAAACGAACGAGGCACGCGAACATCCGCGCTAGAATCTGCCGCCGATGAGAACGGTGTACGACGTCTTCGCCGCGACGGCATCCACCGCGCCGGGCAACGCGTTTCTCTGCGTTCCGCCGGCGCCGAGCCGCGCCTACCATCCACACGGCGTCGAGTTCACCTACGGGCAGGTGCATGCCGAGGTCGCGCGCCTCCGCGCGCAGTACGAAGCCGCCGGTTTTGGTCACGGCCACCGGGTTGCGCTGCTGCTGGAAAACCGACCGGAGTTCTTCTTCCACTACCTGGCCCTCAACGCGCTGGGCTGCGGCATCGTCCCGATCAATCCGGACTATCGCCACGACGAGATGCTCTATCAGATGGACCACTCGGAGGCGGACCTCGCGGTCGTCATCGCCGCGCGTGTCGCGGACGTCGAAGCCGTCGCACGGGACCGCGTTCAGCCGCTGCCGGTGGTGAACGCGGAGGATTGGCCGTCGAAGCTGCCGATGCCGCGCGTGGCCCCGCGTGGCGGCGCCCCCGGATTGGATACCGAGTGCAGCCTGCTTTACACCTCCGGCACGACCGGGCGGCCGAAGGGTTGCATCCTCACCAACCTTTACTACTTGACCTCGGGCGGCTGGTATCGCGACATCGGCGGCCTCGTTGCCATTCAGCACGGGCGCGAGCGCATCCTGAATCCGCTGCCGCTCTACCACATGAACTGTCAGGCCTTTGCCGCCACATGCGTGATGCTGACCGCAAACTGCCTGATCGTGCCGGAGCGCTTCAGCGCGACCCGGTGGTGGAGAGACGTCGCGGTGACACGCGCTACGATCATCCATTATCTCGGCGTCGTGCCGCCTCTGCTGCTGAACCAGCCGGTCACGCTCGAAGAACGCCAGCACACCGTCAAGTTCGGCTTCGGCGCCGGCATCGATCCCGAGCTGCACGATGCGTTCGAGAAGCGCTTCGGCTTTCCGCTGATCGAGGGCTGGGGAATGACCGAGACCGGTCGCGTCATGATGGTCAATCGCGAGCCCCGGATGACTCACACGCGCGCCTTCGGCCGGCCCTTCGGCGGATTCGAAGCGAAAGTCGTCGACGACGCCGACCGCGAGGTGTCGCGCGGTACCGATGGCGAGCTGGTCGTGCGCTGGGGCGGGCCGGAAGGGCCGCGCCACGCCTTCTTCTCAGGCTATCTGAAAGACGAGCGCGCGACGGAAGACGCGTGGCGGGGCGGCTGGTTTCACACCGGCGACGTCGTGCGTCAGGACCCGGACGGCATGCTGTACTTCGTCGACCGCAAGAAGAACATCATTCGTCGTTCGGGCGAGAACATCGCGGCCGCCGAGGTCGAGGCGGTGCTGCAGGCGCACGAGGCGATCGCGCAGGTGGCCGTTCTCGCTGTGCCCGACGAGCTCCGTGAAGAAGAGGTCATGGCCTGTGTCGTCGTCATGCCGGGGATCACCGCCGATGCGGCGCTGGCCGATCGCCTGTTCGAGTGGTGCATGGAGCGACTCGCCTATTTCAAGGCGCCCGGCTTCATTTTGTTCGTCGATTCGCTGCCCACGACCGGGACCCAGAAGGTGCAGAAGACGCAGATCTTCGCGAAGGGCGACGACCCGCGGCGCCGTCCGGGCGTCATCGATCTGCGCGAGCGCAAGCGCCAGCGGCGCTGACGCGCCCGCGGACGCTGCTCAGCTCGCTGCGGCGCCGGGGTACCGCAGCGCGTCCGCGCTGCTCAGCTCGCTGAGGCGTCGCGGTACCGCAGCGCGTCCGCCACGTGGCGCAGCACGTCGAGCGCCTGGAACGGTTTGGCGATGACGAAGCTCACGCCCGTGCGCGCGAGGCGCTCCGGATCCAGCTGATCGCCCCAGCCCGT
The DNA here is from genome assembly GCA_036802765.1 of Candidatus Rokuibacteriota bacterium. Classification (GTDB taxonomy): domain Bacteria; phylum Methylomirabilota; class Methylomirabilia; order Rokubacteriales; family CSP1-6; genus AR12. Next base: position 1,871 of record DAIRVP010000041.1, read on the forward strand.
GACGAAGCCGATGGGAATAGATGGAAAACGCGTCCGCAGCCGCGCGGCGACGTCCCAACCGGACAGACCGGGCATCGAGATATCGCTCAGCACGAGGTCCATCGACTCCTGCTCGCACCGCTCGAGACCATTGCTGCCGTCCCGCGCGACGCTGACGACGTAGCCCGCCTCCCGCAGCATGTCGGCGAGGACGGCCTGCACCTCCGGCTCGTCCTCGATGATCAGCACACGCGCCGCGTGCACCGGCGCCGGCACCGCTACACCAATGACCGAGTCGGGCAGTGTGACAGGAACCGGCAAGCGCACGATGAACGTGCTGCCCGCGCCCGGCGTGCTCTCGACCTCGATCGTGCCGCCGTGACGCGTCACGATGCCCCAGGACACCGCGAGTCCGAGACCGGTGCCCCGCGGACCTTTGGACGTGAAGAACGGCTCGAATACGCGGCGGCGCATGTCCTCCACCATGCCGACGCCGGTGTCGCGCACGGACACCGTGGCCCACTGTGCTTCGCCGCCGAGACGCACCGTGCACCGGCCGCCGTCCGGCATCGCGTCGACGGCGTTCGTGATCAGATTGGTGAGCACCTCACGCAATTCCTCGGGACGGCCCGCCACCGGCGGCGCCACGCCTTCGACCGTGAATTCGTAGCGCGCGCCGCGGCTCTGCGCCTCCACCTCCCAGCGCGGTCGGGTCAGCTCGACGACTTCGCGCGCGACCTCGCCGAGATCGACGCGCTCGAACGAGCGGGTTCGGCGTGTGCGCGTGAACTCCTGGATGCGCCGCACCGTGTCGGCGCCGTCCTGCGCGGCGCGACGAACGGCTTCGAGGTCGCGCACCATCGCCGGCTCCCGCACGCGGCGGAGCATGAGCTCCGCGCGTCCGAGGATCACGGACAACAGATTGTTGAAGTCGTGGGCGACGCCGGCCGCCATCTCGCCGAGCGCGCGCAGCCGCTCGGTCTTGACGAGCTGAGCCTGGCTCCGTTCGAGATTCTCCGCCATTTCTTCGGCCTGGCGCCGTCGGCGCTCGGCCTCACCGTAGAGCTCCGACTGCACGATCGCGATGGCGGCCTGGTCCGCCAGCAGCCGCACCAGCTCCTTTTCCTCCTCCGTGAACTCGCCGCGCTCGCCGAACAGCAAGGACAGCACGCCCGTCACCGCGCCCTCGGCCGCCACGAGCGGGATCCCCGCGTAGGCGCGCACATCGCCGTCGTCGATGATGGCGCGGTTCAGGAACCGCGGCTCGGCGCGCAGATCGCGCACGAACATCGGCCGCCGCGTCGCGTGCACCACGCCCGTGAGGCCCTCGCCGTGCGGGAGGATCTTGAACTTGGCGAGCTTGTCCGCGAGCGCCGGGTCGACCGAGACGCTGCCGCCGATGCGCAGCATCCCGTTGCCGGCATCATCGACCCACACCTGACTCGCCCGGGCGGCGAGCAGTCGCACCGCCGCCTGCGCCACCGCGCCGAACACCTCGTGGCTCGACGCCGCCCCTGTGATGAGGCGCGTCAGCGCGCTGAGCGTGGTGAGCTTCTCTGCGCGCTCGGAGGCCCGGCGATAGAGCTCGGCGTTTTCGAGCGCCACCGCGGCCTGGGCGGCGAAGACCTGGGTGATGTCGATGTCGTCCTCGGAAAACGGTCCAGCGAGGTCGCGATAGACCACGAGCGCGCCGAGCGCACGCTCCCCCGCCAGCAGCGGCACCGACAGCACGGCGCGATAGCCTTCTGCCTCGATCACGGCACGCGTCGGCGGCGTGAGCTCTATGGCGGGATCGTTGAGGATGTCGGCCGTCCACACGGGCCGCCGCTGCACGATCGCCATCGGCGTCGTACCGTCGCGCCACGACAGCGGCCGCAACCGCTCGGCGAAGATCGGCGACAGACCACGCACGGCGCGAAACCGAATGCCCGGTCCCGGCTCGGCAGCCTCCACCACCGCGATGCCGACGCGCCGGGCGCCCAGCAGCAAGCACGCCTCGTCGACGATACGCTCGAGCACCCCCTGCAGATCCAGCGAGCCCGTGATCGAGCGCGCGACATCGACCATCGCCTTGCTCTGCGCCACGCGCCGCCGAAGGGCCTCCGCAGCCCGCTCGTGCTCGTCACGGCGCCGCTCCGCCCGCGCGGTCCGAAGCAGCGCGCGGGCCATCGCCACCAGCTCGCGCGCGGTCACGGGCTTGGTGAGATACGCGTCGGAGCCGTCTTCGAGCGCCTGAGTCCGGTCGACGACGTCCGTGAAGACTCCCGACAGCATGAGCACGGGAATGGTCGCGGTGTCGGGACCGGCCTTCAGACGCCGACACACCTCGCGGCCCGACAGATCAGGCAGCTCGACGTCGAGCACGATCAGATCGGGATGCGCGTCAGCGAGACGAAGGCCTTCGGCCGCCGTGCCCGCCGCGGTCACGGCGAGGCCGGCGGCGCCGAGCGCGGTCGTGAGGAAGCGCCGCACGCGTGCGTCGTCGTCGACGACCAGAACGCACGGCACCTCGCGATCCGGCATAACCTGTTTACTATACGTGGTCTGCTACAATCCGCGCCACTGCGACGGCACACACCTATATATGGGAGGTCACCGATGACCCGCCTTCTCGCCCTTGCGCTCGTGCTCGCGGCCGCGTCCCCTGCCTTTGCGCACAAGCCGGGCGATCCGCCGCATCAGAGTTACGCGATGGGCGACCTCAAGCTCGAGAGCGGCGAGGTCATCAAGGACTTCGCTATCTCCTATGTGACCCACGGCACGCTCAACGCCTCCAAGTCGAACGCGATCCTCATGGTGACGGCGCTCACGGGGAACCACCACCGCCTCGACTTCCTCATCGGCCCCGGCAAGGCGCTCGACACGACGAAGTACTTCATCGTCGCCACCGACGCGATCGGCAACGGTTTGACCACGTCGCCCAGCAACAGCAAGGCGCAGCCGCGTATGCAGTTTCCGCGCTTCGGCATGCGCGACATGGTGGAATCGCAGCGACGGCTGCTGAAGGACAAGCTCGGCGTCGATCACGTGGTGGCTGTGGTCGGCCCATCGATGGGCGGCATGCAGGCGCTGCAATGGGGCGTGTCGCATCCCGAGTTCATGGACAGCCTCGTCGCGCTCGTGCCGCTGGCACGCACGCCGGCGTGGAGCGTGCTGATCGTCGACGCCAGCCGCAAGGCGATCATGCTCGACCCCGCGTGGAACAACGGCAACTACACGAGCGTCCCCGCCAACGGCGTGCGGTTGTGGCGCGACGTCCTCGGCTTCGCGGCCGCGCGCAGCCCCGAGTGGTACCGTGAACAGTTCCCGCGGCCGCTGGACGTCTTGCCGTGGCTCAAGACGCAGGAGGACGCCGTCCTCACGGCGTTCGACCCCAACGACTTCATCTATCAATCCTGGGCGTACGAGACGCACGACGTCGGCGCCACGCCCGGTATGAACGGGGACTACGCAAAGGCGCTCGGCACGATCAAGGCCAAGACTCTCATCATGACCGGCGTGAAGGATCTCTTGAACCCGGAGTGGGAGGCGCTCGAGGCCGCGCGCCACATTCGGGACGTCCGCACTGTCTCGATCAATCCCGATTCGGTGACCGGACACATGGCCGCGGGCGGCTTCCGTCCGGCCGACGTCGAGCAGATCAACACGGAGGTCGCCAAGTTCCTCGACGTGGTGACCCAGGGCGGCGCGCGTCTGCGATAGTATCGAAACGATGGAGCTGGTCCTCGTCGTGGCGCGCAACCGCCCCGAGGTCTTCGAGTCGTTGTCGCGACAGTGCGCTGAGCTCGAGGGTGTGCGGGTCGTCATGGACCGTCGCGAATCGACGGCGGCGACGACCCCGACTACCGAGCGCCGGCTGCGCTCGATCACGCTCGACCTCGAAGCGCTCGGCTTCGCGATCGTGCCTGCGGCGCGTCCGGCGGTTTCCCGCGCGGGGAGCGCCGCGCCCGCTACCATCGCCGTGCTGCGTATGCTCGAGGTGTTCCGCGCGTTCAGCGCCTCGGAGATCGAGGCGCTCGCCTCGCGCATGACGTGGCGCGCGCTGCAGGCCGGCCAGCTGCTGTTCCGTGAGGGAGAGGTCGGTAACGAGATGTACTTCGTGCTGTCGGGCCGGCTGCTCATCTCCAAGACCGTCGCACGCAACGTGGACAAGGTTCTGACACGCATGGGCGCCGGTGACTTCTTCGGCGAGATGAACCTCTTCGGCGGCCTGCAGCGATCCGCCACCGTTCAGGCGGAGACCGACACCGAGCTCCTCGTGCTCGATCGCGATACGCTCACGAGTGTGGTCGAGCACAATCCGCAGGCGGGCCTGGCATTCTTCACGGCCCTCGTGCGCGAGTTTAGCCAGCGCCTGAGCGCCACCGACGATCTGGTGAGCGAGGTCACGCGCTGGGGTCTCGAGGCCAGCGGCTTCGACCTGAGCGAAGATCGGCGGCCGACGACGATGGCGGGTGAGCCTTCGCTGGATCCTTCCGCCGAGCCCACCGCGGACTCGCGCGAGCACCTGCCTCCCAAAGGTTAGCCATGCGACCGAGGTCCCGGCTCATCGCGTACGGGGCCAGCGTCGTGCTGTTGCTGTTCGTCATTGCGCTTCGATGGCTCGTGATTCCCGAATGGAGCCTCGCGCATCCCTACGCGCTTATGTATCCGGCGATCGTCCTTGCGGGTTGGTGGGGCGGGTTCGGCCCGGGCGTCGTCGCCACGCTGATCGGCGCCGTGGCCCTTGCCTACCTGTGGATGCCGCCGATCTATTCGCTGCGCATCCGCGACGTTCAGGACGCGACCGGCGTGCTCGTGCTCGTCGGCGTCGGTTTCGCGATCAGCCTGCTCGCCGAGGTGTGGCGCCGTGCGCGCGATCGCGCGAAGCCACCGGACACGAACGCGCGCGTTCCTCGCTAGTCGCGCGGAGGCGCGACGCTCAGGAGCCGCCGGCGGCCGCCACGTCGGCGTCCACCATCATCTCGATCAGCTGACGGAACGAATGCTTCGGCGCCCAGCCGAGCGTCCGGCGAGCCTTCGCTGCGTCGCCGATCAGCAGGTCGACCTCCGCGGGACGCACGTACGCCGGATCCACCACCACGTGGTGTTCCCAATCGAGCCCGGCGTGACCGAAGGCGATCTCGCACAGCTCGCGGACGGAATGGGTTTCTCCGGAGGCGACGACATAATCGTCGGGCTTCGGCTGCTGCAGCATCAGCCACATCGCCTGGACGTAGTCGCCGGCATAGCCCCAGTCGCGCTTGGCGTCGAGGTTGCCGAGTCGCAGCTCCTTCAGACGGCCGGCCTTGATGCGCGCCACGCCGTCCGTGACCTTGCGCGTCACGAACTGCTTGCCTCGGCGCGGCGACTCGTGGTTGAACAGGATCCCCGAGCACGCGAACAGTCCGTACGACTCGCGATAGTTGACCGTGATGTAGTGCGCGTAGGTCTTGGCGACGCCGTACGGGCTGCGCGGATGGAACGGCGTCAGCTCGTTCTGCGGCGTCTCCCGAACCTTGCCGAACATCTCCGACGACGAGGCCTGATAGAACCGGACGCCGCGATCGACCACGCGGATCGCTTCCAACAGCCGCGTCGCCCCGAGCGCGGTCACTTCGCTCGTGAGGATCGGCTGCTCCCAGGAGGTCGGCACGAACGACATCGCCGCGAGGTTGTAGACCTCGTGGGGGTCGACGTGATGGAGCAGCGTGATCAGCGACAGCTGATCGAGCAGGTCGCCTTCACGGATCTCGATGCGCTCGCGCAGATGCGCAATGCGCTCGAACGACTCCGTGGATGCGCGGCGCACCATGCCGACGACGTGGTAGCCCTTCTCCAGGAGGAATTCCGCGAGATAGGACCCGTCCTGCCCGGTGATACCGGTGATGAGCGCTCGCCGCTGATCCGCACGCGACACGAGATGATTCTAGCCGGGAGGACGGGAGCGTTGCGGTTTTTTTCGCTCGGACGTTTCGTCGCGTGCGGGCACCGCACGTTTCGCGTAGAAGATACAAGAGGTCCGCGAGCGCCGTGCGGCCGTGGACCTGTTATGCTTCAGCGTGACGCCACCCAGCGCGAAGGAGGCCAGCCGTGACGCACACCCTCGAGGACTTTGCCGCCGCCGCTCATCGCATTCTCGCCGCCGACAACACGCCGCAGGGTCGGGAGAAGCTCTGCGCCCTGCTGCGAGATGTCCTCCGCGACAAGAGCTTCGTCGCCAAGCACCTCGGGGATGACGTGCCCGACCGTAAGATCCTTTACGAGGACCCGCAACTCGGCTTCTGCATCCTGGCCCACGTGAACCACGGTGCCAAAGAGAGCCAGCCGCACGATCACGGCAAGTACTGGGCGATCTACGGCCAGGCCGAAGGCGAGACGGTCATGAGCGACTGGGAGCTCGTGGAGCCCGCGCGTGACGGTAAGCCGGGCAAGGTGCGTCACCTGCGCGCGTACCCGCTGCGGCCGGGGATGGCGAAGCTGTACAACGAGGGCGATATCCACTCACCACGACGCGACGGTCCCACGCGGCTGATCCGCATCGAAGGCCGCAACATGGAAGGGCAGCCGCGGGGCACCTTCGAGCAGGTGTAGCGCGGCCTACGGACGGCGCAGCATCTCCCGCAGCGCCGTCTCCAGCTCGGCGCGGGTCGTGAGGCCTTCGAAGCGGGCACGGATTACGCCGTCGCCGTCGACGATGAAGATCCACGGCTCCGAGCGGAGGTTCCACTCCTCCATCGTCGGCGACAGACGCTGCATGCCGCCGGCCTGCCAGACCTCCTCGTGCACGAAGGCCACGCGATCGCCCCAGGTGGGAATGAGCGTGCGGACGACGTCGAGCACCGGTCCGCACACGCGGCTGGTGCAGTATTTCGGCGTCGCGAACACGATCGCCTGCGGGCGACCCTGACGGATCGCGTCCACGATTCGCGTCTGATGTAGCCGCGGATCCGGCGGCTCACTCGAATCGATCAGCCGAAGGTCGCTCACGTCGCTCGCCACCAGATTGCGGCTGCGCGGCGCCGCCGTGCCGGGCAGCGGCGCGCGTGATGGTGGCAGCGCACCGACGCTGAGCCTCGCCGTCTCTACCACGCCGGGCGCGTGCTCGACCGAAATCTCGATGCCCCACGGTCCGGCCCGCGGCAGCGCCACGTAGGCGACGTAGATGCCTCGGACATCCGTGGCGCTGTCGTGCAGATGCCGCGTGCCGTCGGGATGCACGTGCACGTGCCGACCGCCCTCGATCACTTCGAGCGGGTGGTATAGCGCCGGTGTCACGGACACGAGCTCCGCGTCGTCGCCGCTGATGTCGTACAGGCGAACGGCCACGCGCCGCACGGAGAGCACGCTGCCGTCCTTCAAGAGTGCGAACGCGAATCGATTGCGGCCGACGACGAGCTCGGAGGTCGTGACGATCGGCTGCAGCGAGGCCGTCGGCAGCGGCGACAGCTCCGCTGCCGCGGCCTCGCCACACGCGAGCGCGGATGCGGCGGCGACGAGCGCCGCGCGCATCACGCGCATCGTGCGCTCACTCCACGATGACCTGCCCGTACATCCACGGGTGCGGCGTGCAGATGTAGTAGTAAACGCCGGGCTTGGTGAACGTGATCGACTTCGCCTGGCCCTTGGGGAGCACGCCCGTATCCCAGTCGCCGCCGCCCTGCCACGCGGTCGCGCCGTGAGGCAGGTCACCGACGTTCGTGAAGTTGAGCGTGGTGCCCTTCGCAACGCGAACGCGCGACGGCACGAAGCTGTACTCGACGTTGTTGCCGCCCATCCGGATCGTGTCGACGCCGGTCGCGATCGGGCCGATCGGTCCAGCCACCGTCGCCGGCGGCGGTGGCGGCCACAGTGGGCCCAGCTGGCCTTTGAGGGAGAACGCCCACACGGCGTCGCCGTACGCACTGCCCTGCAGCTGGTTGCCGCCCGTGGCGATGACCACGAACTGCTCGCCGTCGACCTCGTAGATCACGGGCGGCGCGTCCGCGCCGAAGCCGGTCTGAAATCTCCAAAGCTCCTTGCCGGTCTTCGCGTCGAGCGCAAGGAAGCTGCCGTCGGGATCTCCACGGAACACGAGACCGCCGGCGGTGACGGTCGAGCCGCCGCCCCCGCCGAGGCGGTACGGCGTCTTGTGCTGCCACGCGATCGTGTTCGTTCGGCTGTCGATCGCGGTGAACGTCCCGCTCATCGGCGTCCCGATCGGCGCCGCCTGCGTGCCGCCGACGTAGCGCTGACCGGTTTTGAACGTGTCCCCGAATCGCGCGAAGGAGCCGGCGCGGATGGTGCCGGGCACGTAGAAGTAGCCGGTGTCCGGGCTGTACGGCACCGGCGACCAGTTGGTGCCGCCGAGTCCCGACGGCTGGATCATGACCGGCGTTTCCCAGAATGGATCGAAGATGCATCCAGCCTTGGGGAATCCCGGCATCGGCTCGCCGCATTGCGGGACGGTCGCGTCGCCCTTCGGGTACGGTTGCGTCTTCGCCGTTTTCTGCCGCGGCTCCTGCGGCACCGGCCGCTCCTCGATGCCGATCAGCGGCTTGCCGTCGGCGCGGTCGAGGATGTAGACCCAACCGGTACGTCCGGCTTCGGCAATGCCCTTGCGCGGCTTGCCATCGATCACCGTATCGAACAGCACGACCGGGCTCGCCGCGTCGTAGTCCCAGATGTCGTGATGCACCTGCTGGAAGTGCCAGACGTAGTCGCCGGTCTTCGCCTTGAGCGCGACCATCGACGCGCAGAAGAGGTTGTCGCCCTCGCGCATCGAGCCGTCGTAGTCCGGGCCGCAGTTGCCGGTGGCGAAGTACACGAGGCCCAGCTCGGGATCGAGCGCGGGTGTGTTCCAGATCGTGGCGCCGCCGCGCATCGAGTGGTCGGTGCCGGGCGGCCACGTGTCGCTCCCGAACTCGCCCGGTCCCGGCAGCGTGTACCAGCGCCACTTGATCTCACCGGTCTTGGCGTCAAGCGCGGTGAGCCGCCCGCGCACGCCGAACTCGCCGCCCGAGATACCGCTGTACACCAGTCCGTCGTAATAGAGCGGCGCGCTCGTGATCGTGTAGCCGTTCTCCCACCGCTCGATGGGCATCTTCCACTTGACCTTGCCGGTCTTCATGTCGAGGGCAACGACCTGCGCGTCGAGCTGTCCGAAGAAGAGCAGGCCCTCGCCCATCGCGAGCCCACGATTGACCCAGCCGCAGCATACCGTGGAGATCTTCTGATCGATGCCCGACCAGTATTCCCAGAGGATCTCGCCGGTCTTCGCGTTCAGCGCGAAGACGTCGTCGTTGCCGGTGATCACGTACATGATCCCGTCCTTCACGAGGGGCGAGGCCTCGAACGAATACTTGCCGCCGACGCCCGAGCCCTTCAGACGCGTCATCCACACGCCCTTGAGCTGGCCGACGTTGGTGGTATCGATCTGCTTGAGCGTCGAGTACCGCTGGTTGGTGAGGTTGCCGCCATTGGTGACCCAGTCCTTGCCGACCGGGCTGCGCAGCAGCCGGTCGATCTCGGGATCGGCGGCCAAGGCGGGCGAGACCGCGAGCAAGAGCAGCGCGATGAGGACCATGGGCGCGATCATGTGTGCCTCCTGACAGGAGCTACGGTGCTCTGCGTGGATACACGACGATGAAGTTGTCCCGGTTGGGCATCGCGACCTTCGGCAGCGTCTGCGCGTTTATCTCGTCCTGCTCGCGGATGATGCCGTTGAGATAGAGCAGGTACGCGGTCAGCGCGTAGACGTCGTCGTTGCTGAGCGACTGGGGCTGGATGTACGGCATCGCGCGGCGGACGTAGTCGAAGACGGTCGTGGCATACGGCCAGTAGCTGCCGACCGTGCGCACCGGCGTCTTGCTGGCAAGCGTGCCCTGGCCTCCGACCAGGCGATCGTTCGGCTGGCCTGCGCCCTTCGCGCCGTGGCACGCCTGACATTTTTGCTCGTACACGGCGGCGCCCTTGGCCGCGGTGCCGCCGCCCGGCGGCAACCCGACGCCGTCAGGCCCGACGCTGATATCCCACGTCGCGATCTCGGCTTGTGTGGCGGGGCGGCCGAGATTCGGCGTCCCCATGCGAGTGCTGTCGCTTATGCGCGCGCCGGCGGCGCACCCGGCAACGACGAGCGCGACGGCCGAGCAGACGAGATCACGCGTAGACATGCTTGACCTCGCCGCTGGGTGCAACGCTCCAAGCCTGGATCGCGTTGCAGTGAAAGATCGCGTTGTTGCCGTGCTCCGCGATGAACTTCGCGCGCTCGGGCTGGACATTGCCCGCGTCATCCACAGCGCGCGACTTGAGCACGACGGCACCGCCGTCCCAGCGCCACGGCAGTCGAAAGCGCGTCAGCGCGCGTGGCAATACGGGTGCATCGAGCGTTGCCTTGTCCCATGACTGCCCGCCGTCCGTCGTGACCTCGACGCGGCGGATCGCTCCCTCGCCCGACCATGCGATGCCGGAGATCTGGTAGACGCCGGGCCCGGGCACCGTCATGCCGTGCGAGGGGCGCGTGATGAGGGACTTCACCTCCATCGGGTACGTGAACATGAGTGACTTGCCGTCGCCCTGCAGATCCGTGTAGCGCGAGGTCTCGTCCTTGGTCATGACCGGCGCGGAAACGACCTTGATCCGGCGCAGCCACTTCACGCTCATGTTGCCTTCCCAGCCGGGCAAGAACAGACGCACGGGATAGCCATTTTCAGGCCGCAGCCGCTCGCCGTTCTGAAATAGCGCGAGGATCGCGTCGTCCATCGCCTTCGCCATCGGAACGCTGCGGCTCATCGCGGCCGCATCGGCGCCCTCGGCGAGAATCCACGGAGCGGCGGGATCGACGCCAGCTTCCCCGAGCAGCAGGCGTAGCGGAACACCCGTCCACTCGCTACACGAGACCAGGCCGTGCGTCTGCCCGACGGTGAGATTGGGTGGCGCGGGCTGATAGAGAAGCTGGCTGTTGCCTGCGCACTCGATGAAGTGCACCCGCGACACCATCGGATAGCGCAGCAGCGCGTCGACGGTGAAGATCAGCGGCCGCTTGACCATGCCGTGGATGAGCAGCCGGTGCTTCGAGGGATCGATGTCGGGCACGCCGCTGTGACTGCGCTCGAAGTGCAGTCCGCTCGGCGTGATGGCGCCTTCGAGCGCTTCCAGCGGCGTGCGAATCGCGCCGCTGCCGGTCGTGCCGGGCTGCGAGCGGCCGAAGGTCCGCGTGACCTTGCTCTCGTATTTCGCCGGCACGCCGTAGTCGTTGAATCCGGCGCCCGGCGACTTCATCCACGTCGGGACCTCGAGCGGCTCGGCGGCGTCGGCGTCCTTGGCGCGGCCCGAGATCAGCCCCTGTGCTGCGAGGAACGCGATGCTTCGCTTGAGAAATCCGCGCCTGGCGCCGTCCATGTCGGCCTCCGATGAACGCCGAGCATGCTCGTCGAGGCGAGCGGCGCTGTCAATCGGGTCCTTGCTGCCTCGCGGCGTGAATTATCGGCGCCAGTGTCCCTCTACCCACACGTAGCCTCCGGCGACCGCCTGCCAGTGACCGGGCACCCACACATGCCCCGGACGCGCCGGTGCGACCCAGGTGCCCGGGCGCCACACGTAGGCCGCGCCGTTCCACGCGTAGTGACCCGGCACCCACACGAGACCGACCGCGGGCGACGGCGGCACGACTTCCACCGGAGCGGCGGGCGGCGGTGGCGGCGGCGTGGCGATCACGGCGCGGGGAGGCGGAGGCGGCGGCGCGGCAACGACGCAGCCGCCGAGGAGCAGCGCGACACCGATCGACAGCAGGCGTTTCCTCATGCGGTCTTATCCTCCATCGGTGAATGGCGTTCTCGAAGTCGTGACGGGCGCATCCACGCCCAGTAGACGCGGCGAGCCGGCGATGTGTTTCGTCATTGGCGCAGCCGAGGATCGAGCAGATCTCGGAGACCGTCGCCGAGAAGGTTGGCGCCGAGGACCACCAGCGAGATCGCGATGCCGGGCACCGTCGCGAGCCACCACGCGTTGGAGAGATAGTCACGGCCCTCCGCCAGCATCAATCCCCATGACGGCTGCGGCGGCTGAAGACCCAGGCCGAGGAACGACAGCCCCGATTCGAGCAGGACCATCGTGGCGAACTGGCTCGAGCCCAGAACGAGGATCGGTGCCAGCGTGTTCGGCAAAATGTGACGGGCGATCAATCGCAGATTACCGGCGCCGAGCGTACGCGCGGCCTCGACATAGTCGGTCTCACGGATCGTCAGCACCGCGGCGCGCACCGTCCGTGCGTAGAGCACCCAGCCGGAGAGCGCGAGCACACCCACCAACGCAGCCGCGCTCGTGCCGACCACGGCGACGATCGCGATGGCGAGCATGATGACCGGAAACGCGAGCTGCACGTCGGCGAGGCGCATGACGAGGTCGTCGAGGCGACCACCGATCAGTCCGGCCGAGAGCCCGACGGCGACACCGATGCCGGCGGCGAGCGCCACCGCGGTCACGGCCAGCACGAGCGAGAGGCGTCCGCCGTGAAGCACGCGCGCCAGGATGTCGCGGCCCAGGTTGTCCGTGCCGAGCGGATACACGGCGCCCGCGCCGAATCCCTGCGGCGGCCTGAGTCGCTGGGCGAACGACGGTTTCAGCGGGTCGGCACGCGTCAGCCATGGCGCCGCCGCGCTGGCAACGACGACGGCGGCGAGGATGAGCCCGCCGACGAGGATCATCGGTTGTCGCGCGATGCGGCTCATCCGTAACGGATGCGCGGGTCGAGCACGGTGTAGAGCACGTCCACGAGGAGATTGATCACGACGAAGATCGTGGCCGAGAGGATCAGGATCGTCTGCACCACGGGAAAGTCCCGGAAGAAGATCGCGTCCACGACGAGCTTGCCCATCCCGGGCCACGCGAAGATCGACTCTGTGATGACGGCGCCGCCCAGGAGCGTGCCGATCTGTAATCCGAGCACGGTCAGCAGCGGTATCATCGCGTTGCGCAGGGCGTGGCGCAGCACCACGCGCGGCTCACCGAGGCCCTTGGCGCGGCCGGTGCGGATGTACTCCTGTCCGAGGATCTCGATCAGGCTCGAGCGCGTGAGCCGCGCAACCAGCGCCGTCGGAAAGGCCGCCAGCGTGATGCTCGGCAGCACCAGCGACGGCCACCCGCCGAATCCCGAGGTCGGCAGCCACCGCAGCGTCACGCCGAACAGCAGCGCGAGCATGATGCCGAGCCAGAAGTTCGGCAGCGACTGACCGAGCACCGCGAGCACGGTGCTGGCGTAATCCCAGCCGGTGCGCTGCCGTACGGCGGCGAGGACGCCGAGCGGAACACCGGCGAGCACGGTGAGCGCCATCGCCGTGAGAGTCAGCTGGACCGTGGCCGGCACGCGCTCGATCACGACGCGGAGCGCGGGTGATCGGTACTGAAAGGACTGGCCGAAGTCGCCCTGCACGACGCTGCGTAAAAAGAGGCCATACTGAATCCACAGCGGCTCGCGCAGCCCGAGATGGCGATTGAGCGCCTCGACCGCCGCCTGGGGCGCGCCCTCGGGCAGCAGCATCTTGGCCGGATCGCCGGGGATCACTCTGAGGATCACGAACACGAGGATCGAGACGCCGACGAGCGTGACCGCGGACTGCCAGAGCCGCCGCACCAGATAGGCGCGCACCGCGCTACGCGATACCGACCTCGTGCAGCAGCACGTAGTAGTCGCGCCGCGCCTCGAAGTTGCGCAGCTTGTCGCTCACTGCGTAGATCGCGACGCTGTAGTACGGCCAGATCTCGGGCTCGTCCTCCCAGAGGATCTTTTGGATCTCCTCGTATTTCTGCTGGCGGACCTTCGGGTCGGGCACGCGCCCTTCCGCGATCAGCTGCTCGACGCGAGGATCGTTGAATCGCGTCATCTTCTCCGCGCCGGCCTTGGTGAACCACTGACCGAAATACCAGTCGGGGTCGTGCGGCATGTGCGCCCAGCCAGAGAAGAACAGATCATAGTTGCCGGCGGTGCGCTGCTCGCGCGCGGTGGCGATCTCGAGATTTCGGATGTTCACTTTGATACCGACGTCGCCGAGCATCGCCGCCACCGCCTGGGCGATTTCCAGCTGCTTGGGATAGAGATCCTTCATGAGCACGAAGTCCAGCGTGAGGTTCTGGTGCCCCGCCTGCTTGAGGATGGCGCGCGCACGGTCGGGATCGTACGGCTTCTGGCCGAGGTTCGTATGGCCGATGAGTCCCGGCGGCACCGGACTCACCACCGGCCGCGCGTAGCCCAGCAACAGCTCCTTGATGATCGTGTTGCGATCGATCGCGAGCGAGACTGCCTTGCGCACGCGAGGATCCTTGCCGGCGTCGCGCGCGAGCTGAAAATGCCAGCGCTGCGCCTCGACGGCCGGAACGTCGTGCACCTTGATGCCGGACGTCGCCTTGAGCGTCGAGACCATGTCGGGCCACACGCGATCGATCACGTGGATCTCGCCGGCGCGCAGCGCGGCGGCGCGTGTCGAGAGCTCCGGGATGAACCGGAACGTGAGCTTGTCGACCTTCGGCACCGAGGCGCGCCAGTAACCAGGGTTGGCCTCGAGCTCGACGTGATCACCGTGCGTCCACGACGTGAACCGGAACGGCCCGGTGCCCACGGGTTTGGTGAAGAACGCGTCCTCGTTGCCTCCGGCCGTCGCCGGCAGCATGCCGAGCATCGTCAGATGGGCGGGCAGCGAGCCGAAGGGCCGTTTTGTCGTCACCGTCACCGTCACGTCGTCGTCTTTGCGGACGTCCTCGATGTCCTGATAGACGAATGACTTGATCAGCTTGGTGTTGTCGCGCACGCGCTTGAGCGTGAACACGACGCTGTCTGCGGTGAACGGCGTCCCGTCGTGGAAGCGCACGCCTCGGCGCAGCACGAACCGCCACGTCGTATTGTTGATCGGCTTCCAGGACTCGGCGAGCGCAGGCACGAACTTGTCGTCGTTGGTCACGTCGAGCAGCGGATCGTAGACGTGCCGGAGCACCGACGTGCTCGAGATCGAGTAGTGGTTGGCGGGATCGAGCGTCAGCATCCGCTCGGAGAGGCCCGCGATGATCTGGCCGCGGCGCGTCTGGGCGCGCGCGGCGCGCGGGCGCGCCGTCGCGGCGGCGAGGGCGGTGGCGCTGCCGAGGACGAATTGCCGGCGGCTCAGACGTGGTGCTCCCATGAATTCCTCCTTCCAGGCGATGGCCAGTATCCTATCTCTGAATGGGATCAGGCTGGTTCTGGACCGCGCTCCTGATCGTGGCCATGGCCGCCGCGGTGCTCGCCATCCTCATCGGCCATGTCTCGCTACGCGCGCCGGCCGCCGCGCTGCGCCTCTACCGCCGTCATTTCCCTGAGCCGCGTCAGGAGCGGTTGTTCCTGGCCTCCGTGAGCTTCTTCGTGACCTTCATGATCACGCGCGGGATCGCTCACGCGATCGCACTGCGCATCGGGCCGTTCGGCAACGTCCGTCTCGGAGCGGTCCATATCCACCACCTCGTCTGGGGCATCGTCGTGCTGCTCGGCGTGGGTCTGTGCTGGCTGGCGCAGATCGGTGACGGGGCGTCCGGCGCATCACCCGTGGCCTCGCGCGTCACCGCCCTGCTCTACGGCGCCGGCGCCGCGCTCACCCTCGACGAGTTCGCGCTCTGGCTCTTGCTCGAAGACGTGTACTGGACACCGCAGGGACGGCTAAGCGTTCATGCGGCGTTGCTCTTCGGCAGTCTGCTCGCCGTCCTGGCCGGAGGCGGCCGCTTCTTCCACGCGGCCGTACGTGAGTCGCTGCTCCTCCTCGGGCGGCGCTGACCTCAGCCGCGGACGGCAAGCGCCTCCAGCGCCTTCCAGTCGAACTCCACGCCGTGTCCGGGCCGCTCGGGCGCGACGGCGGCGCCCGCGTCCAACCGCAGCGGCTCGGCAATGAACCGATCGAGCCCGAAGCCGTGCGCCTCCAGATAGGAGCGATTCGGCGCCGCCGCAAGCAGGTGCACGGTGACGTCGTGCGCGCCGTGCGACGTGACCGGCAGATGGAACGCCTCGGCGAGATGGCAGATCTTCATGAAGATCGTGATGCCCCCGCAGTTGGTGACGTCCGGCTCCGGAAACGTCACCCCGCCGGCGGCGATGAGCTGGCGGAACTCGGCCAGCGTATGCAGATTCTCACCCGCGGCGATGGGCAGACCGCCGTCCCGCACGATGCGCGCGTGCCCGGGCACGTCGTCGGGATCGGTCGGCTCCTCCAGCCACACGGGATCGAACTCGGCGAGCGCGCGCGCCGCGCGAATCGCCTCGTCCACGCTCCAACGCATGTTCGCGTCGACCATGAGCGGAAACTCCGTGCCGAGATGCCTCCGCATCGCGCGTACTCGCTCCACGTCTTGCCCGAGCGACTCTCGCCCGACCTTCATTTTGATCGCCCGAAATCCTCGCGCGAGGTTGTCGTCGGTCTGCCGCAGGAGCGCGTCGACCGGGAGGTCGAGATCGATTCCGCCGGCGTAGCACGGCACGCGTGGATCGAAGCCGCCCAGCGCACGCCAGAGCGGCGTCGCCTGTCGCCGCGCGCGCAGGTCCCACAGCGCGATGTCGACCGCCGAGATGGCGAGGGCGGCCGCGCCACCGCGGCCACCGTAGTGCAGCGCCCACCACATCGCGCGCCAGATCTCCTCGATCCGGTCGGCGTCGCGCCCGACCAGCAGCGGGCCGAGCTCGCGCGCGATGAGCGCGCGGACGGCGGCGCCGCCCGCGCCCACCGTATAGGTGTAGCCGACGCCCATCGCGCCGTCCGCATCGTGCAACCGCACGGTCACCAGCTCGAAGCCGCGGATCGTGCCGTGCGTGCTGTCCGACAGCGCGGTCGGCAACGGGATGACGTAATGGTCGGCCTGCACCTCCCGAATGCGCATGGGCCAGTATTCTAATCGAGCGCAAAAGTCGCGTATCCTACCGCCATGACCACACCAGGCTTCGAATCCCTGCTCTCGACCCGCGCCCGCTTCGCTGTACCGCTCACCACGCCCCGCGCCTCCATGAACCCACTCTACGAGTTCGGCGGCGGCTATCCCGATCCTGTCTCATTCCCCTACGAAGGGATGATCGAGGCCACGGCGAAGATGATGGCCGCCGAAGGCGCGGCGGCGATGACATACGGTGACCCGCAGGGCTACCTCGGCCTGCGCGAGCTGATTTGCCACAAGTACCAGCTGTTCGAGAACATGAAGGCGACGCCCGAGAACATCGTCGTCGCCAACGGGTCCGGGCAGGCGCTGTCGCTGGCCTTCAGCGCATTCGTCGATCCCGGGGACGCCATCATCTCCGAGGCGCCGACGTTTTCCGGGTCGCTCAACACGATCCGCCGACACGGACCCGAAGTCCTGGATGTGCCCGTGGACGACGAGGGTATCGTCACCGCGGCTGTGCGTGCGCGCCTCGAGAGCCTGCGCGCCGCCGGTCGCCGCTGCAAGCTGATCTACACGATCGTGAACTTCCAGAATCCGGCGGGTCCCAGCCAGTCGCTCCGTCGCCGCCAGGAGCTCATCGCGCTCGCCCACGAGTTCGACACGCTGATCCTGGAGGACGACGCGTATGGCGAGCTGCGCTTCGAGGGCCAGACGCTGCCGCCGCTGTACGCGCTCGATCGCGGGGAGCGCGTGATTCGTGCCGGCACGCTGTCCAAGATCCTGGGCGCGGGCGTGCGGCTGGGCTGGCTTTGCGCCCCGAAGGCGATGATTCCATCGCTGCAGTCGTTCCTCTTCGGCGGCGGCACCAATCCGTTCATGTCACGCGTGGCGACATACTATCTGAAGGACAACCTGGCGCCGCACGTGCAGCGCCTGATCGGTGCCTATCGCGCCAAGCGCGACGCGATGCTGCGCGGGCTCGACGAGGTGCTCGGCTCCACCGACGCCGTGATCAGCCGGCCCGAGGGCGGGTTCTTCCTCTGGATCAAGCTGCCGAGCGCCACCGATCGGGCGCGCCTCGCCGAGCGCGCGCTCGCCGCGCGCGTTCAGTACACGCCTGGCCCGGTGTTCTACGCCAACGGCGGCGGCGAGGAGTACATCCGTCTGGCGTTCTCGTACGAGCAGCCGGACAAGTGCTACGAAGGCGCGCGGTTGCTCGCAAAGGCTATGCTGAGCGCTTGAGCGGCTCCGCCTCGTCGCCCGGGAGATGCTTCATGAATGTCCCGGTGAAGACGACGGAGTTCGGAAAGACGGCGATCCGTCCCGTGGGACGGGGCGGATCGCCGCCCAGCTCGTTCAGCCTGATCCGCACCAGCCCGATCTCCACCACCTCGCCGTAGACATAGCCGTAAGGACCCTGAAGGCTCACCCGATCTCCGACGCGGATGCCATTGGGTGACAGCATCGCAAAGTAGCCGGCCAGCGCGAGGATCACGTTCTGGAGCGCGAACGCGACGCCGGCCGCCGCGAAGCCCAGCGCGGTCACGAGCGCGGTCAGCTCGCTCGCGAAATGGAAGACGATCACGAGCGCAATCGCGCACCACACGACGAAGCTTCGTATCGTGAGGAGAAGCCGGCGCCGGTAGATATCGGTGATGTAGCGCAGGGTAAGGTAACGCCACAGCACCGCGCCGAGCAGCACGATGCCGATGACGACACCCAGCCGCAACGCCTCGAGGCCGAGGCTCTTCAGCTCGTCGGCCGTCTCGGCGTCGATCGCGCGTGTCCAACCCTTCAGATCCTCGCGGTACCGTCCGAGCAGCGAGGACTGCTCACGCAGCGGCACCAGCGCGGCGCCTAGCGCCTTTGCACGCGCCAGGCCGGCCTGAAACTCGCTCTCGGCGTTGTCCGCCGGCCCTGCGTTGGCGTTCTCGGCGAGCCCCGACAGACGCCCGCCGAGCGCGCGGAGCTCGTCACGAAGCGCCCCGAGGTCAGTGGTCACAGAGCGCGACAGCGATGCCGTCGCCGACGCCAGGTCGTCCACGCTCACCCGACTCTGACGCAGGCGGATCAGGTGATTCAGCTGTCCCAACGTTCGCGGGGCAGTGTCCGCCGCCACGGCGGAGGCCGGCTCGGTCGTCGGCACCGAGCCTCGCAGCTCGGGCACGGACTGTTCGAACGCATCGATTTGCTGCGACAAGTCCGTCGGCGTGCCGGCGGCCACCGACGCGCCAAAGCTCTGCAGCTGGGTCATGATCTGCAAGCGCAGCCGCTCGAGCTCGAGCCGGCGACGCGTCGCGGCGCGTTCGGAAGGCGGCGCCCGTCGCAGCCAATCCTCTTCGGCCTTGATGGCAACCTCGAGCCCGGCGCGCGCCTGCGACAGACGCTCCTGTTCCGGTGGTTTGGGCGCCGCGGCGGGAGTCTGCTTCAGCAGCGCAGCGCGGGCGCGCGCGACGGCGAACGCGCGCTGCAGAACCTGGCGCGCCGTCTCCTGGTCCTCGGTCCCGAAGACCGCGCCCGCGCGGTTCACGGCTCGCTTCGTCACGCGCGCGTTGCGGTACCAGTCGATCGACGCGTTCAGCGCAGCGAGCGTGCTGTCGGTCGTCACGCTCGACGCGGACGGTGCGGCCGTCGTGTCGGCGGCGAAGCTGTCGCCGACCGACACAAGGACGAGGATTGCGAGAGCTGCCGAGACGCAGACGCGCATCAGACAGAAACAGGATATACGCAATGACTGTGCCGCGGACTCGCACAGAGGAGTAGCATGACGCCATGGCACCGGCAGCTCGGGTGACGTCGGTTGCGCTCTTGCTCGTCCTCCTCGCCGCGCTTCCCGTGACGGCGGAGGCGCAGCACCGCGGTCATGGTGTCCGCAGCACGCAGCCGTCGAATCATCAACGCTTTCACCACCGGTCGTTCGGCTCGCGTGTCGGCGTCGCCCCGTTCGTTCCATTTGGTTTTTACTCGGCGGCGACGGCGTACTCGTCGCCGCCGTTTTATGACTCGTCTTATGACTCGTCGCCTCCGGTGATGTATCCCGGGTCCACGGCGTACGCACCGACGCCGGCGTACCCGGTGCCGCCAGCGCCGATATATCCGCCTCCGCAGCTGCAGCAAGACGTCGATCTCCAGCGAGAAGTCGTGTTCCCCACCGGACGCTATGTGCTGCGCGGCGACGGCATCACCGTGCCGTACACCTGGGTCTGGATTCCGAATCCGCCGACTGCGCCGCCCGGCGGAGCAGCGCCCGACTCAGGCGCGCGCGACGGCGAGCGCGCGGTCTACTCCTGGACGGACGGCAACGGTGTGACCACCTGGACCGATCGGCTCTCGCGCGTGCCGCCCGAATATCGCGCCTCCGCGCGGCGCGACTTCTGATCCCGTCGCAGCCACCGGAAAGGACGCTGATGGTGATCGCGTTCCACTTCCGGGACAACTGGGAGCACAAGCGCGTGCCGTCGATGAACGTCAATCGCGAGCAAACGCTCGCATCGCTGCAGCGGCTGCAGAGCATCATGGACGAGCGGCAGGCGCAGCTGTGGATCAACCACAACAAGCCGCAGAGCGACGGTCTCCGCTACGCGCCGGCCTACTACGAATAGACGCGGCGCGCGCGGCCGTCAGCGCAGAGCGTAGCGCAGCGAGCCGGCGATCAGTGTGACCGCGCGGAAGGCGGTCTCGATCAACCGGCCCATGCCGACGAAGCCGTGCACCATCCCGCCGAAGCAGACCGCATCCACGGTCACGCCCGCCTCACGCAGCCGGCGCGCGTAAGCCTCGCCCTCGTCGCGCAGCGGGTCGTAGCCGGCCGTGATCACGAGCGCCGGCGGCAGGCCCGCCAGCGAGGGCGCGCGTAGCGGCGACACGCGCCAGTCGGAGGCGTCCGCCTCCTTGGTGAGGTACTGCGCTTTGAACCAGCGCATGCTGTCGCGCGTGAGCATGTAGCCATCGGCCAGATCCGCGTACGACTGAGCCTCGCTGCCGAGATCGGTCACGGGATAGACCAGGCTCTGGAGCGCGATGCGTGGTCCGCCGGCATCGCGTGCGAGCAGCGCGACCACCGCGGCCAGGTTGCCGCCCGCGCTATCGCCGCCAACGGCGAGCCTCGCGGAGTCGACAGCCAGGTCGGCGGCGTGCGCCGCGACCCAGCGCGTGGCCGCCCACGCATCGTCGACGGCCGCCGGGAACTTGTGCTCCGGGGCGAGCCGGTAGTCGACCGAGATGACGCTGATGCCGGCCTCAGCCGTCAGCTGGCGACAGATCACGTCATGGGTCTCGAGGTCGCCGATCACCCAGCCGCCACCGTGGAAGTACACGAGCGCGGGCAGCGGCCGCGAATCGCTCGCGCCGGCCGGGCGGTACACCCGCAGCGGGATCGCACCGAGCGGCCCCTCGGCGGTGACGTCGCGGACATTGCCGATTTGTGGTGCGGGCGGTGTCGAGGCCGGACGGGTCTCGAGAAACAGCTGGCGCGCCTCTTTGGGCGAGAGCTGATGATACGGCGGCCGCCCCGCCTTGACGATGAGCTCGAGAACGTTCGCCGCTTGCGGATCAAGCGCCATTGCGAAGCACCTCGGCGGCCTGCTTTTCGACGACGGTTCCCGCGAAGAACTCGGGGTTCACCTCGCCCCAGAACCTCACGGCGTTCGCGAACATGAAGTCCTTGAAGTCGCGGTCCGAGATGAGACCGTGCTCGACGAGCTCATACGCCTCAGGAACGACGTCGGCCATGTCGGGCACGTCGAAATGGCCGATGTCGGACGAGAAAATCGCGTTCAGTCGGGCGCCCATCGGGTTCGCCTTCGCGTTGAACGCCCAGGCGTTGATGGGGTCGTCGGCCTCGCAGCCGAAGTAGAAGCGCGGCACGAACAGCTGTTTGAGATCCTGCTTCTTCTCGATCTTGCAGCGGAAGTAGTCGTCGACGTCCTCGACGCCACCGGTCAGAGCCTGCGTCTCATCCAGGCCGTCGCCGCGACCGACCGCCGCCGCGACCTCGTCCTTTGCGTACTTGCGCGCGAAGTCCAGCAGCCGCGCGCGATCGAGCTTCGACGGGTGCGTCGACTGGATCGCCTCCGCGTTGCGCTTCTCCCAGTGGCCCACCAGGTCCGCATAGAGCATGCACGCCCAACCCACCCCGCCCTCGAGGAAGGCGAAATTGAGGTCGGGGAACCGTCGTGTGACACCGCCGAAGAACAGCCCCTTGCACACGGCGTGGCCGGCGGACGCGAAGTGGCCGATGTGGTTGAAGCAGAAGTTCGACGGCGAATTCCTGAGCAAGATCGACCGCGCGCCGTTGTGGAAGGAGGGCGCGAGCCTGAGCTCGCGGCACTTCTGCCACACGGGATCGTAGTCGTACTCGCTGTCGATCCCGATGACGTCGAACCACTCGGCGTACTTCGCGGCATCGGGCTGCTCCTGGGCGACCGACGCCACGGGCCGGCGCATCAGCCCGCCGACCATGATGACCTTGAAGCCGAGCTCCTTCGCCGCGAACTCGAGCTCCTCGATGGCCTCTTCGGGCGTGTACATCGGGATGATGGCCGCTGGAATGATGCGGTCGCCGTAGGGGCGGAACTGATCGGCCGTGAACACGTTGTAGGCGCGGCAGATCGCGCGGCGCATCCGTGTGTCGGGCAGCCGATGATAGGAAAGGCCCGATGTCGGGTAGACGACCGCGACGTCGATACCGAGATCGTCCAGTCGCTCGTACATCAGCCGTGGGAACATCGCGGTCGCGCGGTCGAGCACGTTCTCACTCGGCGACGACCAGAAGCCTTCCATGCCCACGCGCTTGCGGCGACGCTCGGGCAGCGACATCTTCAGCGCGTTCGGAATACGCGAGCTGGCCACGGCCAGCCCCTCCACCGCCGCCTCGCCGGCAATCTTTCTGAACTGCTCGCGCATCACCGGCAGGTATTCGAGCCAGTGGCCGTCGGCGTCGACGACGGGGTGGTTCAAGCGGGCGTGGAGCTCTCGAGCTGTCATGGATGAGACCTCCTCGTTCGGCGACGGGATCAGCTGGGTGCTGGTGGCCGGAAACGATAGAACCGCCTGCCGGGCGCCGTCAAGCGTTGCCGGGTTCGCGTTGTTGCGGGGAGCCAGCGCGCACGCAGAACAGCTCAGGACCTCAGAGGGTGAGCTTGCGTCGCTGGGTCGCGCGCTCCCACTTGCTGCCGGCGTCGTCGTCGAAGATCAACGCCTCATCGGCGGTCACCACGATCCAGAAGCCGCCATCGATTTCTGCCTCGAGCTGGCCGGGCGCCCAGCCGGCGTATCCCGCCGCGAACAGGATGCGGCGCGGGCCGGCGCCATGCGCGAGCGCGTCGAACACCTTCGGATCGCTCGTGACCGCGATCCCGTCCTGGACTGGCTGGCTGTCCACCGTCATCCACTCTCCCGTGTGCAGGACGAATCCGCGTCCAGGTTCGACGGGGCCGCCATAGTGAACACGTAGCTCGCCGCTCACGCCTTCATGCTCGCGCCCGAGCGATTCGAGGATACGCGCGAGCGGCACGGTGGCGACGGGGCGATTCACGACGAGGCCCAGCGCGCCGGTGGCGTCGTGCCGGAGCATGTAGACGACGGTGTGCGCGAAGCGAGGATCGCCGAGAGTCTGCGTCGCCACCAGCAGCTGCCCTTGCGTGCTGCCGCGGCCTGGCGACGGCGGCGGCTCGGGCGGCCGCGCCGTCGGACCGACTCCCGCAGACGTCGCGAGGACGATCAGCAGCGCGGCCGTGGTGACCCACGTCACGTGGCTATTTCTTGGCTCCCTGCCAGTACTTCGCGTCGCTCGGGAAGACGGTCTTGCAACGCGTCGGCTGCGAGGGGCCGTCGAGCGTATCGGCGGCGGCGCGCCACTTCGCGTAGTGCGGGGCGGCCCGATGGGCCTCTAACGCCGCCTCGTCCTTGTAGACTTCGTAGAAGTAATACGTGTTCGGATCGGCGTCGTCTTGCAGGACGTTGAAGCGATAGCAGCCCGCCTCATCGCGCTCGGAGCCCAGCGCATCCTGCTCGATGGCGGCCAGGAAACGGGCGCGCTCGGAGGGCTTGACCTTCACCTTCACCCAGATCGCGAGCACCGGTCAGGCCCGCCGCGCGAGTGGACCGCGGAGCAACTGCCCTGGTCGCGCGCCGGTCGGCTTACCGTCGCGCAGGATCGTCTCGCCATTGACGACGGTCGCCACGACGCCGCGGCAACGCTGCACGAGACGCTTTGCCCCCGCCGGAAGGTCCGTGACGACCTCGGGCATCTCCGCCCCGATCGTGTCGGGATCGAAGACGACGAAGTCGGCCGCCATCCCCTCCCGGACGAGTCCGCGGTCGGCGAAGCCCCACAGGGTTGCGGGCACGAGCGTGAGCATCCGCACCGCCTGCTCGAGGCTGAACGCGTGCTTCCTGCGCACCCAGTGGGCGAGCAGATGCGTCTGCAGCGACGAGTCCATCAGCTGGGTGACGTGCGCGCCGGAGTCCGAAAACGTCACGCACGCGCGGGGGTGCTTCATGATCTCGAGCGCATGATCCTGGTCCTCGTTGGCCACCGGCATCAAGAAGAACAGCTCGAGGTCCTTCTCGAGCGCCAGGTCGATCATCGCCTGTGCGGGATGGACGCCGCGTTCCGCGGCCACCTCGGCCACGGAGCGGTGCGGACCTTCGACGGTGTCGAACACGAACAGCCACTCGTACGGCTGCGGTCGCGCTTCGGTGCCGAGCGCCTTCTTGTCCGGCGTCTCGTTCGTCGCTTCGACGAGCTTCTTCTTAAACTCGGGATCGCGCAGGCGGGCGATCTTTTCGGCGATCGGAAGCTTGCGCAGCTCCTTCCAGAGCGGCAGTCGATCGAACGGCATCTGCGTCTTGAACGACAACAGCGCGGAGAGCGAGCGGCTGTGCGCCTGCGCGAACATGCGGCCGCCGGCGGCCGCCGTCTCGTCGAGCAGCGCCATGTACTTGCGCCAGACGTTCGGCGCGCCGCGGCGACCGAACACGCCGAAGGTGATCGGACGGCCACTCTCAACGGCGAGGTCTTTCAGCCGGCGGTGATAGTCGCTGAGCCCCGGGTTGTCGGCGTCGCGGTCGACGTTCTCACCGGCGATCTCGAAGATGCCGGCGTTCAGCTCGCCCATGGCATTGACGAGCCGCCGCACCTCGCTCCACTCCGCGACACGGCTCGCGACCGGCCGATGCTCGGGCGTCTCGTGGCTCGGCGAGCGTGAGGTCGTGAACCCCATGGCGCCGGCACGCAGCGCATCGCGCAGCTCGCGCTCCATCGCTCGCAGCTCGTCCTCGGTCGCCTGCTTTTCGAACGCGCGCTCGCCCATCACGTACGTGCGCAGGGCGGAGTGGCCGATGTAGCCGGCGTAGTTGATGCCTTTCGGCAGCGACTCGAGCGTGTCGAGAAATTCCGGGAAGGTCGTCCAGCGCCAGTCGATCCCCGCCTCCATGGCCTCCGGGGGGATGTCTTCGGCGCGCTGCAGATTGCGGACGACCAGATGTTTGTCCTTCGCTGGACACGGCGCAAGCGTGAAGCCGCAGTTCCCCATGACGACGGTCGTGATCCCGTGATAGCAAGACGATGTTCCGAGCGGATCCCAGAAGATCTGCGCGTCCATGTGCGTGTGGCCGTCGACGAAGCCCGGCGTCACCACGTGACCTTCCGCGTCCAGGGTCTCGCGACCGCGCTCACGAATGCGTCCGATCGACACGATGCGTCCGTGCCGCACGCCGACGTCGGCGCGGAAGCCGGGCAGACCGGAGCCATCGATCACCGTTCCGTTCTTGATCACGAGGTCGTACGGCATGAGGGGCCTCCCTGCCGGCCGCTGGCGCCGGCGGAACTGGCCGTATCGTACCGCACACGCGCGCGTACGGCGCGGTGATTGCGTGCCCGACCGATGGGCGCGACGTCAGCGGTTGGCCGACGCCGACGGCGTCCAGACGATGCTGACATCGCTGGCGTCGAAGACGTTGGTGGTCGCGGACGGCGTGCGCGGCGTCGGTGATGTCGGCACCGGCGTCGTCTGCGTCGGCCCCGGGGACGGCGCCGTCGTGCTCGCCGAGGCCGCGGGCATGGGGGCCAGCTGAACCACGACCTCCGCGCCGGGCTCGATCTGGGTGAGCGCCAGACGCTGGGACCCACGATGGACGCCCGCGGACGTCGGTACGCGAACGACGGTGCCGTCGGTGAGCACGAGCTGGGACGGACGCAATCGTGCCGGTCGCGTCGATCGCGGACGTTCCGATCGGCGACGGCGGCACGTTGGCCGTCGGCGGCGTCGGTGCTCCGCCACCAGCGAACTGGCGAGCTGAATATTGCTCACGAGCCCCTTCACCCCGTTGACCGCCGATGCGATTTGCGCCGCCCTCGCGCGCTTGTCTGCAGAGTCGACCGTGCCCGAGAGCGTCACGATGCCGCTCTCGCTCTTGACGTTGATGTTCAAAAAGTTCGAGGGCGAGTCGGCGGTCAGCTTGGCTATCACCTCAGCCGCGATGCGGGCGTCGTCGAATGAATTCACCGACGGTGCGCGCATGCGCGGTCATGACCCCGCCGACAGCCAGCGCCAGCAGCGCGGCGAGCGCAAGCGATGCGAGGCGAGGCCACAGTCCCCTCATGGCTGCACGCTGTTGCAACCCAATGGGCAACGACCTAGAGTGGGCTGCCATGAACGCTCCAAGCCGCGTGCCCACGTCTGTCGTAAGCATGCTGTGTCTGATTTTGTTGTTCGTTTCCAGCCTCGCATTTCCGCTGGCGGCCACGGGCCAGACGCGCATTCGCGTCGGCACGTGCGCGCGCACACTGACCGCGGGCGTCGGATCCCAGTTCGCCGTCGCGACGAAGATGGGTTGGTTCGCTCAAGAGGGGCTCGACGTCGAGGTCGTGCCGCTGACGGGCTCGACCGATTGCGTGAAATTCGTCGCGACGCGCGAATTTCTCATGACGTTGCCCAGCATGGAGCCGCTGGCCATCGGGCGGCAGCAGGGCGTGAGGATCAAAAACTTTTACACGGCGTATCAGACGCCGGGCTACGCGATCGCGGTGCCCGCCGACAGCCCGATCCAGAAGATCACCGACCTGAGAGGCAAAACCATCGGTGTGACGAACATGGCGTCGGCCGGCGTCATCATCGCTCGCGCGCTGGCCGCCGCCTCCGGGCTCAATCCGGACACGGACATCAACATCGTGGTCGCCGGCGAAGGCGCGCAGCCCGCGGCGCTGCTGCGCAGCAAGCAAATCGATGCGCTCAGCCAGTTCGACACCCAATACGCACTGATCGAGAATGTCGGCCTCAAGCTCCGGATTCTCGACAAGCGGCCAATCGAACGGTTCCCCTCTAACGGCTTCATCGCGCTTGAGGAGACGATCCAGTCGCGCGCGAAGGAGCTGGCCGGCTTCGGGCGCGCGTACGCCAAGGGGACGATCTTCACCATCGTCAATCCCGAGGCCGCCGTCCGGATGCTCTACGAGGTCTTCCCGTTCACGCGGCCGACCGGGAAGGACGAAGCCACCGCCATCCGTGAGGATGTGCACGTGCTGCGCGCACGGATCCCGCAGCTCAAGCTCGAACCCGCCGGGGTGCGCCGCTGGGGGGAGACGAACGAGACGAATTTGCGCGAGTACATGGACTTCCTGCTGAAGTGGGGCGTGCTGAAACAGCGTGTCGAGGCGGCCGATCTCATGACGAACGAGCTCATCGGCGAGATCAATCGCTTCGATGCCGACGCCATCGCGAAGACCGCGCGTGAGTACAAAGCGCGCTGACCACGCTGCTCACTACAGATACCCGTAGGCCTGCCAGCCGCCGTCGGCCGTGATCACCGCGCCTGTGACGAACGACGACTCCTCGCCGGCGAGAAACACGGCGACGTCACCGATCTCCTCGGGCGTGCCCAGGCGCCCCAGTGGCGTGCGCGCCGCGAGCTTGCGCGTATCGAGAACGCCCCGAGACGCCAGCCCCTGGATGAAGGGGGTGTCGACGTAGCCGGGGGCCAGGCAGTTGACGCGCACGCCGTGCGACGCCCACTCGATCGCCAGCACCTTCGTCAGCATGTCGACGCCGGCCTTCGATACGCAGTACGCCAGCCGCTGCGGAAACGCCACACTGCCGTTGATCGAGCCGACGTTGATGATCGACCCCGCACGATTCTGGATCATTCGCTTGCCGATGGCCTGGGCGAGCAGCACGTACGCGGTCAGATTCAGATCCATCGTGTATCGGTAATCTGCTTCGGGCAGCTCCGTCGATGGCGCCACGCGCGGCTGCCCCGCGTTGTTGACGAGCACGTCGAGGCGACCGTCCATCGCCTCGAGAGCCGCGTCGCCGAGCCGGCGCACTTCGTCGGCGTTCGAAAGGTCGGCAGCGATCGGAACGGCGGCGGAGCCGAACGTCTCGGCGACCGCCGCGCATTCCACGGCGTTGCGCGAATGAATCACCACGCGCGCACCCTCGCGCACGAAGGCGCGTGCGATGCCGAGGCCGATTCCCTTCGTCGAGCCGGTGACGAGCGTGTGCTTACCGGCGAGTCTCACGGCGCGCGATTATACGCGGCGCTCACGACCGACCGTCGCGACATCCCGCATCACCGCGGGGTGTCGCGGCGCGTGTGATTAGGAGCTGCGTCCCGGAGGCGGCGGCGGCGGAGGCGGCGGCGCGCCCGCGGGCGGCGGCGGAATATTCGGCGGCATCGCCGCTGGCGGAGGAGGCGGCGCCGATCCCGGAGGCGGTGTCATCAATGAGGGGGCAGGCGGCGCAGATCCCGGAGGCGGTGTCATCAATGCCGGAGGAGGCGGAGGCGGCGGCGGCGTGGTCGACACCCTGCTCGGCGTCGTATACGGCACCGAGCCACGCGAGACGGGGATCTGGTTGCCCTTGGCGTACATGCATTGCATGTAGGCGGCATCGTAACGGCGCTGCACGGTGCCGACGTTGGCGTTGGCATAGCTTCCGCCGACGGCACTGCCTCCGAGCAGTCCGACTCCGGCGCCGGCGGCAGCGCCGATCGCCGGATTGCCGGCCGCTGCGCCGAGTGCAGCGCCCGCTGCAGCACCGATTGCGGTGCCCACCGCAGCGCCGGTGACCGTGCTGCCGACCGCGGCGTGCTCTGTCGACATACCGGCCGACTGAAGCGCGAACTGACGGCACGCTGCGTCGTCAGCCTGGAACTGTTCGAAGGGCTTGCCCGTGCCGGGCAGCACCATCACGCTCGGGCCCGTCGGAACGGTTGCGCAGGCGCCGAGCAGCAGCGCGAGCGGCGCAACGACGACGAGCGCGCGCTTCACTGCGGCCTCGCAGGGACTTTGACCCAGGCCTCCGTGCACGTTTGCACGCTGGGGTAATAACCACCGGACGGCTGGCAGTAATACCAGTACTGCGGCGCCTGCACCGACGGGGCGGGCGCCACCGGAGGAGCCGGGGCAACGGGGCCCTGCTGCTCGACGTACACCGGCGGCTGCTGAATGACGACGGTCGGCGGCGGAGCATAGTAGTAAGGCGGCGGATAGTACCAATACGGGTAGCCCCACCAGGGACCGACTCCGACACCGACGAAGACCCGAGGCCCACCGTGGAAGTGGTGACCGCGCCACGCGTAGCTGGGTGTCACGGCTAGGAGAAGAAGGCCGACTACGAGCGGTGTAGTAACCCACCACTTCTTCATTGTCAGACCCTCCATTACCGCTACAGGACGGCCGGTCCGTCCTTGTTATTCATGTCCATAATACCCTTGTGGGATGCTCTCGTGCCGTCCTTATCGCCATAACAATTCTCGGCTTAGCGGCCGGGGCGGGTGCCGCTGGGCGGCCGGTTGCAGACACAGTTACGGTTCCGGCCGGGTTCGTCATCGAGCTCTTCTCCGACGAGGTACCGGGGGCCCGCTCGATGACGCTGTCTCCAGCCGGAACGCTGTTCGTCGGGACCCGCGACAAAGGTGTCGTGTACGCAATTCCAGGCGCCGCAACCTCGCCACGCGGCGGCAAGCCGCACCGCGTCGCCCGAGGACTCCGGAGCCCGAACGGCGTTGCCGTGCGCGACGGCGCCCTCTATGTCGCGGAAATCTCGCGAATTCTGAGATTCGACGACATCGAGGCGCGGCTCGACCGTCCACCAGCGCCCGTCGTCGTCAGCGACCGATATCCGACCGACGCCGGCCATGGTTGGAAGTTCATCGCATTCGGGCCGGATGGCTGGCTTTACGTCCCCGTGGGCGCGCCATGCAACGTGTGCCTGCCTCCGGGCCCCCTGCACCAGACGATCACGCGCATGAAGCCCGACGGCAGCGCGATCGAGGTTTTCGCGCGCGGCGTTCGCAATAGTGTCGGCTTCGACTGGCAGCCAGGAACGCGCGACTTGTGGTTCACCGACAATGGTCGAGACTGGTTGGGCGATGACCGGCCGCCCGACGAGCTCAACCACGCGCCGAAGCCGGGTCTCCACTTCGGCTTTCCCTATTGCCACGGACGCGCCATCGCCGACCCGCAATTCGGGCGCGACAAGCCGTGCGCAGAGTTCACGCCGCCCGCCGCCGAGCTCGGCCCTCACGTCGCGGCGCTCGGCATGCGCTTCTACACCGGCGCCATGTTTCCGCCCGAGTATCGTGGCCGCATCTTCATCGCCGAGCACGGCTCCTGGAATCGAAGCACGCCGATCGGCTACCGGGTGACGACCGTGCGGCTGGAAGGAAATCGCGCGGTGGCTTACGAGCCGTTTGCCACGGGCTGGCTGTCCGACACGGGCCACATCGCAGGCCGGCCTGTCGATGTTCTCGTCATGCCCGATGGTACGCTTCTCGTCTCCGACGACTACGGCGGGGCGATTTATCGCATCACGTACCGGGGCCCGCGCGCGGCCGCGAAATAGCTGCGACCTAGGGCGTCACCGCGACCTTGATGGCCGCGGGCTCGCGGTGCATCGCGAACGCGCGCTCGATTTCGTCGAGCGCAAAACGATGCGTGACGAGCGGTCGCGTTTTCACGCGTCCCGCCGCAACGAGCTGCATGGCCTCCGCGAACTCGTCCTGATAGATCATCGACCCGACGATCGAGATTTCACGACGCACGACGGAAAAGAATCGAACGGGCGTCGGATCGTGCGGGAGTCCCGTCAGGACGACGCGGCCGCCGGGACGCACGAGCGTCAATGCGTCAGCCGCCGCCTGTGCGGTGCCGGCCGTTTCAACGACGCAGTCGACGCCCTCGCGGTGTGAAAACTCGCGCGCCACGTCGTCCAGGGCTCGGCCCTCTGCGCTGGCGTGCGTTGCCTCGGCACCGAGCTCCTCAGCGAGACGCAGCCGGCGCCCGCTCCGTGAGACCGCCAGGACACGCGCGCCGTGAGCGCGCAGCACCTGCACCGCGAGCAGGCCGAGGGTGCCAGCGCCGACAACCGCGGTCGCTTCGCCGGATCGCACCTGCCCGCGCGCCACGGCACGAACGACGACGGCGAGGGGCTCCGTGACCATGAGGTCCTCGTCGGCCACACCGGACGGAGCCGGCCAACAGCACCGCGCAGGCACGCGAACGAGCTCGGCAAAGCAGCCGTCCACATCGATGCCGATGGCGGTCCGCCTCAGACACAGATTGCGATTCCCCTCGCGGCACAACGGACACGCACCGCACGAATAATTCGGCTCGATCGCGACCCGATCACCGGCGCGGGGCGCCGTGACGCCGGGCCCGACCGCTTCGACACGGCCGACGAATTCGTGGCCCATCACGCGTGGATAGCCGACGGGGCGCTCCCCAGAAAAGATGCTGTAGTCGGTGCCGCACAGCCCCGCGATCGCCACACGCACGAGCACCTCGCCGGCGGCCGGCGCGGGCGCCGGCGCGGCCTGGACTCTCAGTGATCGCGGACCGTGCAGCACGGCGGCCTTCATCGCGTTGAAATGTATCCCACTCGTCCACAACGCCGCCACACCTGCTGACAGTGACGTGGACGCGCTCGCCTCACCGCGTTGCTCGACGCAAGAGCCAGTCGGCGACGCGCGAGCTCATCGACCGCACGTCACTCGGCAGACGATGCGCGAACTTCTGTGCGAAGCGCTCGGTCGCCGCGCGGCGTTGGGCGAGATCTCGCCGTTCGAGCTCGGGGCGCGCCTCGAAGTCGCGCGCGCGCGTACCGCCGCCGGCGTGTCGGAACGGCGCGTGGACGACCACGCATCGGCGTCCCGTCTCGCGGACGGCGAAGGACAGGTCTCGATCGTAGCCATGAAAGAATCCGTAGCCTTCGTCGATGCCGCCGACAGTCTCGAGCGTCTCGCGGCGCACGCAGAGACAGACGCCGTCGACGACGGCGACCTCCTCCCACGGCGGCCGGACCGTCGGGCCCTCAGCCAGGCTGTGCACGATCGTGCGGCCGGCATACCGTCCGCTACGGCGTACGCGCTTGACGCCATACAGTCCACTCAGCCCGATCTCATCGGAAGCCAGGGGGGCGAGAAGCCGCGTGAGCCACGTCGTCTCGAGCATCGTCGTGTCGTTGTGCAACAGGCACACGAACTCCGTCCGGGCCAACCGCCACCCCTGGTTGTAGGCCGCCAGCACGGACGCGTTCGTCTCGTTACGGACGTACGAGAGCGGCCACGGGTATGGAAAGTCGCGGAACCAGCGCGGCGTCTCGTCGGTGGACCCGTTGTCGACGATGACCAGCGCAAACGGCTCCGCGCTCATCTGCAGACTGCCGAGGCATGCGCGGGTCGTCGCCAGGCCGTCGTGGACGACCATCACGACGCTGACCCGGGGGCTCACCGTCGGCGGCCTGGAGGTCCGGGTACTTCCTTGAGCGCCGGGTTTTCGCGCTCCGCGCAGTGCCGCGTCGCCACCAGTCGGCGCTTCTGGCTGTCCTCGAGATTTTTCATGAAGCGGCGCGCTTGCTCGCACTCGGTGTGATTGTGATACATGCGCCAGTCACGCCACTCATCGGTTCCCGCGACCTGGTACTGGAACGTCCACACGCGCGCCGGTGGTCGGCTCGCGAAGCCGATCAACACGCCCGCGCCGACGAGGACGAAGACGATCGCCGCCACGATGCCCCACAAGCCACGCATGTCAGGCGGCCGAGTGACCTCCGTCGAGGAAGACGGTCTGGCCGGTCATGAAGTCCGACCCCGACGAGGCGAGGAAGACGACGAGCGGGCCGATCTCGTCGAGCCGCCCCGTCCGCCGCATCGGAACGTCGCGGGTCAGGCGCTCGTGGATTTTCGGATCGGCGAAGGCCTGCTCGTTCATGTCGGTGACGAACCAGCCGGGAGCAATCGCGTTCACCTGGATGTTG
>DAIRVP010000042.1:0-34419 GCA_036802765.1 Candidatus Rokuibacteriota bacterium
GATGCTCGCGCTGGGCGCCGGGCTCGCGTACGCGCTGTACGTCGTGATCGCGAAGCGATCCGTCGCGCTGATGCCGCCGACTGTCGTGAGCGCGCTGACGTTCGTCGTCGCCGCCGTCCTGATGCTTCCAGCGTTGATGACGCCGGGGACGGCGACTCAGCTCGCGCTCGGCTGGCCCGGATTCCTCTATCTCGGCGCGGTGACGACGGCAGCCGCCTACGTGCTCTACACGGCCGGGCTGCGGTCGGTGTCGGCGACGGCGGCCGGCGTGGCGTCGCTGTTGGAGCCGCTCACAGCCACGGCCTTAGGCGTCGTGCTGTTCGGTGAGCGTTTTGGCGTTGCGGGGTGGGTCGGCGCGGTGCTGCTCGTTGTCGGGCTCGGGCTCGTGGTCGCCGCTGAGCGTCGCTGACGACTGGTTCGACGTCGCGCGAACGCTCAGGGCATCGAGACCGTGGTCGAGTCTCCGGACGTCGTGATCGAGAAGATCCCGCTCGTCGTGTCCGCGGTATACGCATACGCCGACCAGCCCGCGGGCGCCGTGGGGATCGATCCCATGAACGGACCTCCGACCTGGCCTAGACTGTTCGTCACCATGCTCGTCAGCTGGCTGAGCGTGGCCGGAGCCACCGTCATGTGCGCCGCATAGATGGAAACCGCGGAGGCGAGCGCGCGCGCGTCGGCCTGAGCTTTCGCGATTCGAGCTCGCTGCTGCGTGTTCGCGTAGAGCGGCACCGCGATCGAGGCCAGGATTCCAATGATGGCCACGACGATCAGCAGCTCGATGAGCGTGAAGCCCGATTCTCGCCGTCGCACTTGAGTCCCCCTCCCGGTCCGCCAAAGCTCGGCGGCCGTCGGGGCGGTGTTACTGCGAAGGCGATGCCATGGCCAGGATGCCAGGCAAATCAGCTGGTTAAGATCCCCAGGCACCTCTCGGTCGCCGTTGTTCTGGACTGCATCTTGTCAGAGCCTGACGTAAATCGTCAGTCGGTGGCGGTCTGAATCTGGCGGCTCACCGCCCGGCTGAACGTGCAGTTCGGGACGACGGCGGAGTGCTTGCCGGACCCCCCCGCGACCATCACATAGATGTCCTCCGGCGATGGCACCTGCGGCATAAGCGCGCTCGGGTCCGTCACGGCGTTCATCCAGGCCGGCCAGTCGTGCATGCCCCACATTCCGGCGAGTTTGAGCTGCCCCAGCGGCAAGCGCGCCTGCTCGTACACGAAGCGCTGCACGTCTGCACGGGTGAAGCCCTCGTCGGCGATCGTCCGCGCGTGCTCGGGTCCGAGCACGACCAGCAGCTGGCTCTGCGAGAAATACCATCCGACGTTGGAGCCGAGCGACACCGCGGTGTCGCTCACCGTCGTCAGGATGCCGGCCGCTGTCGTGGAGACGTGGTCGTTCACATTGTGCGGCGGCTCTCCGCCGTACACCGTCACCGTGTCCCCGCTCGCCATGGGGCCCCACGGCGAGGCGGCCTCGTTCTCTGCGATGCAATACGAAAACTTCGCGGGGCTCCCCTGCGTCGCCATGTCGTAGCGGCCCGGCCAGGCGCCGCCGACGTTCAGCAGGATGAGTCGGATCGCGCGACCGATCGTCGCGTTCGCTCGAAAGCCGGGACCAAAGCATCCACTGCCACCGTGCACTCCGATCTCACGGCCGTACGGACCGTTGACGATCAGCAGCGGGGCTACCGGGTGCGTCGTCGCCTGCACGCCGTACAGGTTGAACGCGCGGTCGAGCATCGCTTCGACCGCGGCGACGATGATCGGGAACGCGCGCGGCTCGCATCCGGCCATGACCGCGTTCACCGCGAGCTTCTCGAGCGTCACCTGGCGCCAGAGCGGCGGCATCATGCCGAGACTCTTCGCCCCGTCGCGGCCTCCGAGCATCCGCTGCACCCGCTCCTCGGTCGGCGCAATGATTGGAAGGCCGTCTCCCCAATTACGCGAGCTGAATTCCTCGAGGATGGCGATCGGGTCGTCGCCGACCATGATCGGTTCGGAGGATTCGGCGTGCGGAGCCACGGCCGCCTCGCTCAGGCCACCCGCGGTCCGAGCCGGCCTCACGGACCCCACTACAATAGAACTCAGTTGCTCGAAGGCTTGCTGCGCGCGGCGGGCAATCGCCTCAGGACGCTCGCCTCCGAGCGGGTGCTCGACGATGAGCAACGGCAGCGCGGACACACCCTGCGCGCCCATCTCGCTGACCGCGAGTCCCTGGAACGCCGTCGTGCCGA
Source organism: Candidatus Rokuibacteriota bacterium (assembly GCA_036802765.1). GTDB lineage: Bacteria > Methylomirabilota > Methylomirabilia > Rokubacteriales > CSP1-6 > AR12. The sequence continues at coordinate 2,237 of DAIRVP010000042.1, forward strand.
TGAGCCCGGCCGGAGTGCCCCGCTTCGCCAACGCGATCGTGTCGTGGAGACTCCACGACGTGCACGATCCTCAGTCCGCGGAGCCGGCGAAGACGACGTCGCACGCTTTCGCCAGCTCTTCGATCAGTTCCGGCGATGCCGGCGTGGAGGCGTTGGCTTTCTTTCGGTGGACGACGGCGGCCACGCCGTAGCGCTCGCGCAGCAACACACCGAGATCGCCGACGAGGCGATCGAAGTTGGACTTGGTGTTGTCGAGAAAGCCGACGGTACGACCCGTCCAGATCTGCGGAAGCGACGGCACGGGCACCGTCTGCGCCTTCACGAGGCCGACAGGGCTCAACACGCGAATCTGCGTCATAACGTCTCCTCTATTTCTTCTTCAAGCCGGTGGAGCGCGTGAGCAGGCGTCCGATGTTTTCGTGCAGCTCGGTCAGCATCGAGCGTTTGACGCGCAGGGTGACGGACTCCACAGGCTCCGCGGTGCCGACCTTGTGGATCACAAGCGTGCCCGTAAACTCCTCGGCGCGCTCATCGGTCGCGGCGAGACCGCGCAGCTGCAGGAACTCCCACGTATCCGCCATGCCGGCCATCTTACAATACGCGATCGATGGTCATCGCCGTGGACGTCGGCACGTCCTCCGCTCGCGCCAGCGCCTACGCCGACGACGGCCGTCCGGTCCCGGGCCTTCATCACCAGGTGCCCTACGAGCCACGCGTGACGGCCGACGGCGGTGTGGAGTACGAGCCGCGAGCGCTGCTTGGCGCCGTCGCCATGTGCCTCGATGCTGTGTGCGCGCGCGCCGGCCGCGCCGGTGTGCACGGTGTCGCCGTCACAACGTTCTGGCACGGGCTGTGTGGCTTCGACGCGAGCGGCGACGCCATCACGCCGGTCTACATGTGGGCGGACTCGCGCAGCGCGCGCGACGCCGGGCTGCTCCGCGATGCACTCGACGAAACGGCGCTGCATGGGCGAACCGGCTGTCATCTGCACTCGTCATACTGGCCCGCCAAGCTGCGCTGGTTCGCGCGCGAGCACCCCGGCGAAATGCGGCGGGTCGCGCGCTGGGGCTCGTTCGGCGAGCATCTCGAAACGACGATCTTCGGTGACGCCTCGACGAGCGTATCGATGGCATCGGCGACTGGCCTGTTCGACGTCACCACCGGCACCTGGGATGCCGAAGCCCTGGCGGCGGCCGGCATCGAGCCACGTCAGCTGTTTCGCGTGGTCGATCGCGACCACGAGCGGCATGGCCTGCGCCGGGAATGGGCCGGGCGCTGGCCCGCGCTGCACGCGACGCCGTGGTTCCCCGCGGTCGGAGACGGCGCCGCGAGCAACGTCGGCTCCGACTGCATCGCCGGCGATCGCATCGCGCTCAACGTCGGCACCTCGGCCGCGCTTCGTGTCGCCACCGACGGGACACAGCGGCCCCCGCGCGGGCTGTGGCGCTACGCCGTCGATCGGCGGCATCTGCTGCTCGGCGGCGCCACCTCGGAAGGCGGCAACGTGTACGCCTGGTGTCGCGACACGCTGCAACTGCCCGACGACGCAACGCTGGAGCATCAACTGCAGACGATGCCGCCGGACGCCCACGGTCTCACGATTCTGCCGTTTCTCGCGGGTGAGCGCGCGCCGGGCTGGCGTGGCGAGCGGCGCGGGATCGTGGCCGGCCTGTCGCTGAGCACCGGCCCGCTCGAGATCATGCACGCCGCGCTGGAGGCGGTGGCATTGCGCCTGGCGTTGGTGTATCGCCTGCTCGCGCCGTACGCCGCGCGCCAGCACGCGGTCGTGGCCTCTGGCGGCGCGGTGACGCATTCGCGTGCGTGGACCCGCATCCTCGCCGACGCGCTCGGCCAACCGGTGACGTGGTCGCACGAGCCCGAGGCGACCAGCCGCGGGGCCGCGCTGCTCGCGTGGCAGGCTCTGGGCGTCGTCCGCGATCTTGCCTCGGTGCGCGCGCCGCTCGGAGAAACGTTCGAGCCCGATCCCGCGCGGCACGCGCGCTATCGCGAGGCGCTGGATCGACAGCGCGCGCTCGACGAGAGGGTATGATCGTGTCCATGGATGCGCCGTTCGAGATCCGCATCACCGACGATCCCGTCTCGCTGGCCGAGATCGCCGCACATGAAGTCGTGAACGTGGCGCGCGCAGTCGTGGCCGCGCGTGGGCGCTTCGCCGTGGCACTGGCGGGCGGGTCCACGCCGCGTGCGACGTACCGTCGCCTGGCGCAGCCGCCTCTCGCGGCGCAGATGCCGTGGGACCGCACCCTCGTGTTCTTCGGCGACGAGCGCGGCGTGCCGCCGACCCACGCGGACTCGAACTATGGCATGGCGCATTCGGCGCTGCTGGCGCACGTGCCGATTCAGCCCGAGCGCGTGTTTCGCATTCGCGGCGAGGATCCCGATCCCGACGCGGTGGCCGCGGACTATGCGCGGGTGCTGGCCGAAGCCCTCGGCGTCCGCCGTGGCGAGACGCCTCGACTCGATCTCGTCCTGTTGGGCCTGGGCATCGACGGCCACACCGCCTCGCTGTTTCCCGGCTCACCGGTGCTGAAGGAGACCTTCCGCACGGTGGCTGCCGTCCACGCCGCCGCCGCGAGTGTGCCGCAGCGGTTCACGCTGACGTATCCGGTCCTCAACGCCGCCGCATGCGTCATCTATATAGTGTCCGGAGCGGAGAAGGCGAAGGTCGTGAAGGCCGCCCTCGCCGACTCCACCACGACGGTGCCCGCGGCCATGGTGCGTCCATCCGACGGGCGCCTGCTCTGGATACTGGATCGCGCGGCGGCCGCCGCGTTGCCGCAACGGAGGACGCCTTGATGCAGCTCGGATTCGTCGGCCTCGGTCGCATGGGCGGCAACATGGTCACGCGACTCGTTCAGGGCGGGCACCGCGTCGTCGCGTGGGATCCGTCGGCTGACGCCGTCAAGCGCGCGCGAGACAACGGCGCCGACAGCGCCGGCTCGCTCGTCCAACTGGTCAAAGCGCTCGAGCCTCCGCGCGCGATCTGGATCATGGTGCCGGCCGGCGAGCCGACCGAGTCTACGATCCAGGCGCTCGCGGGCGTGCTGGAGCGCGGCGACACGATCGTCGACGGCGGCAACACGAAGTGGAAGGACGACATCCGGCGCGGCCGCGAGCTCACCGCGCGCGGATTGTCGTACGTCGACGTCGGGACCAGCGGCGGCGTCTGGGGCCTGCAGAACGGCTATTGCCTCATGGTCGGCGGCGACCAGGCCGCCGTGGATCGGCTCGCGCCGGTCTTCACCACGCTGGCTCCGCCCGGCGGGTGGCTGCACGTCGGCGGCATCGGCGCTGGACACTACGTGAAGATGATCCACAACGGCATCGAGTACGCGATGATGCAGGGCTACGCAGAAGGTTTCGAGCTCATGTCGGCGTCGGAGTACGGTCTGGATCTGCCCAGCATCGCGAAGCTGTGGAACCAGGGCTCCGTCGTCCGCTCGTGGCTGCTCGAGCTGACGGCGGCCGCGCTTTCCGCCAATCCGAAGCTCGAAAATCTGCGCGCATACGTCGACGACTCCGGCGAAGGGCGCTGGACGGTCGAGGACGCTGTCGAGAAAGCGGTGCCGGCGCCGACCATCACTGCGTCGCTCTTCGCGCGCTTCCGCTCGCGTCGCGACAATTCTTTCGCGGACCGGCTGCTCGCCGCGCTCCGCAACGAGTTCGGGGGCCATGCCATACACCGATGAGCCGTTCTCGCTGGTGATCTTCGGCGCGTCGGGCGACCTGACGCACCGCAAGCTCATGCCCGCGCTGTGGAGTCTCTATGCGGCGCGAACCCTGCCCGAGCCGTTTGCCATCGTCGGTACCGCGCGCAGCGAGATGTCCGACGACGCCTATCGCGCGCGGGTGCGCGACGGTGTCACGCGGTTCGCGCGGCTGAAGATTCCGTCGCAACACGTGTGGGATCGATTCGCGGGCAGCGTCAGCTACGTCGCCGGCGATCCGACGTCGCCCGAGCTCTACGGACGAGTCAAGCAGCGCTTGGAGCAGATCGAGAGCGCGCGCGGCGGCCCGCGCAACCGGCTCTTCTACTGCGCGACGCCGCCCAGCCTCTACGACGACATCGTCGCAAACCTAGGCGCCGCCGGACTCGGTCGCGTCGAAGGCGGATGGACGCGCATCATCGTGGAGAAGCCGTTCGGGCGCGATCTGGAGAGCGCGCGCGCTCTCAACCAGGAGATCGCCAGCGTCTTCGACGAGGACCAGGTCTATCGGATCGATCACTATCTCGGCAAGGAGACCGTGCAGAACATTCTCGTCTTCCGCTTCGCCAACGGGATCTTCGAGCCGCTGTGGAATCGCAATCACGTGGCCGAGGTACAGATCACCGTAGCGGAGACGATCGGCGTCGAGGGCCGTGGCTCCTATTACGAAGAGTCCGGCGCGCTGCGCGACATGGTGCAGAACCACATGCTGCAGCTCCTCTGCCTCATCGCGATGGAGCCGCCGGTGACGTTCGACGCCGATCCCGTGCGCGACGAGAAGAACAAGGTCATGCACGCGATCCGCCCGATCGACCCCGCGAAGGTGGACGACGTCGCGCTGCGCGCCCAGTACGGTCCCGGTTACGCGGACGGCAAGGCGGTGCCGGGATACCGGCAGGAAAAAGGCGTCAAGCCGGATTCGACGACCGAGACGTACGCAGCGCTGCGGGTCGAGATCGACAGCTGGCGCTGGGCGGGCGTGCCGTTCTATCTGCGCACGGGCAAGCGCCTGGGCAAGCGCGTGAGCGAGATCGCGATCCGCTTCCGACGCACGCCGCACATGATCTTCCGTCGCGATCCCGCCGGCGTGGAGCCGGACCTGCTCGCCATCCGTATCCAGCCCGACGAAGGAATCTCACTGACCGTCGTCGCGAAGGAGCCCGGACCCGACCTGAAGCTCGCGCCCGTCACCCTCGACTTCAAGTACGGCGAGGTCTTCGGCGGTGAGCCGCCGGAGGCGTACGAGCGCCTGCTTCTCGACGCGATTCACGGCGACGCCACGCTCTACGCGCGCGGCGATTGGGTGGAGCAGGCGTGGGCGCTGCTCGAGCCGGTGCTGGAGGCCTGGAGCCGCACTCCCGCGGCGCTGCCGACCTACGAAGCGGGCTCGTGGGGCCCGCCGGAGGCCGATGGGTTCATCACGCGCGACGGCGGCGCCTGGCGCCGTCCGTAACACGCTCGTGCTCGTGCTCTTCGTCGCGGCCGCGGCCACGGCCGCCGCGGCCGGCCGCGACGCGAGAAGCGCGACCGACCGGGTTCCGCGATTCGGCGACTATCCGGCCGGCGCCGTCTTCCATGGCGCGCCTGCCGCTCCCGACTTCAAGCGGAACCCGGCAGCGGAGCCCTTCGCCGCCGAGCTGCGTGAAGGCGCCCGGCGCGGGCCAAACTTCGCCGGCTATCTCCGCGTCGTTGAGTGGAGCTGCGGGACGAGCTGCCGGCGGTGGATGGTGGTGAACTCGAAGACAGGACGGATCCACGATTCGCCGGAGCCGGCGTTCAGCCTCGAATATCAGCTGAACAGCCTGCTCCTCGTGGTCAACACCGTGGGGCGGTTCACGGCCGCCGACCCGCCAGCGGGCGTGCCGATCGCGAAGTATTACGTCTGGCGCAACGGCCGGCTCGAGCTCATCGACACGCGTGCGATGAGAAACGCTCGGCAGGCACCTTCCCGCTAGCGGTTCACACGCTTCCCGCTAGCGGATTACACCTCTCCGCTAGCGCGAGGAGGCGGCGGGATTATTCGCGCCCTGCACGATCCGCGCGGTCGTGTACTCGGCGTACGTGAACCAGCCCATCCACCCCTCCCAGAGCAGCACCTGAAGCGACGTGCCGTTCTTCTCGTAGACCTGATTGATGCCGTGCTGGGAGGTCTTGGTGGTGTTCAGGTGCTTCCAGCCGTTGGCCTCGAGCGTGGCGCGAGTGGCGGTGGCGAGGCTTTCGACTTCGACCCGGCCGCGGTAGACCTCGCGGGCGGCCTGGACGGTCGGCGTCTCGATGGCCATCGACTCACCGGTCTGGTAGGCCATGCCTTTCGCGACCGGGATGTCCTCGAACTGACTCTTCACGGCTCGTGGCGGATTGCTGGCGCACGCGCCCAAAACGAGAGCGGCGGCTGCGATGGCGACGACGCGCATGTTGATCATGCGCGGAATCGTAGCAAGCGGTCGCGCCTCGACCAAAGAAAAAATGCGGCTGAGCAGGAACTGATCAGCGAAGGCGAATGAGGCGGGCGAAATCCGCCTCGACGGCACGCGCGACCTCGGTCACCTGCTCGGATGTGAGGTCTTCGTCGAGCAGCAGCACGACGATCGCGCGTCCTCGCTTGGTCCGGCGGCCGACGTGCATAGAGGCGATGTTGACGTTGAGGCGGCCGAGGATCGAGCCGATACGTCCGACCATTCCGGGGCGGTCCTCGTACGACAGGACCAGGATGTAGCCCTCGGGCGTGAACTCGATGTTCAGGTCGCGAAGCTGGACGATCCGAGGCTGGCCGTCGAAGACGGTGCCCGCGATGAGCTTTCTGCCCTCGGCCGTCTGCGTCGACACGGTCAGGACGCTTTTATAGGCGCCCGTCGATTCCGTACGCTCGATCGCCACCTCCACGCCGCGCTCCCGCGCCACGAGGTGTGCATTGACCAGATTGACCGGCCCCGCCGTCACAGGATCGAGCAGCCCGGCCAGCACGCCCCGCGCGAGCAATTCAGGATCGGTGTCCGCAATCGCGCCCGCGACCGTCACCTCGACGCGGGCGAGGTGCTCGGGATCCAGCTGCACGCAGAAGCGGCCGAGGACCTCGGCGAGCGCGACGAACGGGCGCAGCGCCTCGACGGTCGTCGCGTCCGCGACGGGGATGTTGACGGCGTGCTCGACGAGCGCGCCGTCGCGAAACGCCACCAGCTGCCGCGCGACGTCGACGGACACGTTGACCTGCGCCTCCGCGGAGTTCGCGCCCAGATGCGGGGTGACGACGACGCGCGGATGTGTGACGAGCCGGCGCAGCGTGTCCGAACGCGGCGGCTCTTCGCTCCAGACGTCGATGGCCGCTCCCGCCACGTTACCGCTCTCAAGCGCCGACAACAGATCCGACTCGACCACGATCCCGCCACGCGCGCAGTTAACGATGCGTGCTCCCGGTCGCAGCATCGCGAGCTCGCGTGCGCCGGCCATTCCTTCGGTCTCCGGCGTCAGAGGCACGTGAAACGTGACGATGTCGGCCTCGCGAAGCAGCGTGTCGAAGTCCGGCACGAGCCGCGCGCCGAGATCGCGCGCGCGGACTTCCGGGATGTATGGATCGTAGACGAGCAGGCGCGCCGGCTCGAAGCCGCGCAGGCGCGCCGCCACGCGCGAGCCGACCTTGCCGAGGCCGACGACGCCGATCGTCTTGCGGTAGAGCTCGGCCGCGTAGATCGAGCGGTCCCATTCGAGGGTCTTGAGCCGCGCGTGCGCCTCGGGGAGGCGTCGCACCAGCGCGAGCAGCATGCCGAGCGTGTGCTCGGCGGCGGACACGACGTTGCCGTGAGGCGCGTTGACGACGACCACGCCGCGCCGCGAGCAGGCGTCGACGTCGATGTTGTCGACGCCGACGCCGGCGCGCCCGACGATCCGCAACCGCGGCGCCCGGTCGAGGAGGGCCGCCGTCACGGCCGTCGAGGAGCGTGTCACGAGCGCTTCGCAGTCGGCCAGCGCCTGAGCGAGCGCCTCGGGGGTCGGCTTCATCAGCTGACGGATGTCGAAGCCGTGCTCGGTGAGATAGGCGATGCCCTCGGGGGCGATCGCGTCGATCACGACGGTCCGCACGTCAGCCCTGAATGGAGTAGCCGCCGTCTACGGCAATGGCGGTGCCGGTCACGAAGTCCGACGCGGCGCTGGCCAGGAACACCGCGATGCCGGACATGTCGTCGATCGTCCCCCAGCGCTTCGCAGGGGTGCGGCGCAGCACGTTCTCGTTCAGCCCGGGCACTTCGCGCTTGGCCGCGGCTGTGAGATCGGTCTCGATCCAGCCCGGCAGCACCGCATTGACTTGAATGTTGTCCGCCGCCCATGCGGTCGCCATCGATTTCGTCAGCTGCACGATGCCTCCTTTCGACGCGGCGTACGCCGGAGCGAACGAGGCGCCGAAGATCGACATCATCGAGCCGATGTTGATGACTTTGCCGCCGCCCGCCTGCTTCATCAACGGGTACGCAGCGTGCGAGCAGAGGAAGGCCGACGTGAGGTTGGTGTCCAGCACCCGATGCCACTCGCCGAGCGTGTACTCGTGAATCGGTTTGCGGATGTTGGTGCCGGCATTGTTCACGAGGATATCGAGGCGGCCGAACCGCTCGCGCGTCGCCCCCATGAGCCGCGCCACGGCGGCCTCATCCGTGACATCGACGCTCACGGCCACGGCTGCCGAGCCCAGCTTCTCGATGTCGGCCACCGCCCGCCGCGACTTGTCGGCGTTGCGTGCGGCGACCACGATGCTCGCTCCCGCCACGGCAAGCCCGCGCGCCATTCCGAGACCGATGCCGCCATTTCCACCGGTAACGATTGCTACCCGCCCTTTGAGATCGAACACGTCGCGCCTCCTGCGCTGTAAGGATTACATCAGACCAGCGTCGCGTTGTAGCTCTTGCAACGAACGGTACCGCTCGCCACACGCCGCCTGTTGATTTGGCGTGCAGTTTCGATCTCCGCGCGTGTGGCACAGCAGGTGCAGCACACGCGGGCCGAAGCGGCTCATCAGCTGACCGCCGACGGAGGTTACCTCAATGATCGCCGACCTTCGACTCTTTCGTCACGGTGCGTTCGTTGGCTCGCACCCGACCCCTCCGACGTGGTGCTTCGTCCTGGGTGGCGGGCTCGCACGTGGCGGGTCGGCCGCCCTGAGGCGGGCGCTGGATCGCGCGACGCGGATGACGTCGACGGACCGCGTCGTCGCGGTCGTCTCGCGCGACGCCGCGGTTGCGGCCGGCGCGCTGGCCGACACGGCGGAGGTCGCTACGATCGTGCAACCGGTCTACCGCGGCAGCGCCGCGGAGCTCTTCCTGCCCGCGTTGCTGGTAGCGCGCCGCGATCCCGACGCCGTGATCGTCGCGCTGCGCGCCGACCAGATGCACGACGGCCCGGTCGCGCCGTGCCTGACGCGAGCGGTCCGCGTAGTGGCGCTGCGGCCGGAACTCACGCTGCTCGTCGGCGCGCGGCCGCGAACCGCTCACCCCCCCGACGGCCTCGTGGAGCCTGGGCCTCCGCTGCCCGATTTCGAGGATCTCTCGCTGCTCGCGGTCCGACGCTTCGTGTACGACGCGCCGAACAACCGTCCGGGCCGGGACCTCCTCGCTCCGGCGGCGCTCGCAGCACGGGCCGGCGCTCTTGTGGCCCTCGGGCGACGCTACATCCCCGATGTGCTCGAAACGCTCGAGCCGCTCGAGGACGTCGCGGACGCGGCGGAAGCGACGATCCTCAGCGAGGCCGTCTACGAGTGCATGCCGTACGCGAGCCTGTCGCGCGAGTTTCTCGAGCGGCTCCCCGACCTGGCGCTGCTGCCGGTTCCCGATGCGCTCCGCGAAGTGGGCGACGTCGTCGCGCACCTCGCCTCCTGATCAGCTGCGCGCCTATCCGGGCTGACGCTCGCCGGTCTCCGCGGCCGGCAGCCGAAGCGTCACACGCGCGCCCGGAGACAACGACTCGAACTCGATGCTGCCGCCGTGCAGGCGCGCCACGCGCTCGACGGTGACCAGGCCGAGGCCGTGATGTCCGGGCTTCGTGCTGTGCAGCAAGCGGATGAGGAGCTTGGGGTTCGTGGTGCGCAGACCGGTGCCGTGATCTCGCACGCTGAGTGACACCTCGCCGTCCGCTCCGGGCGTCGCCGTCACCTCGGGCGGGGGCGCGCCCTTGGGTGTCGCCTCGATCGCGTTGGCGATCAGCTCGCCGATGGCGCGCGCCAGCAGCGCGTCGTCGCCATTCACCCGCGGCCACGCGCCACCGGCGAGGCTGACGTTCGCATGCCCGCGCGCGGTGCGCGCCCGCTCGGCGAGCGCTCGGAGATCGTGCGTGCGCCACTGCCGCGACTCGAGCGCGGCGATGCCGACCGCGGCCGGCAGCATGTCGGAGAGGCGCGAGAGCTGCTGGAGCACGGTGCGCAAGCTCGCGTCGGCCGTGGGATCGCCGGCGACGGTGCGCTTGAGCACTTCCAGATGCATGACCGCGGAGTTGAGCGGCCCGCGCAGATCGTGCAGCAGTCGGGCGAGCTCCGCCGGCAGCGGGCCGTCGGTGCCGCCCCCGGACGCGCCTCCCATCAGGTGAGGCGCGCCGACTTCACCGCCTGGATGCCGTATTTCGCGAGCTTGTTGTACAGCGTCTTGAGGCTGATGCCGAGTAGCTGCGCCGCCTTCCGCTTGTCCTGGTTCGTTTCGTCGAGCGCGCGCAAGATGAGGTCGCGCTCCATCTCGCGGATCGGCGTCACCGAGCCGGCCGACGTCCCGGTCGCGGGCACGGTGCCCCGCAGCACGTTGTCGGGCAGATGCTCGCTGGCGATAAGGCCGGTCCCGCTCAACACCACCGCGCGCTGGATCACATTGCGCAGCTCGCGGACGTTTCCCGGCCAGGCATAGCGCTCCAGGTCCTTCTCGGTCTCCGGCGCCAGGCCGCGCACCTGCCGATTGTCCTGTCGGTTGAACTCCTCGATGAACGTGCGCGCCAACAACGGAATGTCATCCTTGCGGTCGCGCAGCGGCGGCAGGTGGATCGAGAAGACGCTCAGCCGATAGAACAGATCCTCGCGAAGCTGGTTCGCGCTGATCGCCTCGGTCGGCACGCGGTTCGTCGCGGCGATCACGCGCACGTCCACCTGGATCTCTGATTTACCGCCGCCGACACGGCGGAAGCTGCCTTCCTGCAGAACGCGGAGCAGCTTGGCCTGCGTGTTGGAGTCCATCTCCGCAATCTCGTCCAGGAATAACGTGCCGCCGTCGGCGAGCTCGAAGCAGCCGAGCCGGCGCTCGGTCGCGCCGGTGAATGCGCCGCGCTCGTGGCCGAAGAGCTCGCTCTCGATCAGCGTCTCGGGAATCGCGGCGCAGTTGATCGCGACGAACGGTCGGTTGCGCCGGTTCGACAGATCGTGAACGGTGCGGGCGACCAGCTCCTTGCCGGTTCCGCTCTCGCCATAGACGAGGACGGGGGCGGTGCTCGTGGCGGCGAGCTCGATCCAGCGATAGACCTCTTGCATGTTACGAGACTGACCGACCAGCTGGCCGAACGAGCCCTTCTGCCGCAGCTGGTGGCGCAGGAAGCTCACCTCGCGGGAGAGCGATTCCTGCTCGATCGACTTCTCCAGCAGGACCTGAAGCCGTGTCGCGTCGACGGGCTTCGTCAGGTAGTCGAACGCGCCGTGACGCATGGCTTCGACGGCGCTCTCGACGCTGCCGTGGCCGGTGACGAGCAGCACGATGGGCGGTCGCCCCGTTTCCTTGAGCTTCTGGAGCAGCGTGAGACCATCCATCTCGGGCAGCACCAGGTCCGTCAGGACGACGGCGGGATGCTGCGTCTCGATGAGATTGAGCGCCTCCTCGCCGGAGGACGCGGTCTCGACCTCGTAGCCCCATTGCCCGACGAGCCTGGCCAGGCCATCCCGCTCGGCCGGCTCGTCATCGACCACCAGGATTTTGCCGTGTTTCGTCTGGTCGCGTCTGTTCGGGCTCATGCTCTTTCGATTATCGCGCGTCGCGACGCGCACGGCGACACCGGCACGCGTCGAGGCGGGCAGTCACGGAGGTTACTTCTTGACCTGCAGGTTATTGACGACGCTCTTGACGCCCTTGGCCTGCCACGCGAGCTGCTCTGCGCGAGCCTTCTGCTCTGCTGATTCAACAACGCCGTTAAGGTAAACAGTGGCGTTGTTCGTGTCAACGTCCACTCGGGTCAAGTTGGCGGGCTTATCGGCGACCAGCTTGGCCTTCACCGACGCCGTAATGGTGGCATCGTCGATAGTGTCACCGGCGCTCTTGCCCGTCGTCGACGAGCAGCCGACCAGCGTGAGCATGACGAACAGCACGGCTGCCAGTCGAAATCGCCGGTTCATGGCGTCCCTTTCTGTGCTCCGTCGACGAATCGTGGTCTCTATGCGGCACGCCCCAGGCCCGTCTCGCTCCGGCCCTGGCATGCGACGCACCGCGTGGCGAAGGGCAGGATTTTCAGGCGCGCCTTCGCAATCGCCTCGCCGCAGTCGCGGCAGATGCCATACCGGCCGGCGTCTATGTCGGCGAGCGCGCGATCGATCTCCTCCAACTGGCGCGCGCGTGTGTCGACGACCGCCGCCACGACCTCGTCGTCGTGGGTGATCGACGCCATGCCGAAGGGATCCTTGAAGATCTCGCGGCGGTGATCGTCGTCGCGTGATCGTGTCGTCGATGAGATGGCGCTCGTGAGCGCCTCTCGCTTCGTTTCGAGCTCGCGTCTGATCGATCGCATCGCCTTGCCTCCGTGGAACGTGGGCTTGCGCCGGTCCCAACGCAGGACGCGTGCCAGTGCGGCCGGGGGCTTGCAACCATTTGTTCTGACTGACGGTTGACGTCGCGCCGTGGATCGCTGGGCAATCAGCTCGCGTTCGAGAGGTGTAACAGTTACACCCTAATCGGGCGAAAAGTTTTCAATCGGTTTCACACTCGGCCATCATCCCGACCGCTCGACGATCGATGCGACGGTCGGATGCACTGGGCGTCCACTACTGGCATGGCCGGTGCACCAGCGCTTCACACACAGACATCGTTGCGACCGGGAGGTCAAGCTATGGCACACGCATCGGCCGCTCGTTCCGTCGAGCCCGAGGTACAGGCGCTGTTCTTCAAGCCCGATCGTCCGCGGGAGATCGATCGGTACATCGACTACTTTGGCGGAGCCTCGGACGCGCACGCCGACGAAACGCCCGACGCGTGTGGTGAAGCGTTGCTGGAGCGGCCGGCATGAAGCGGTTCGTGCGCATTGCCATCCTCGCCGGTATCGCCACCCTCGTCGTCGCCTGCGCAGGACCCTCGACGTCTACGTCGTCCACGCCCTCCCCGTCGCCTCAAGGCGGCTCGGCGCAGACCACCAAGAAAGAGACGAAGCTCGTCAAGGTCGATGCGGCGACCGCGGAGCGGCTGCAGAACGCGATGGTGCCCCTGCTGAAAGTGATGGATCATCCAGTTCAGCCCAATCAGGTGAAGGTCGGCGTGATGGACGACAATTCGATCAACGCGGCCAACGCCGGCAACAATGAGTTCCTCGTCACGACCGGGCTGCTGAAGCAGGCGAACGACACGCAGCTACAGTCGGTGCTCGCTCACGAGATCGCGCACCAGGATCTCAACCACGTGCAGAAGGCCCAGAATCTCGGCACCGGCCTGAACATCGGCATGGTGCTGCTCGATCAGATCATCCCCGGCAGCGGGGCCCTGACGCCGATTGCCGGGGAGCTCCTGCTGCGCAAATACACCCGCACCGAGGAGTACGCCGCGGACAAGCATGGCGTTCAGCTCCTGCAGCGCGCGGGCATGCCGGGCAAGCAGATGATGGCGGACACGCTGAGCTGGCTGATGCAGTCGTCGGGCGGCAGCAGCGGCGGCGGCTTCCTCGCCACCCATCCGGGCACCACGGACCGGGTCACCGCCGTAAAGGCGCTGCCCGGACCGTAACGGATCACGGGCGCGAGCGAGCGTCGGGGCCGACCGGCGCTGGCTCGCGCCACGTCAGTGTTCACGCCTGCTGAGAATCTTGCCGACCACGAAACCCACGCCGACCGTGAGCGCGATGGCCTGCAGCGGCCGGCCGTGCACGAAGCGTTGCGCCAGACGCGAGAGGTCCCACGCGCGCCCGGTCATCCGGCTCCAGCGTGGCGTTTCCATGTATCCATCGTCGTGTCGATCGTCCATCTCAGGTCCTCCGCTCGGCTACGCCATCGGTTTCGCCCGGCGCGAGCGGCCGCTCTCGAGCAACGGCGCGAGTGACTGTGGCTCGCGCAGCAACGGCGCCAGCGGATCGCCGGCACGCGCGAGTCGCTCGCGGATGGTGGCCAGCGTGAAGTCTTCGGGATAGAGGGGGCGTTCGAGCTCGCTCCAGTCCAGCGGCGTCGAGACGGTAGCCGCGGCATACTCGCGCACCGCCCATGGGCTGACGAGCGTCGCCCCGCGGTGATTGCGATGGACGTCGATGAGGATCTTTCCTCGACGCCGCGCGCGGCGCATATCCAGCGTGAAGAGGCTCGGCTCGCGTGAGCGGGCGAGCCGCGTGATCACTTCGGCCGCCCCGCGCACCTGCGCAAAGCTGTATTCCGCGACGAGCGGTACCAGGACGTGCAGGCCGCGCCCGCCGGACGTCTTGACCCACGCGCGGATCCGAAAGTTCGCCAGCAGATCGCGGACGAGCAGCGCGGCATTGCGGACCTCGCGAAAAGCGATCTCCGTCGGGTCGAGATCGAACAACAAGAGGTCCGGCCGATCGAGCGTGTCGATCGTGCAGCTCCAGGGATGGAGCGAGATGAAGCCGAGGTTGACGAAGTACGCGAGCGCGGCCCGCTCGGCGATGAGCACGTAATCCGAATAGCCGAGCGCGGCCTGCTCGCTGCGGATGCGCCGCGTCGGGATCCACGGCGGTAGGCCCGGCGGCGCCGTCTTCTGATAGACGCATTCGCCCGTGATCGGATCGGGGGCACGCAACAGGCTCACCGGGCGGTTCGCGACGAACGGCAGCACGTGATCGGCGACGTCCAGGTAGTAGTCGATGAGATCGCCCTTCGTCACCCCGACGTCGGGCCAGAGCACTTCGTCGAGGTGATTCAACAGCAGCCGGCGATCGTCGAGCTCCAGCACGCGGGCGGCGGACGTCACGACGCGCGCCTCCGTGTCGTGGGCTTGCGCGAGGCGGCCGCCTCGCGCCGGCCGGGCGCGCGCGCGCCATCACGCTTGGGCTGGGCTTTGAGGCTCGCCTCCAGCGCCGACATCAGGTCGACGACCTTCGTCGGCGGGCGACGACGTCCCTCGGCCGGCGCCACCGCGCGGCCTTCGAGCTTGCGATCGATGGCGGCGAGGAGCGCCTCGCGGTAACGATCGCCGTACTTCTCCGGCTGCCATGGACCTTCGAGCGTCGCGACGAGCTGCAGCGCCAGATCGACCTCGCGCCGATCCAGACCGGCGTCGCGCGGAAGATCGAGACTCGTCGGCGCAGCGATCTCGTGAGAGAAGCGCATCGTCGTCAGCGTCATCGCGTCGCCCGCCGCCTGCACGGCCGCGAGGTGCTCACGCTGGCGGAGGACGACCGTGGCCACGCCGACTCGGCCGGTGCGACGCAGCGCCTCCCGCAGCAGCGCGTAAGCCTTGGCGCCGGTCTTCTGGGGCTCGAGATAGTACGGCTGCTCGAAGTACACGGGCGGAATCTCCGCGGCCACGACGAAGTCACGGATGTCGATCGTCTGCGTCGCCTCGACGCCGGCCGCGTCGAAGTCTGCATCGGTCATCACCACGAACTGGCCTTTCTCGTACTCGTAGCCCTTCACGATCTCGGCCCACGGGACCTCGACGTTCTCTTCCGCGCACACGCGGCGATACGCGATGGGGCTCTTGTCCTTCGCGTGGAGCAGGCGGAACGAGAGGTCGGTGCGAGCGGTCGCCGGATACAGCCCAACCGGGATGGTGACGAGACCGAAGGTCAGCGCGCCTTTCCAGATCGGCCGCACGGCGGCTCACCGTCTACGCGCGCGCAACCGATTGCGCACCTGCGCGACCACGTTCACATCACGCCGCACGCGCGAGCCGACGGCGCTCGGCGACGAAGCGGTCCACTGCGGCGAGGGTCGAGGCGACGGCCACGCCGGTCTGCACCGCCCGCGCGCTGATCCCGACCACACGGCCCAGCGGCATGCGTGAGAGCAAGAAGCCGAGCGCGAGTCCCCCCGCGATGACCGCGTACGGTGCCCACCAGTGGCCTTCGACGACGTGCCCGAGCGCGTCGAGCTGACGCTCGATGACCCGCCGGGTTACCGCAATGTCAGCTTGGATCTCAGCTGGGCTACGAGCCATCGCCAGGTCTCCTGCAGAGACGCGAGGGTTTGGTGCGGCCACGCGATGTGTGTGAGACGCCACGCGCTCCATGCCAGCGTCACGAGCGCGAGGAGCGCGACGGCGCCTCCTGCGATCACGAGGTGCTGCCACGGCGTGTCGAACAGCGGTGCGAGAGCGGCGGCGATGAGGACGATGATGGACGCGATCAATGCAATGAGCGCGGGCAGCGCGACGCCGACCGCGACAGCAATGCGCACGATGAGGCTGCGGGTTTCCGCCCAGCCGAGCTCGAACTCGAGGGCAGCGAGCCGCACGAGGCGGTGGGCGAGCGACTCGTGCCGCACCGGAGGCGGAGCGACGTCGAGGCGCGAAGGGGTGGCCATGCCTGCGTGGGTAGCAAAAGCAGGGCCACCGGCCTGGTCTAAGTGTTCAAAACTCTGCGGCGTTTATCCGAAATCGTGCGACGGCACGACGTGCGTGAGACTCGGCAACGATTCCACGCGCGTGGCGCGCACCGAGACGACACCGTCCTGCATTTGTAAGATTCCCTCTATAAGCAGAAACGGCTCGGTCACGAGCGGAAGACGGCGCCGTGCAAAGAGGCCGGGCGTCACGATCACGTTGGCGATGCCGGTTTCGTCTTCGAGGCTCAAGAACACGAAGCCCTTCGCGGTGCCGGGCCGTTGACGCACGATCACGCTGCCAGCCACTCGGACGCGGGTACCGTTTTCGCCTCGCGCCAGATCGATCGCGCGCGTGACGCCTTTGGCCGCGAGCGCCGCGCGACGCAGCGCCATCGGGTGCGGTCCGAGCGTGACGCCGGTGCCGGCATAGTCTGCGACGAGTCGTTCCAGCGCGCTCATTTCACGCAACGGGTTTGTTGTAGCGGGGTCCGTGAGGCCGGCTCGGTCCGCACGCCCGACCTCCCGGGGCGCAAACAACGGACCGGCCTCCCGCTCGGCGACGCGCCACAGATTCGCGCGGCGCGTGCCGCCGAGCGCGGCGAGCGCGCCGATGGACGCGAGCGTCGCCATCTCCTCGTGTGTGAGCTCCGCGCGTGCGACGAGATCCGCCGGCGAGGCGAACGGCCGGGCCGCACGCGCCGTCATCAGCGCCTGCGCGGCGCGCTCGCGCAGTCCCTTCACGAACCGCAGGCCGAGGCGCACGGTCCACGTGTCGTCGCGCCGCTCGAGCGTGCACAACCAGTCCGACCGCGCCACATCCACGGGCAGCACGCGCACGCCATGGCGGCGCGCGTCGTTCACGACGGTGGCGGAGTGATAGAACCCCATCGGCTGGTTGTTGAGCAGCGCCGTATAGAACGCGGGGCCGTGATGCGCTTTGAGGTACGCGCTGGCGTACGCGAGCAGTGCGAAGCTGCTTGAATGTGACTCCGGGAAGCCGTAAAGAGCGAACGAGGTGATCTGGTGAACGATCTCGTCGGCCGTGGGGCCGGTGATGCCCCGACGCGCCATCCCCTCGCGCAGCTTCACCTCGACCTCCGCCATGCGCCGCTCGCTGCGCTTGAATCCGAACGCGCGCCGCAGCTCCTCCGCTTCGGTGCCGGTGAAGCCCGCGGCGACCATCGCGATGCGCAAGAGCTGCTCCTGGAAGAGCGGCACCCCGAGCGTGCGCGCGAGAATCGGCTCGAGGCTCGGGTGCGCATAGGTCACCGGCTCGCGACCGCGGCGACGGCGCACGTAGGGATGGACCATGTCGCCGACGATCGGCCCGGGGCGAATGATCGCGATCTGCACGACGAGATCGTAGAAGCGCTCGGGATGGATGCGCGGCAGCGTCGCCATCTGAGCGCGGCTCTCCACCTGAAACACGCCGATCGTGTCGGCGCACTGGAGCATGCGATAGACCGTCGGGTCGTCGGCGGGCAGCTGCGCGAGATCGACGGTGCCGCCCGTCTCGCTGACGAGCGCGATCGACTCCTGCAGCACGGACATCATCCGCAGCCCGAGCAGATCGACCTTCACGATCCCCAGCGCCGCGCAGTCGTCCTTGTCCCACTGCACGACCACGCGCCCCGGCATGGTGGCCGGCTCGAGCGGCACGACGTGATCGAGACGGCCGGCTGCGATGACCATGCCGCCCGAATGCTGGCCGAGATGGCGCGGAAAATCTTGAAGCCGCGTCCACAGCGCGGCGAACTTGCGAATGCGAGGATGCCGCGTGTCGCAGCCGGCTTCCGCCAGATGACGTGTGAGCACCGCTTCCGGGTCCTGATAGCCCCAGTTCTCCACCAGCTGCGCGAGCCGATCCTGCAGGTCGCCGGGGAGACCGAGCGCCTTGCCGATCTCGCGCGCGGCGCTGCGACCACGGTACGTGACGACGTTGGCGGTCATCCCCGCTCCGAGCCGTCCGTAGCGGCGGTACACGTACTGGATCACCCGCTCGCGCCGATCGCCGCTCGGCAGATCGAGGTCGATGTCCGGCCACTCGCCGCGCGACTCCGAGAGAAAGCGCTCGAAGAGCAGATCCATCTTGATGGGATCGACGGCGGTGATGCCGAGCGCGTAGCACACGGCACTGTTGGCGGCGGAACCGCGGCCTTGTACCAGGATCTCGTTGCCACGACAGAATTCCACGATGTCCCAGACGATGACGAAGTACCCGGCGAGCTCCAGACGACCGATGATCTCCAGTTCGTGAGCGACCTGGCGGCGCGCACGCTCGACGACAGGGCCGCGGACACCATAGCGGTCGCGCACGCCGCGCGCGACGAGATCGCGCAGATGCGCCTGGATGCTCGCCCCGGGTGGCAGCGGAAAGTCCGGAAATCGGTATCCCAGATCTTTGAGCGTGAACCCCAGGCGCAGCGCTAGCTCGCCGCTCGCGCCGGCAGCATCGGGCAGGTCGCGAAATGCCTCGGCCATCGTCGGCGCGTCGCGGAGGCCGCGCTCGGCGTTGATGAGCAGTCGCCGTCCCGCGTGATCGAGATCGGTCTTCTCCCGGACACACGTGAAGACGTCGGCGACTGCGCGGCCGCCAGGACGGGCATAGAGCGGCTGGTTCGCGGCCAACAGTGGAACACGCGCGGAGCGCGCCAGCGTCACCAGGCGCTCGAGATCACGTTCCTGCTGCCGATCGAAGTGGCGCTGGACTTCCACGAACACGTTGCCCCGGCCGAAGATCCCCACGAGTCGATCGAGCATTCTGCGCGCGGCCTCGCGATCGCCGGTGTGCACCGCGGCGGCCAGCGGCCCATGCGCGCCACCGGTGAGGCACACGAGCCCCGTCGCGCTGGTCTCGAGATCCTCGAGCGTGATCGCCGCTTTGCCTTTCGGGGCGCCGAGCTTGGCACGCGTGATCAATGCGCAGAGGTTCTGCCACCCTTCGCGATCCTCGACGAGCACCGGCAAGCGTGCGCCACCGGCGAGCGTCAGCTCGCTGCCGACCAGCGGTCGAATGCCGGCATCGACGGCGGCGCGATGAAAGCGCGGCGCGCCGTACACGCCATCGCGATCGACGAGTGCCAGCGCGGACATGCCGCGCCGCGCTGCTTCCGTCACGAGCGCCTCAGGTTGCTCGGCGCCTTCGAGAAACGTGAACGCGGACTGGGCGTGTAGCTCGACGAACATCACGGCCTCGTCGAGCGGCGAGCGCGGGCAGCGGGCCCCCCCGCTCGACCACGCAAATCGACAATACGGTGCGCCTGTAAACGTGCACCGATTCCTAGCCGGGGCCGACGCGATACCCGAAACACGGGTCTCGCGGGAGGGCCCGCTGCCCACGCCCGCAGCTCGGCGGGACGCGATGGTCGCCGAGTATCAGTCATAGACTCCGTCGAGATACCAGACGTCGGAGCGGAGGTCGCGGGCGAGGCGGCAGACGGCGCCGTCGGAGAGCGCGACGTCCCATTCGTCGCGGCCCCAGGCGTCCGCATCCCACCACTCTCCGGACACCCGCCACGGCCCGGCGCATCCGAGCACGCGAGCCTCGTGTGCAAGCGCGCCACCCACGATCACCGGTCGTCGCTCGGCGTCGACGGCGACGCTCACGCGTCGCCGCGGACGGAGCCGACGCAAGGCCAGCACAGAATCGCCGGCGACCTCATCAGAGACCGGAGCGGTTTCGGTCTCCAGCCGTGCCGCCACGAACGCGTCGGGTCGGTGGGAATCCGCGAGCGCAACCGCGCCGACCGCATCGGTCCCGACCAGCGTCACGAGCCGCGCAAGGACTGTCGCGAGATCGCGCTCCGCCGGCGGCGCCATCCGTCCCAGCGTGCCGGCGACGGCGCGGCGCGGAATCGCGGTGGCCTGGACCGATACGGCCGTGACCGGGCCAACGGGCGGGCGAGCGGCGAGATCGTGCTCCAGCAGCGTCAGCAGTGGCCGCGGCGCGTCCATAGGACACGCCAAGACCAGCGTCCGCGCGTGGTGAGCGCCTCCGGTGAGCGCCAGCCGTACCTCGAGCGCGTCTGCGACGAGATGAGCCGCGGAGAGGCGAGCCGTCAGTCGCTCCACGACGCGGCCGAGGACATTCATCAGCGGAGCGAGCTCGTGGAGCTCCCAGTCGAGTTCCTGCGCTTCTTCCCAAAATGGGGGCGGTGTCCACGATCGCCACGGGGCGCGGTCCTCTGCCCCGCGGGCGAGATCGTGGGCGGCGAGGCCAGCCGCGCCGAGCCGTGCGGCCAGGCCAGACCGTGGGAGTGCGGCAAGCTCTCCGAGCGTCGCCACGCCCCAGCGTGCGAGTGCCGTGACGATTTCTTCCGACCATTCGAGCGCACTGATGGGCACGGGCGCGAGAGCCCGAGCCTCGTCCCCTGCAGGGACGACACCGAGTCCGGCGCGTGCGGCAATGCGCGCGGCGGCGCGCGTGCCGGCGACACCGACGCGCGCGGGCAAGCCGACCGCGCGCGCCGCGCGCTGGAGCCGATCGGCGACCGCTGCGCCGCTGCCGATCAACCGGCCGAGTCCCGCGAGGTCGATGTACACGAGGCCCGGAGCGACGTCTTCCAGCCGCGGCGAGACGCCATAACATGCATCGAGCAAGGCACGCCGCGCCGCGTCCACAGACGTCGGCGATGTCGGACGGCGAATCAATTCGGGACAACGCGCGACTGCTTCGGCCTCGGGAATCCCCGCGCGAACACTTCGCTCGCGCGCCGTGGCGTTGACCTCGACGATACGCGTCGCGGGCGGCGCGCCCGTGACAACGGCCATCGGCTGCTCGCGCAGCGCGGGCTCGGCACGCTCCGCCGCCGCGGCCGCGAACGCCTCGACCCACACACACGCCACGCCGCTCATGCCGTCCACCACCGGCGTTCGTCCAGGTCGCCGACGCCGGCCGACACGCGGGACGCACCCTGACTGCGGACTACGTGCACCCGCGTGCTCATGCCCGCCAGCCGCGTCGGTGCACGCCGCGATCCCGCCCAGGCGAGCGCATCCCGTGAGGTCCGCACGGCCAGCGTCGCCCCGGCGCCTGCGACGCGCCGCCGGCCAACGAGCAGCACGGCGACACCGGCGCGTCGTGCCGCCTGGCGCAGACGAAACGCGACGCCGAGCGTCACGCGCGGGGAGGTCTCCCCCGCGTCGAGAACGACGAGGCCAAAGCCTGGACAGCGTGCCAGCAGATCGGTCGCGACCAGCGCCGCTCCGCGACGTCCGCCACAGCGCACCCACAGCAAACGCGAGAGCGCGACACCGGCCCGGACGGCGGAAGCGGGATCGAATGCACCGTCGGCGTCGACGAGCGCCGCCGTGCCTCCACCCGCGGTGACCTCGCGCAGGCACGACAGCATCAGACTGGTTCGGCCCGATGAAAGCTCACCGACGATCTCAGTGATCGTCCCCGGGCGTACCCAAGAAGTCCGCGTCATGGGTCAAAGGCTAAACACGAGTTGAGTGGGCCGCAAGCCGCCAGATGTCGCGGGCTCAAGGAACATGACCCCCCATATACGGGGTGTGAAGAGTCTCGCAGTTACGTATCCCGCCGAAATTCCATGGCCTCGCGCTTGCACCCCTGTGCGATCAAAAAACACAGCTGGAGAGGGTCATGGCCAAGCAGATCGGCTACGCCGTCGTCGGCGCAGGGCCGCTGGTTGAGCGCGCGCTGCTGCCGGCCTTCGCGCGAGCGGGGGAAGAGACACGGCTGGCAGCCATCGTTTCGGCCGACCGCACGCGCGCACAGGCGCTGGCGCAAGAGCATCGCGCAGCCGGTTACCACTACGATGAATTTCGACAATCGCTCCAGCGCGAGGACGTCCAGGCCGTCTATCTCGCGCTGCCCAATTCACTGCACTGCGATTACGCGGTGGAGGCTGCGCGTGCCGGTGTTCACATCATCTGCGAACGACCGATGGCCGTGATGGCCGACGAATGCCGCCGCATGCTGCGTACGTGTCAGACCAATCGCGTGAAGCTCATGATCGCGTATCACGTGCAGGCGCATTCCCCGTATCGCAAGCTCGTCGAGCTTATCCGCGGCGGTTCCATCGGCGCGCCGAAGACCTTCAGCAGCGACGCCACGATTCGCGTGCAGGATCCCGAGGACGTCCGCCTGCAGCGCCGTCACGGCGGCGGCACCGTGTACGACCTCGGCGCC
The DNA here is from genome assembly GCA_036802765.1 of Candidatus Rokuibacteriota bacterium. Taxonomy (GTDB): domain Bacteria; phylum Methylomirabilota; class Methylomirabilia; order Rokubacteriales; family CSP1-6; genus AR12. The sequence continues at coordinate 24,813 of DAIRVP010000042.1, forward strand.
GCGGTGATCTTCGTCGCGCGTACGCTCTTCGATGCCGAGCCCGCGCAAGTCATGGCGATGACGGCGCGCATGACGCGACGCTACGGCGGCGACGTGGACGAGAGTGCGGTCGCGCTCATCCGCTTCCCGGACGACCGGCTGGCCCATCTACACACCTCGTTCGGCGAGGAGCCGACGTCGGTGCTGACGATCTTCGGCGACGAGGGTTCGATCCGCGTCAACGGCGCATACGACCCGTCTAGTCCCTCGACGCTCGAGCTCGTCCGCGGAGGCCAACGCGAAGAGATGATGTTCGAGCCTGTCGACGCGGTGGCCGCGGAGCTGACGCATTTCTCCAGGGCCGTCCTCCAGGATTCCGTCCCCGAGCCGTCCGGCGTCGAAGGGCTCACGGACGTCCGCATCATCGAAGCCATCTACCGTTCCGCGCGCGACGGCCGTCCAGTGACGCTGCCGAGAGTCGCGCGGGTCGAAGCGCCCCCGGTCGCGCATGACTTGCGCAAGTCGGTGGCGGACCGTCGCCAGGCCAGTTGAGGCCGGGCGCGGCGATGTTCAGAAACACCGCAGAGTAGGCAGGAGGGGAGAGCAATGAGGATATCGAGGGGCGCAATGGCGCTGGTCGTCGCCCTCGCGCTGGCGGCGGCTCCGCCGCTCGCGCAGGCGCAAACCTCATCGGGCAGCACGTCGTCTGACACGATGAAGTCGTCGGACATGAAGTCGTCGAAGGGTGGCGCGCGGGGCGGCGCCGGGATGGCGGCGAACACCGGGCAGGTGAAAGCGGCGCAGCAGGCACTCAAGGATCAGGGGCTCGATCCGGGCCCGATCGACGGCAAGATGGGTCCCAAGACCAAGGCCGCGCTGCGTGACTATCAGCAGAAGCAGGGCTTGAAGGCGACCGGTCGTCTGGACACCGAGACGGCGTCGAAGCTCGGCGTCGAAAAGACGTCCTCCGGATCGTCGAGCACCAGCCCCGCAGCCTCGCCGAGCACGAGCGCGCCGTCGTCGTCCGATACGAAGGCAAAGTCGACCGACTCGAAGAAGTAACAGGCAACAGAGGGGCGCCCCGGCAAGCCGTGGCGCCCCGAACGTCGGCCCCCAATCAGTTCGTCCACTGCGGCCCGCAGACCGAGGCGAGCGCCGTGAGCACCGCGCGCGGTGATGTCTGCCCCGGCAGCGGCATGCTGACGTCCTCAAGGCCACAGCCCTGGACCGTGACGCCGATCGCCCGCACCGCGCCTTCAGCACGCTGAAAATCGCGCGAGAGCGAGCCGTCGAGCGTCAGACGCCCACCACCGGGACCGAGACCCGCACGCGCACTGAGTACGAACCCTGCGCGCGGACCGGTCTCAGCGGCCGACTGCAGGCCGAACGTGAGCCCTCGCAGTGTGATCGGCTCCGCTCCTCCGGCAAGACGCAAGGTGCCGTCGACGATCCGCAGTCGACGAAGCGCGACGTCAGGATCTGACAACCAGCCGACGAGCCTGCTGAGTGCGCCCGGCATCCCGCGGTCGAGTGTGAGCGCGGGTCGTTGCAGCTCGAGGCGCGAGATCCGTCCGGTGCCCGCGGCGACGTCCCAGCGATCGACGGCGATGATCAGCGCCGACGCCGTGAACGGCGCGGTGCGTGGCTCTGCGAACCGCGCGACGAGCCGGTCAAGCCGCAGTTGCCCCGAGGCGAGCACGCGTGAGCCGGCGACGATCAGCGTCGCGTCGACGTCTGCGCGGCCTTTCGCCAAACGGATTCCCGCTCCCGCGAGCAGCTGCGGGAAATCTTCGAGCAGTGCCGCGGCATCGAGTCCTCGTGCCCGAACGCGGAGCGCGTATGCGCGACCACCGACCGGCTGGCCCGTGATCCGGACGCTTGCGCCGTACAGCGCCGTCTCCACCGCAAACGCCGCGTCGGATTCGCCGATGCCGCTCAGTCGATCGGCGCTGGCCGTCAGATCGCGCGCGACGAGAGCGCGCCGACCCGGCTCTTCGACGATGAGGTTGCCGTCACTCACCGCGATGCCGTTGACGCTCACGGGCGCCGCCGCGAATCCCGCGCCGAGGCTCACCAGCGTCAGCGCCGGCGCCTGAGCGATCACCAGCCGGGGCGCGACGACGCGAACGCGCTCCAGCGTGAGCGCCGCGTCCGCGAACAAATCCGCGAGCGGCGCCGTCGCTTCCACTTCGTCGGCACGGAAGATCTCGCGGCCGGACCCGTCGTGGGCACTGACGCCGTGCAATGTCAGGCGGCCAGTGAGCGGGTTGTAGTGCAGGCCGTTGACGGCGAGGCCGCCGGGCGCCAGCGCGGCCAGTCGTGCCTCGAGCACCAACGGCAAGGCGCCCGCGGCGCCGAACAGCGCAGAGGTGAGTGCGACGAGCGCGACGAGTGTTTTCACGCAGCGCGCCGCGCAACGTCCGCGGCATCATCGCCCGCGCTCAGCGCCGCGTGCAGCGCGCGCTGCGTGACGACGCCGACGAGGGCATCGCCCTCGACGACCGGGACATCGCCGCCGCGTACACGGCCGAGCTTGAGAAAGGCCGTCCACGCAGAGTCGCTGGGATGCACGACCTGCTCGGGGCCCAGCGCAGCCCCGGCCTCGGCGAGGGGCGCTACGAGATCGGCGACCAGCGGCGCGCGCGTCATGACGTCCTGGACACGGACGCGCTCGAGGCGTGCGCGCACTCGCATGAGCTCCCACGACGAGCGGGCCGCCTGCTGCAGGAACAGGCCGATCAGCACCAGCCAGAGACCGCCGACGATATCGCCCATGAGGGCGCGCAGCGCGCCGACAGCGATCAACAGCACCGCGACCGCCGTACCGCATGCGCTCGCGATCCGCGTGGCGTAGCCGAGACGTTCGGTCCACCACCACAGCGCCGCTCTCAAGATGCGGCCGCCGTCGAGCGGAAACCCTGGAATGAGATTGAAGACTCCGACCATGACGTTGATCGCCGCGAGGTAGCGGGCCAGCGCGTGGAATGTCGGCGACCCGGCCACTGTTCGGTCCGCGATGAGACACAAACCGCCGATCGCGAAGCTCGTGAGCGGTCCGACGACCGCGATCAGCATCTCGGCGCGAGGCGTCGGCGGCTCTGCTTCCAGCTGCGAAGCACCACCGAAGACGTGCAGGGTGATGCCGCCGACGGGCACGCCCTGATCCACTGCGGCGAGCGCGTGGGACAGCTCGTGCAGGAACACGGATCCGAAGAGAAGCAGCGCGGCCACGACGCCCTGAAGCCAATACGTGACCGTCGATCGCGCCGGCAACACGTGTGGGAAGTACCCCGCCGCGAGACTCCACGTGACAAGACCGAAGATCAGCAGCCATCCGGCGTCGATGCGCACCGGGATGCCCCTGACCCGGAAGAGCTGGATCACCGGCGGACTCGGGCCAACTCCAGAGTGCCGTCTCCAGGCATGGGCCCACCCACGGCCCCGCCCTTGACGACGCCGATCAGTCGTGAGGCCGAGCCGGCGGCAAGCCGCAGGCTACCGCCGCCGGGTAACGTGAAACGCGCGCCGTCCGCCTCGACCCGGCCAATGACGCGAGTGATGTGGCGCAGACGACCGACGCCGGTTGCGACGAGCGCTAGCAGTTGGCCTTCCTTGGACGGCGGCGTGACGATGGCTTCCACGTGAACGGGATCGGCAGCGCCCTGCGTCGTCCACGTTCCCCGCCAGATACCGACGACCGGATCGGGCCTCGTCTGTGACGGCATCGCGGCCGCGGGCGACCCGTTGCTGCCACCGAGGGCCAGGAGCATCAGCAGCATTCCTTCCAGCATGGCGGTATGCTGAAAGCCAGCAATTGATGCGCCACCGGCTGCGGGGGCGACGGTGACGCGCAATCCCTTCCCGCGACGCGTTCGCGGCCAACCAGACAAGGTACGCGCGATGTCGAGGCGCCGATCGCTCCCGCTCTGGGCCGTCGTCTTCGTTCTGCTTTCAACCGCTGGGTGTGGGCGGGTTTATCCGCACATCGCCCTTCCCTCGCTGACGCTGGGCGAGCCATCGTTCTTTCCAACCCTCGAGGCGTATGCGACGGCGCCGATCGTGGGCGGCAACCGCGCCGATCTCCTGTTCAACGGCGAGCAGATCTTTCCGGCAATGCTGGAGGCGATCCGCGGCGCGCAATCCACCATCACCTATGCGCAATACTTTTACGAGGATGGCCCGATCTCCCGGGATCTGGCCGAGGCGATGGCCGAACGCTGTCGCGCGGGCGTCGGCGTGAACGTGCTGCTGGACGCCTTCGGCACCCTGAGCATGCCGCAGGAGTACAGCGAGATGATGTCGCGCTCGGGCTGTCACGTCGCGTGGTTCCGTCCTCTCACCCAGTACGTCTTCGGCCGCTACAGCAACCGCAATCACCGGCGAATCCTCGTCGTGGATGGTCGGATCGGCTTCACGGGCGGCTCGGGCGTCAGCCGCAAGTGGATGGGCAACGGCCGGACCGAGCACCATTGGCGTGATACGGACATTCGCGTGCAGGGCCCAGCGGTGGAATATCTGCAGGCCGCATTCGTCGAGAACTGGCTGGAGGCGACCGGCGTCGTGCTGGGCGGCGAGCCGTACTTTCCGCGCCCCATCTCGCCCGCGGGGGATGTCTACGCGCAGGTGGTGAAGAGCTCTCCCGCCGCCGGCAGCTTCGCGATGTACACGACGTTCTTGCTCGCGGTGAACTCCGCGCAGCGCTCGATCCACATCACGAACCCCTATTTCGTCATCGACAAGCGGATGCGCGACGCGCTCCTGGCCGCGCGGCGGCGCGACGTGCGCGTGCTCGTCCTGGTGCCGGGCGCCATCGATCACAACATCGTCCGGCAGGCGAGCCGCCGCCAGTTCGGTGATTTGCTGCGAGCGGGCATCCAGATTTACGAATACGCACCGGCGCTCTTGCACAGCAAGACGATGGTCATCGACGGTGTGTGGGCGACGGTAGGGAGCACGAATCTGGACAACCGCTCGTTCGCCGTCAACGACGAGCTGAACGTGATCGTCTACAACCGCGACGTGGCGCAGCGGCTCGAGGCCGCGTTCAACGAGGACCTGACGCGCTCGCGACCGATCACGCTGCAGGAGTGGAAGAAGCGCGGAATCACGGCGAAGCTGCTGGAGACGCTGGCGCTGCCGATTCGCGACCTGTTGTAGAGGCTGATTCGCGACCTGTTGTAGACGCTGCGCAGGGTTGGGGGGCCGCGAGGCCCCCCTCGTCCCTACACGCGAGTGCGACCCGGCAGCACGAGGCGGTAGATGCCCAGCACGATGACCGCGCCGACGACGGCCATGATGAATCCGGCCGCCTCGCCTTCACGGTAGAGGCCTAGCACGCGACCGAGCCAACCGCCGAGCATCGCGCCTACGATGCCGAGCACGATCGTCAGGATGATCCCGCCCGGATCGTTGCCGGGCATGATCAGCTTGGCGACCAGCCCGACCACGAGGCCGAACACGATCCACAGCAGAATGTCCATCGGTGACTCCTTTCGCCGGCGCACGAGGAACCGCGCGCCTCACACCATGGCGATGGTTGCACACCAGATGCCACGATGACGCGAAAGGAGGGAAGCGGAATTGTAGAAGTTACTCGTCGCCGCGGCCACGCCACGCCTCGAGGACGCGTGTGGCGCTGAGCGCGGTGAGACCGATCAGCGGGAACGTCAGCAGGCAGGGCAGCAGGCGCTCGTCGGACGGTAGCGTGACCGCTGCTTTGAACGCTTCGATCCCAAGCAGATTCGAGATGACAAAGAACGCGACCCAGAGGATGAGGCGCATGCAGGAATTCCCTTTCGTAAATTTTCTGACCGGAGCGAGCTTTGCCACTCTAAGGCATTCACGTTCCGTCGCCAAGCGTGAATTCGGGGTTGGCATGTCATTCGCTTTCGTATATGCGCATGAGCCTTTGCGCTTCGTGCGGCTTGCAGCTGTCGGGAGACGCGGGCCTGTGCCCACATCATCACTGCGTCTATGGTGACGATTGGGCCGTCGCCAACAAGATCATGTGCGACTTCTTCCATCGGAAGAAGCTACCGCCGCGTCTGACGCAGCCCGAGCGCGACGACGATTTTTGGGCGCACACCGGCGAAGCGGCGTAGCCCGGATTCGCTAGACCGCCGCCGCCTGTGAGGCGCCGGTCTGCGGCACCGCTGGGGCGGCGCCCGGAGCATAGAACGAGCACTCGCCCAGCCCCCGAACGCAGTCCCGCGTGTACTGAATCAGGTGGTGACTGACCACCGCCGTTTGGATGAGCGACTCAATGTTGCCGGCCCGGAGGGCTGGCCACGCCATCTTCCAGAACGTGCGGCGATAGTCGCCGCGTACTCCGACATTCCAGAACAGTCGCGCCAGGATGCCGACACCCATCCGTATGTTGTCCCAGGACGCACGCTGCGGGTTCGACGGATAGTGCAGACGTCGCGCATACGTGTGCGCCACCTGGTGGGCGTACCGCGCGTACACGGCGTCGGGCTCGTAGGCGGTCATGATGCAGCGGCGCCACATGTCGATCACCGTGTCGTACGGCAGTCGGAACGCGATATTGGACTCGCGCCCCATCTCGGGCACGAGTCGTCCCTCCGCCTCCAGCCGTCGCCAGAGCGGCGTCTTGGGTAGCGCATACAGGACGTTGATGGTCAGCAGCGGGATGCGGGACTCGTGGATGAACTCCATGATGTGCTCGGCCGTCTCGAGCGTATCGGTGTCCAGCCCCAGGATGATGCCCGAGACCACTTCGAGCCCGTGGGCATTCAGGCGCTCGACGGCCTCGAGGATCGGCATGCGGAGATTCTGATCTTTCGACATGAAGCGAAGCGCCTGCGGCTCGGGCGTTTCGATCCCGCAAAATACCGTGATGAACCCGGCGTCGCGCATCAGCGCCAGCACGCGCTCGTTCTTCGCAATGTTCAGCGTGGCCTCGCACGCGAAACGCACCGGATACCGGCGACGCTGCTGCCACGCGACGAGGTGCGGCAGCAGCTCGAGCGCCGCCTTCTGATTGCCGATGAAGTTGTCGTCGACGAAATACACGGACGTGCAGCCGGCATCCGCGATCAGATCGAGCTCTCGGCAGATCTGCTCCGGCGTCTTCAGCCGCGGGTTGCGCCCGTACAGCGCCGGAATGTCGCAGAACTCGCACGAGTACGGGCACCCGCTCGAGAACTGGATGTTCGCGATGAAGTACTCGCGGAGCGGCAGCATGTGGTACGCGGGGACTGGAAAGCTCGCGAGCGGCAGCCGCTCGTCCGTCTCGAAGCGCAGCTGCTCGCGCGGGCGGCCGCCGTGGCCATCGAGGTACTCGATCAGCCGATCGGTCGCGTCGCCGAGCTCGCCGATGTGGAGCACGTCGGCGTCGGGATAGTACTCGGGACAGCCAGACACCGACGGACCGCCGAGCACAACGGGCCGGCCGTGTGCGTGCGCGCGCGCGATGACGTCGTGGATCCGCGGGCGCTGCACGTGCATGCCGGAGACGAACACCGCATCGGCCCATCGGAAGTCGTCGTCCGTCGCCGTGCGTGAGTTCTCATCGACGAAGCGCACCTCCCACGATTCCGGCAGGTACGCGGCCACCGCGAGCAGCCCCTGAGGCGGCATGAAGGCGCGCACGCGGCCACCGAAGAATGGATAGGCGTACTGAAAGGTGCCGAAGGACCGCGCATACACCGGATACACGCAGAGGATCCGGCGCCGTGCGGCCGGTCTGTAAGGCGTGCGCATGGATATCGAGTTCGAGGATACCATTACGGCCGGGAGGATCGTCCATGGAGCTCGCATCCGTTCGTGCCGTCGTCACCGGCGGCGCCTCTGGCCTCGGCCGCGCCACCGCGGCGAAGCTCGTCGGCGCCGGCGCGCGCGTCGCGCTTCTCGATCGTCCGGCCTCGCCTGGCGCGGATGTGGCTAAATCGCTCGGCGACGCGGCGGTGTTCACGCCGGGCGACGTGACGAGCGCCGACGAGGTCGCCGCGGCGCTCGACGCCGCGCGCGCGCGGCTCGGCGCCATCAACGTGTTGGTGAACTGCGCGGGCATCGGGACCGCGATGAAGACGCTGGGCAAGTCGGGCCCCGCCAAACTTGAGGAGTTCACGCGCGTCATCAACGTCAACTTGATCGGCACGTTCAATTGCATCCGCCTCACATCGGCGCACATGGCGCAGAACGCGCCGAGCCGCGACGGCGAGCGCGGCGTCGTCATCAACACGGCGTCCGTCGCCGCGTTCGATGGTCAGATCGGTCAGGCCGCGTACTCGGCATCCAAGGGTGGCATCGTCGGCATGACGCTGCCCGTCGCGCGCGACCTCGCCGAGCTCGGCATCCGCGTCGTGACGATCGCGCCGGGGATCTTCGAGACGCCGCTGCTGGGCACGCTACCCGAGCCGGTGCGCGCGTCGCTGGCCAAGCAAGTGCCCTTTCCGCAGCGCCTCGGCCAGCCCGAGGAGTACGCCGCCCTCGCCTGCCACATCATCACGAACGTGATGCTCAACGGCGAGACGATCCGGCTCGACGGCGCGATTCGTATGGCGCCCCGCTGACGTCCCGCTCGATGGGACGGGCGCGACGCTCGACCACGGCGCACATCGGCTGGTCGGCGCTGTCCGGTCGCATCCGCGTCGTGGATTATCGGCACGAGCGTCGCCTGATTGTCGGCGGCGCCATCCTGTCTGTCTACCCGCTCAATGGCGACTGGTCCGCCATCGAGCGCGAATACTGGTGGCATGGCGTGGCCTCGGTTCGCTTTCCGCCGGAGCCGAGCGTGTTGCTGGTCGGACTCGGCGGCGGTACGCAGGCGCACCTGATCCATCGGTTGACGACGCCGCGCCTGGTGACTGCGATCGAGCGCGATGCCGTGATCCTCGACGTCGCGCAGCGCTGGTTCGGCCTCGCCGATCTCGGCCCGATGGAGTTTTACTGCGGCGACGCCGAGACGGTTGCCGCCGCGCTGCACGATGCCGGCCGCCGCTTTGATTTCATCATGGAAGATGCCGCCTACGCGGATATGGACCGTTCGCGTCCGGTGGTGGAGGCGGTGATCCCGCTGGTCGCCAACGACGGCACGCTGGTCATCAACCGCCATCGCCGCGGCGATGCCGGTGCGCTCGCCCGGATGCTGCGCCGACGTTTCGACAGCGTGCGTCTGCAGCGGGTGCGTCGCGAAGGTGAGAACGTGCTCGTCTTCGCGGCTAAGCCGCGCGGCGGATGATGGCGCCGCCGCGGGTGAGGAGCACGTAGCCCGCCGTCTCACCAGCGCGGCGCGGGTGCGCCGGCGAGTCAGGCCGCGGGCTGGGATTGATGGAAAACGTTCCCGCGGGAACGTTCTTGTGTCACGCGGTGGGCAGCTTCTTGAACCGCAAGCGATGCGGTCGTTCGGCTTCCGAGCCGAGTCGCCGCTTGCGATCGGCCTCGTAGTCCTGGTAGTTCCCCTCGAACCACACGACGCGGCCGTCGTCCTCGAACGCGAGCATGTGCGTGGCGATGCGATCGAGGAACCACCGATCGTGGCTGATGATCACCGCGCAGCCAGCGAAGTCGAGCAGCGCGTCTTCGAGTGCGCGCAGCGTGTCGACGTCGAGATCGTTCGTCGGCTCGTCGAGCAGCAGCAGGTTGCCGCCGGCCGTCAGCACCTTGG
>DAIRVP010000043.1:0-34070 GCA_036802765.1 Candidatus Rokuibacteriota bacterium
CGAAGAGGAGCCGGAGCTCCCCGACTACCCGCCGGCCAAGGACTTCCCCGAGTTCCGCAACCGCTTCGGTCCCCGCGGCGTGCTGCACTGCTGGGCCACGGACAAGGACGACTCGACCACCGACACGCGGTTCGGCAGGGTCGGCAAGCAGAGAATCGAGGACACCGGACCGCTGACGAAAAAGCGCATGGAGACCTGCGACGACGAGTTCGTCGCCGCTGCCAAAGACTGGATCAAGCGCCAGCACGCGGCCGGCACCCCGTTCTTCTGCTGGGTCAACACGACCCACATGCACCTGCGCACTCACCCCAAACCGGAGAGCCTGGGGCAGGCTGGTCGATGGCAGTCGCCGTACCACGACACGATGATCGACCACGACAAGAACGTCGGCGAGCTGTTGAGCCTGCTCGACGAGCTCGGCATCGCGGAGAACACGTTCGTCATGTACAGCACCGACAACGGTCCGCACATGAACACGTGGCCCGACGGCGCGATGACGCCGTTCCGCAGCGAGAAGGACACCAACTGGGAGGGCGCGTTCCGCATCCCGATGGTGGTGCGCTGGCCGGGCAAGATTCCGGCCGGGGTCGTCTCGAACGAGATCGTCCAGCACCACGACTGGCTGCCGACGTTTCTCGCGATGGCGGGCGAGCCGGATATCAAGGAGAAGCTCCTCAAGGGTCATAAGGCGGCCGGCAAGACCTTCAAGGTCCACATCGACGGCTACAACCTCCTGCCGTACCTGACCGGTAAGGAGAAGAACAGCCCGCGGCCGGGCTTCATCTACTTCGACGACGACGGCAACCTGGTCGCGCTGCGCTACGACAACTGGAAGGTCGTCTTCATGGAGCAGCGCGCGCAGGGGACGCTGCGCATCTGGGCCGAGCCGTTCGTGCCGCTACGAATTCCCAAGCTCTACAACCTGCGCACGGATCCATACGAGCGGGCCGACATCACATCGAATACGTACTACGACTGGCTCATCGATCACGTCCCGATCATCCTGTCCTCGCAGGCGATCGTGAAGATGTTCCTCGAGACGTTCAAGGAATTCCCGCCGCGGCAGAAAGCGGCGAGCTTCACGATCGATCAGGCGCTGGAGAAGATGTCACAGCCGGCCAAGGCGGCCTGAGGACGCGATGAGCGTGCCCGCCGCGAGGGAGCTCGTTCACGATCCATCGCTCGAGCTCGCCTCGCGGCGGACACGACTGTCGTTCCAGCGCACCCGCATGAGCGCCGACCGCACGCTGATGTCCATCCTGAGAACCTCGCTGTCGCTGATCGGCTTCGGCTTCACGATCTTTCAGTTCTTCCGCTACCTGCGCGGGTCGGCCGGGGTCGAGGAAAAGGTCCACGCCGCTCGGAATTTCGGTATAGCGCTCCTCGGGATCGGGATCCTCCTCCTGACGCTAGGTATCGTCGGCCACATCCGCTTCATGCTCGACCTCCGCGCGGAGCACGACCAGTTCGTGACCGCCGGACTGATCCCGGACGACGCGTTCCCCTACTCGGCGACCCTGGCCATCTCGCTGCTCGTACTCCTGCTGGGGCTGTTCACCATCATCGGCATGGTCGCGCATGTGGGGCCGTTCACGTGACCGATCGGCGTCGAACGTTTCACCATTGGTTGGACTCGGAGGGAACAGCCGTGATTGGCAAATGCGTGATGCTGATGATCGCCGCATGTCTGACCGCGTCGTGTGCCACCGTCTCGGCAACGTCGATGCAGTACGTCGGCTCGCCGGGCCAGTCACCGACCGCCCCCTCGCACGTGCAGATTCTCAAGGCCATGCCCGCGCAGCCGCACGAGCGCCTGGGCGAGATCTCGTTGACGGCGTCGACGCAGCCGTCGCCCGCGGTCTCCGACGTCGAGGAAAAGCTGCGAGAGAAGGCCGGACGGCTCGGCGCCGATGCGGTCGTCATCGTCTCCGATAGCCTGCAGCCGATCGGCGCCTACGCATGGGGCGGCTGGTGGGCCTGGGACCGCACCGTGTACACGGTCACGGGCCGCCGGCTGGTCGGCGTGGCGATCAAGTATCGGTCATCGAGTAGCGCTGATTAACCCACCGATGGGAGAACATGATGATGAGTCGTAGATCGGAACTGGTGTTCCGTTCGGTCGTCGCAGTCGGTGCGCTGGGTTTCGCCGCCGCCCAGGCTCAAACGCAGGCGCCGCCCAGCCAAACGCAGAAGCCGCCCAGCCAGTCGCCAACGCCGCCCAGCCAGGCGCCCTCGGCCGTCATCACGGACAAGCCGGGCGTGATCTATGCCGACCGCAAGACCACCACGGGGACCGTCGAGTCGATCGATGCGGCCAACCGCGCGGTCACGATCAAGCGTTCCGACGGACAGACGGTGACGCTGAAAGCACCGCCGGAGGCCAAGAACTTCGATCAGATCAAACCGGGCGACTCGGTCCGTGCCGAGTATCTCGACGCAATCGCAATCTTCGTGCGCACGCCGAGCGGACCACCACAGGCCGGCGAAAACACCACCGTCGCCGTGGCGCCAAAGGGCGAGAAGCCGCGGGCCGTTGCCACCAAGACAGTCGAGATGACGGCAAAGGTCGAGGCGATCGATTACGACAAGCGGCTCGTCACGCTGCTTGGCCCGCAGGGCAACCGCCGGACGGTGAAGGTCGATGAGAGCGTGAAGCGTCTGAACGAGGTCAAGCCCGGTGACGAGGTCGTCGTCCGTCACACCGAGGCAGTCGCAATCGCCTTCAGCAAGTGATCACGAAGGCGAGGCAGTACACGCGATCCTCGCAGCCATCGGCGCGGGGCAGACTCGAACGACTCGGGGCGGAGGTGCGCGAGCTCCTCGGCGCAGCTCTGTTTTTCGCCGCTGCGGCGTCTCTGGTCGTTCTCACCGATAAGCTTCTCGTCTGGGGGTCGGGCGTTGAGACACCGAGCTTCATCGCCGCGATCGTGGCCGCTCTGATTCTGGCCAAGGTCCTGCTCGTCGTGGACCTTCTGCCCGTCGTGGATGCGTTTCCAGGCAAGCCGATCGTGTACAACATCGCGTGGAAAGCGCCCATCTATGTGCTGGCGGTTGTCGGGTTCCGGTACACCGAGCTTCTGATCCATCACCTGCTCGCGGGCGCTGGCCTCGCTGCCGCCCACCACGACGCTGCGCGGTCCTTCACGCAGCCGCCGTTCTGGGCCACATGTATATGGATCGCCGTGGTGTTTTTCGTGTTCCTGACGACGCGAGAGCTCAGTCGCGCGCTCGGAAAGGGCAGGCTGCGACTGATGTTCCTCGGACGGTGATCACGAAGCCCGCTCCGCCACCCCGGTGCGGAGCTTCTCGACGTCCGGCCTCAGATCCGCGGCGGCGGCGACGAGCTTGCGAAGCAGTGACTTGATCCCGGCGCACTCATAGTCACGCCGCGGCCACTTGAAGTAGCCGGCGCAGAGCATCCAGAACTCGCACGTGCGGCACTCGGCGGTCTCAGGGACGAGCGCCCGGTGACGGCCGGGCCACTCGATCCCCGCGGCGTCGACATAACGCGCGCGGGCCGGGTCGTCGTCGTGGATGTCTCGCAGCGTGATCGGCTGACGATGATAGAGCGCGCGCATCACGCCGTGGAAAAACTCGATCGGTTGGCTGTGCCCCGACCCGTGCAGATAAAAGTCGAGCACCGTCGTCAGCTCCTCGAGGGCAGCCGCCGACGGCTGCCCCACGTCCAGCTTGACCGCCATCCCGAGCGACGTCGCGAGCCTCACCGCGCGGCTGAATCCGCGCCGCACGGGCATGGCGACGCGTATCGGGTGTTGGTCGACGAGCCCGGCGTACCGATAGAGCGCGGGGAGCTCGACGGCCGGATCCGGCATCGTCAGCTGGATGGGAATCCCGTATCCCCAGCCCGCGAGCGTCTCGACGTCGCTCGGCAACCCGTCGAGCTGAACGCACACGACGTCGGCATCGGGCACCAGCCGACAGGCGAGCACGACGTCGGCCGGGCTTGCGGAGCGAACGATGACCCGCCGACCTCGATAGTCCGGGAGCGCGTGGAGCGGGATCTCGTAGACGACTTGAGTGTCCCGGCGATCGCGCATCACGCACTCCTCCGGCGGTGGTCGGATGGCGTCGCGCCGGTCCATCGCCGGAAGGCGCGACTGAACGCACTGATTTCGGAATACCCCAACAGGTAGGCGACATCGCTCAGCGTGTGCCGGCGGTCCTTGAGGTACCGCAACGCGAGCTCGTGGCGAATGTCGTCGACCAGCGCCCGGTAGTCGACGCCCGCTTCGCCCAGCCGACGCTGCAGCGTGCGCACGCTGACACCGATCGCCGCCGCCACGTCCGTCACCTTCGGCTCGCCATCCTTCATCGCATTGCCGATGGCGGTCCGGACCGACACCACGAATCGATTCTCGGTCGGCCGATTCTCCAGCTGCCGTTCCAGATAGTCCTCGAGAATCGGATAGAGGCGACGGTCGGCCGTCGGAACTTGCCGGTCACAGAACTCGCGCTCGACAACGATGGCGTTGCCATCGCACCGAAAGAGCACAGGGGCGCGGAAGATGCGCGTGTGCTCGCTGGTTCGCGGCGGCGCCTCATGCTCGAAGTGCACCTCGAGGGGTCGCCATTCGCTGCCGGCCATCATGCGAATGATCGCGGTGCCGGCGGTCAAGGCGTACTCTTCGTGCTGCCGCCTGCGCTGGAGCGGAACGCCCCGGAGTTGATGCTGAAGGTACGCCAGCCTCTCGGTCTGTACGAACCCCACGGTCGCCGCCTCGTTGAAGATGCGCAAGTACCTCGCGATGTTCTCGAACGCGACAGCGATGGTCGCTGAGTTCAACACGACGTAGGCGAGCGCCCCGATGTCCTTGGGGTGATAGCGCTCGCCGAGGTGCAGCCCGAAGCAATCGTCGTCGGTGACGCGCGCAGCTTCCTCGAGCGCCAGCGTGAACGCTGCCGAGGGAAAGAACCGATGGCGATCGGTGACGGCCGCTCGATCGAGACCGACGGAGCGCAGAACATCGTCTGGATCTCGACCCGCGACCTCGATCGCCTCGGCGAGGCCGATGGCGACCGCGCTCGAGATCATCGGGCCGCTCCGGACGCTCGGGACCGCTGACCTCATCGACAACTCACCAGCCGTCGGGTGTCAAAGAAATGGCGTCGGAGGTCAAGACGCGTCGGCGGTCCACCGGCTAACGTGCGGCGCAGCCGCTCATGGTCGATCGTCGGCGCGTCCGCAACATCGTCTACTACGACTACACGTCGGCGACCATCGACTATCACGTCGACCTGAACGCCTTCGCCGTGGCGCGTGTCGATCTCTACTCTGCGGTTCATCCACATTGCCTGAGCCTGGTCCTCGTCGCCACCGAAGCCGAGCTCGGCGCCGACCGCTACACGATCGAGGAGACGATCGCCCGGGCTCGGCCGGCGCTCGAGCGCCTGATCGAGGAACATCGCGCGATCGCCGACCATCTGACCGCCAGCGAGCTTTGGGTCTTCAATGTCGCAGGCCAGCGCACCCGCTGAGCCTCCACTACACCGCTGCCTCCGTCCGATAGACCGTCACGACCGTCTCACGTCGACACGACACACACCGCCCGGTGCCACGCTCCATTCCGGACCTCATTTGCGGCAGCTGGCCCGTCGCATGGCGCATGTCGATCAGCGGCGCCTCGGCCGCGAAGGCCAGGCACGCGTCACATAGCGCATCGCCGGGTGTCTGCTCGAGCAACTGCTCGACGATGGCGCGCAGATGCTTGACGGCGGCGCTGACAGGTTCATCGGTGGGCACGCCGATGGGCGTGCGCGCCGTCGCCAGCGCTTCGAGCCCGTCGTTCTCGACACGTGCGTCGCCACGCCGACGCCGCGGGGGTTGCGAATAGGCTGAAGCCTGCATCATCCGCTCGGTCTTCATAGGGGCGCCTCCCTTGTCGATGCCCGGCCCACTGCGTGGACAGCTGCTGCCCGTCGCGACTGACGCAGCATGGAGGCGGTGAGCAAGGATGACAATACGACCTTGGTCCGAAGACCCCTCAGCGTGTGGTGAGCTCGAGCTCCGCCAGCACGCCGTAATGATCCGACGGCCACAGCATGGTGCCGTCGGCATATCGCCTCGGAGCATTCAACACCACGCGACTGGTCAGCACGGCCCCCGGGCCGCGGGCGCCGGGGACCACGAAAATGTAGTCGTAACGTTGGGAGACGGTCGCAGTGGCCGCGTCCGTCTGCTGAAGATCCGTGAAGCCCGGCTCATCGGGATTGACCGCTCGGAAGGCATCGACCAACGCCCGCTTCAGGGCCGCCAGCGATGGGGCCCCTTCCGAGGCGTTGAAGTCTCCCATCAGGACGGACGGCAACACCGTGCGTCGCTCGCGAGCGACCTGCTCGATCTGACTCAGCTGGCATGCGTCACCCGACGAGTGAGTCGAAAGGATCTGAAGTAGCCCGTTCGGAGCATCGACGGTGACGCCGACGATGAGGCGCGAATTCAGCGGCCGGCCGCAGCGCCTCAGCTGGACGACGTCGCGAGCGACGATTGGCCAGCGACTCAGCACGGCCGGCCCCTCGCTGAAATCGATCAGCCCCACGGCCAGGCGGCTCAGCAGCGCGTACTTGAAGATCCGCTCCGTCGTCGACGCGTGCGCGGCGTAGTAGCCGAGCTCGCGCGCGAGCCGCTGCGCCACGTGGCCACGCCGCGAGCCGATCGATGCCTCCTGCAACGCGATGACGTCAGGCTCAAGCCGCCGTAGCTCCGCGACGACGATCGCGAGGCGATCCTCCAGGCGTTCGCCATCGCCCGTCACGGCGGCGACGGGGCCGCCGTGGAGCAGATTGAACGTCAGGACGCGAATCGGCTCGGCCGCGGCGTAGGTGACCGGGCTGAATGCGAGCATCGCGGCGAGCGCCACCAACCACGATGCCGACGGTCGGTGCATGGTGGCTCGACGCTACCCACGCCCCCGCCCCAACGGCAGGGCCATCCGAGCCCCGGACGGCCCTATGGCCCTGTCGTGTGGGATGCGAGGGTGACGGGACCATGCCCAGCTTGGTGCCGCTGATCGTGGTCGTGTTGAAAATCAGCGTCTTCCTCAACGTTTTGGCGTTGGGGATGGCTGCGCGGGCCAGCGATGCGACGTTTGTCCTGGGCCGCCCCTGGCTCCTCCTGCGCTCCGTCTTTGCGATGAACGTGATCATGCCGTTGATGGCGGCGGCGGTCGTGCAGGCGTTCAGCCTCCGCCCGGCGCTGAAAGTCGCGCTCCTGGCGGTCTCGCTGTCGCCGATTCCTCCGATGCTGCCGAGGCGGGAATTCAAGGCCGGTGGAAAAGCGCCCTACACGATCGGTCTTCTCGTCTCGGCCGCGGTCCTCTCGGTGGTGCTGGTGCCGGCAGGTCTGAGCCTCTTCGGGTGGGCGTTCGACAAGGACGCGCACGTGCCCGAGGCCGCGGTCGCGCGCATCGTGATGACGAGCGTGCTTTCTCCGCTGTTGATCGGCATGGCGATTCGTTATTTCGCGCCGACGGTCGCGCAGCGACTCATCAAGCCCGTGCTGATCGCCGCGTTCGTGCTTCTGGTCGTCGGCGTCCTGCCGGTTCCTCTCGCGTGGCGGTCGATCGTCGCGCTGCTCGGAGACGGGACCCTCCTCGCGCTCATCGCCTTCAGCATTGCTGGCGTCGCCGTGGGGCACTGGCTCGGAGGCCCCGATCCGGCGCGACGGGCCGTTCTGGCGCTTTCGACGGCGTGCCGCCATCCGGCGATCGCGCTGACGATTGCCTCGGCGAACGTCGCGGAGCCCAAGCCCGTGATGGCCGCGATCATGCTCTATCTGATCGTCAGCATTCTCGTGTCGACTGCCTATCTCAAGCTGCGTCCCGGTCGGGACGTGGGCACCGGCGACGGAGGCGGGGTTCAGGACGTGCTGCCCACGACGGCACAAGCTCGAACGATGAAGAGGGCGTGGGGGTAATGGAGGGCGAGCCATTCGTTCCAACGCTGACGGGCCAATGGTTTCAACGACGTTATCGCGCCTGGTCAGGGTGTCGGTCGCCCGCCCCGCGATCACGATCATGCTCGCTCTCGCGCTCGCCTCCGTCGCAGTCTTCTACGCCGCGCGCACGCTGACGTTCCAGGCATCGTCGCTCGAGTTTCTGCCGCAGCACCAGCTGTATGTCCAGCGCTTCAAGGACAACCTCCGCGAATTCGGTGAGCTCAACGACATCGTCGTCGCAGTAGAGGCGCCCGACCTTCCGACGGCTCGGGCGTATGCCGACCGGCTCGCCATCGACATCCGCGCCGTGCCCGGCGTCAAGCGCGTCGCCCATCGGATCGATCCCGACGACTTCGCCGGACAGGCGCTGCTGTTCCTGTCGATGGAGCGACTCGCCGAAATTCGCGACAAGGTGCTCGAGCATCGCCGGTTCATCGAAGCCTATGCCGCCCGACCGACCCTGGCCGGCCTCTTCGACGCGCTCAGCACGGAGATCGCACGCCGCTTCGCGACAGGGTTCGTCGACCTCTCGCTGGACGACGGATCACCCGAACGCTTCGACACCGGATTCCTGGATGCGTTGCTCCAGGTGGTCGCCGACAGCCTCGAGGGCCCGACACCGGTCGCCGCACCGTGGGAACGCGTTTTCTCTCCGGGGCTCGAAGCGGGAGCCGGCTATTTCCGCTCGGCAGACGACCGGCTGCTGTTCATTCTCGTCGAGTCCGCGCGCGACGTCACGAGCTTCATCGACAACGAACACCTCATCGCCGGCATCCGCGGGCGCATCGCCTCGCTGCGCGCCACCTATCCCAATGTCCAGGCCGGCGTGACCGGCGCGCCCGCGCTGTCGAATGACGAGATGCTGACCGCGTTTCGTGACAGCACGGCCGCGACAATCCTGGCCTTCGTGCTCACGCTCGGCTCTCTGCTCATCGTGATCCGGCGGATGACCGAGCCCTGGATCATGCTGGGCGTGCTCGTCGTCAGCCTCGCGTGGACGCTCGGCATCATCGCGGCCACCGTGGGACACCTCACCGTGTTCTCGGTGATGTTCATCTCGCTCCTGGTCGGGCTCGGCATCGACTATGGGGTCTACGTGCTGCTTCGCTACGATCGCGAGCTGGCCCTTGGCCCGACACCGAGGGAGGCGCTGCAGATCATGGCTCGGCGCACCGGACCCGGCATTCTCTTCGGCGCGCTGACCGCCACCGGCACGTTCGGCGTCCTGATGCTCACGGAGTTTCGTGGCATCCAGGAATTCGGCTTCGTCGCCGGCACATCCCTGCTGATGGCCTTCCTCGCCATGATGACGGTGTTTCCGGCCGCGCTCCTCGTCATGCGACGTCACACCTCGGTCCGAAAAGAAGGGCCGCGCGGCGTGTCGTCGCTGGGCGATGAGCACGTTCCGGCGCTCGAGCGCCTGCTCGACTGCCGCGCGTTCATTCTGCTGGCGGCGACGCTGCTCACCCTCGGCGGGCTGGCGGCGCTTCCCGGCGTGCGGTTCGACTACAACAGGCTCAACCTGCAGGCTCGCACGAGCGAGTCGGTCGCGTGGGAGCGCAGGATCGCGCAAACGCGGCGCTCGGGATTCTCGGCGCTCGCGACCGCCGATTCCTTGCCCGAGCTCCGTACCAAGCAGGAAGCGTTCGCGCGTCTGCCCGTCGTCGCCGAGGTGGTGAGCGCGCTCAAGCTCATTCCGAGCGACCAGGGCGCGAAGATCGCCACGATTCGGCAGCTCGGTCCGATTCTGTCGGGTGTTCGCATCGATCAGCGAGCGAGGGATGATGCGCGCGCGACTGGCGTCGCGCTGCAGAGCCTTCATCGGCGCATCGAGATGGCCGTGCGCGAGGCCGAGGGCCGAACCTCGATCGAGCCTCTGATCGCTGCGCAGAGCCGCGCGGAGGCGTTGCTGCAGCGGCTGAGCGCGCGTGGTCCGGAGCTCTCGGGCCGGCTCGCGAATATCGACGCCCGCCTGCGCGACGACTTCGTCGCCAAGCTGCGACGCCTGCAGCGCAATCTCTCGCCTACTCCGGTGACGATCGGCGAGCTGCCGGAGGAGCTGCGACGCAAGTTCGTCGGCGTCAACGGCCGATTCCTGATTCAGATCTATCCGGCCATCGATACGTGGGAGCGCGACGGGGCACGTGACTTCGTGTCCGCCCTGCGCACGGTGGATCCGGCGGTCACCGGCTCCCCGGTCATCAGCTACGAAGCCACGCGGCTGATGGAGCTCGCGTATGTCCAGGGGACGTTCTACGCAATCGTCCTCGTCGCGCTGCTCGCCGTGATGATGCTGCGCCGCCCGGTCGGCGCGCTGCTCGCGGTGACCCCCGTGGTGCTCGGAACGTTGTGGACGATCGGCTTTTTGCGGCTGTTCGGCCTGTCATTCAACCTTGCGAACATCTGGGGTCTGCCCATGATCATCGGTGGCGCCGCGGAATTCGGCCTCAACGTCACGCTCCGCTACCGGGAGTCGCTCGCCGTCGGCGGCCCAGAGTTCCCGCGCAGCACGGTGATGGCGGTCGTGCTGAACGGACTCACGACGATGGCGGGGTTCGGCAGCCTGATGATCGCGCGTCACCAGGGCATCTTCGGGCTCGGCCTGCTCCTGACCGTGGGCGCCGCGTGCAGTCTCGCGGCCTCGCTCGTAGTCCTGCCGCTGCTGCTGCGCCGCTTCGACGCACGCCCCGCCGAGGAAGCCGCACCCGCGAAGTCGGCCGCCGCCGCCGCCATCGTGCTCCTCATCGCGATGACGACCACGGCATGGGCGGGCGAGCCGACGGATCAGATTCGCACCGACATCAACGGACTCTTCCAGACGCTCACGCGGCAGCCGGCCTCGCAACAAGCAGCTCGCGAGGCCGACAGCATCCTCGATCGCATGTTCGATTGGACCGCGATGGCCAGCGCCGCGCTTCGCGAACACTGGGCCGCGCGCACGCCCGCCGAGCGCGACGAGTTCACCCGGCTCTTCGCCGCCGTATTCCGACGCGCCTACGCGGCGCGCGTCCACCTGGTGGACGCCTCGCGATTCCAATATCTGGGTGACAGCATCGCCGACGGCCACGGCACGGTGCAGACGAAGGTCATGACCAAGCGCGGCAGCACGATCGACGTCGACTACGCCGTTCACCGCAACGGCGCGCCGCGCTGGCTCGTGGAGGACGTGCGCGTCGAGAAAATCAGTCTCGTGGACAGCTATCGTGTGCAGTTCGACACGCTGATCCGCCGATCCTCGTACGACACGCTCGTGAAGCGCCTTCGCGACGGGGCGATGAAGTAGCCGCTTATCGCGGGCGCTCGAGCACGCGAATACGACCGGTGCCGCCGTCGAGCTCGACGTGATCACCATCGCGCAGCCGCCGGGTGGCGTCGCGGACGCTGACGACGGTCGGCAGCCCGTACTCACGGGCGAGGATCGCCGCGTGCGAGAGGAGTCCTCCCATCTCCGCGACGAGGCCGCGAACGAGCGGGAAGATCGGGGCGAGCGTCGGCTCGATGGCGGGAAACACGGCGATCACGTCTCCGGAGAGGTCGCGGATGTCGTCCGCTGACCGCAGCACCAGGATTCGGCCGGTGACGGTTCCCGGGCTCACGCCGTAGCCCCACAACTCGCCGGCACTGTCCGACGGCGGGGCGGCCACGGCGCCGTCGGCCGTGCCATCGCCTCGGATGAGATCCGGAACGTCACGACCGGCGTTGCGCGCGTGTTCGCGTCGACGCCGGGCGATCACATCGCGCCACGGCGCGGCTTTGTCGATGAGCACGCGCGGCAACTCGTCCCACTGCAGGAAGAACACGTCGTCGACATTCGCCAGCAGGCCCTGCCGACTCGCCCGGCCCCCGATTTCCAGCGTCACGCGGCGCAGATGCGCGAGGAGCAGCGTGGTGACGTGGCGGCATTCGTCCCGCATCGCGAGCAGCCGCTGGAGCGCGTGACACACGCCCGAGAATGCGGCCCAGCGCGCGGCGAATCCGGCCCGGCCCGTTCCGGTCCGCAGAAGCTGCCGCACTTCCGCGGTCGCGATCGCGCGCGCGTGACGCCGTTCCGCCGCGTGCCGCACGGGGTCGGTCTCGCCGCCTGCGCGGATGTGGAGCTGGATCAGCCGCAAGACCCGTCCTGGATCTTCGGTGAAGCGCGGCCACATCACATCCGACTCGTAATACCCGCGGTGACCGAATTCCCTCATGAACGCCGCGAAGTCCTCGCCGAACTCTGAGCGGGCCAGCGCCGCGGCGGCGCCGTGCAGGGCGGCCTCGTCGAGATCCTGGGCGAAGAACGCGCTCGCGCGAGGATCGCGGGCGGCGACCGCCGCCAGGTCCATGAGGCGATACGTCATGCGAACGTTGGGCAGCGTCCCGAGGCCGGTCATCAGACGCATCGCCAGCGTCTCCGCGTCCTGCGCGGCGTCGGACGCGATCCACGCCAGGAGCAAATGCTCGAGCACCATGTAGGCGCGCGATTGCGCCGAGACCACCTCGTGCAGGCCCCGAACGGTCTTGTCGTCGAGCGAGGCGCCGGTGAAGCGGAGGAAGTGCGTGACGACGTCCGTGTCGTCGAGTGCTTCGAGCCTGACGGCGCCGAATCGCGCCGTGTTGCGACGGAGACGACGAAAGAGACGGCGCCCACGACCCGGCGTCAGGAAAAAGGTCGCCAGCATCTCGCGAGCCAGCCGTGCCCAGCTCGTCAGCCCCCCGGATGGAGGCGACATTGCCGGCGCCGGGCGTGGCCCGGCCGCGCTCGTGCCGCCGAACAATCGCGTGATGATCGCCGGATCGCCGCCGCGCTCGAGCGCCATTTGCTCCATCAGCGAGAGGTTCAAGTACGGTCGGCCATGGAATGACCCCACGAGCTCCGCGTCGGGCGGGATGGTGTAACCCTGGCCCCGGTGATAGGCCTTGAACATGAGGTTCAGCGAGACTTTCAGATAGGAGACGGCGAGCGGACTGGGAAGCTCGGGAAACACTTCCTTCAGGTTGGCGCGCGTCCAGAGCGTCTGTCGTCGCCACGGCTCCGCCGGCAACGTGGTGATCGGCCGCGCTTGCACCGCCCAGAATTGCCGGCCATCGAAGATCCATTCGACGTCCACAGGGACGCCGAACGCCTGCTCGACGGTCTTCACGCCTCGGGCGATGGCACGCGCCTGCGGCTCGGTGAGCACGAACTCATGGCCAAGCGCAGCCGACAGCGGAACCGTGACCTCGGCCCCGTCGCGCCGCGTCGTTGTCGTTTTCTGATGCCCGGCGCGCCGCAGCACGGCGGCCGGCGCACCGGTCGCGATCATGACGCGATACTGATCGGGCGTGACGATTCCGCTCACCAGCGCGGCGCTGGCGCCCCACGCCGCCTCGATGACGACCGCCGTCGGGTCGTTAGTCAGCGGGTCGACGGAAAACGCGACGCCGGAGCACGTGGCCGCAACGAACCGCTGCACCACGACCGCCATCGCCGTCTCATGATGCGGCAGGCGCAGGCGCTCGCGATATGTCCAGGCCGCCTCCGTCCACGACGACGCCCAGCAGCGACGGAGCGCGGCGATAACGGCCGGCAGGCCGGGCTCGGCGACGACGACGCTCGCATGAATCCCCGCGTGCGATGCGTCGCCGTCGTCCTCGTGCACCGCCGACGAACGCACCGACAGCGCAACGCCGGCCGCCGCGGTGAGCGGCGCGATCGCGTTGCGCACCACGACTTCGAGGTCTTCGGGGATCGCAACCGTCTCGATCTGCCGCCGCAACGTTCCGAGCGTCTCGCGTCGAAGGTCGGCCTCATCCGCCGCCGTCAGCGACGCGACGCGAGCAATGACTGTGGCCAGGCCGGACACTTCGCTCCAGCGGCGATAGAACGCGGTGGTGAGACAGACGGCCGGTGGGATCGACCATCCCGCGCGTTGAAGCTTCGCCAGACCCGCCGCCTTGCCGCCGCAGAGCGTCGGGTCCGTCGCGCTGGTGACGTCGAGCACCCAGCGCTCGGGGGGCGCTCCGGTCGCGGCGTCGGTGAGCACTCCGATACGGAATCATTCCCGCGCGCCGGCCACAATGCGACCTGAGTCTGGTACGACCTTCGTCCGAGGCCGCACGACCAGGAGCCCGTTATTACATCGGACCGTCGCGGCAGACACGCACCGGGACTATGGTCTCACTGGCCGCCCGTCTCAGCCGGCGACTACAGTGACGCCACTGTTGGTATGGCCCGGCAATCCGGCGGGGTTGGGAGACACAAGTGACGGTCGCGTGTCGACGAGCCTGTCAACGCGAGATGCGCTGGAGGCATGGTCTCGTCGGCATCCTGCTGTTGAGCTCCGCCGCGTGCCAGCGCGGTGAAGTCGCCGCGTCCAAACAGGCGCCTCCGCCACCGCCACCGACGGTCGTTGTCGCCGAGGTTCCGCAGCAAACGGTCGAGGTCGCTTCGGAGTTCGTCGCGCAAACGGCGGCCGTCCCCACCGTGGAGATCCGCGCTCGTGTCCCCGGCGTGCTCGAGGAAGTGCGGTTCAGAGAAGGCTCTGGGGTTCGCCGCGGTCAGGTGCTGTTCGCGATTCAGCAGGACGAGTACAAGGCGGCGCTCCAGTCGGCGCGGGCGCAGCTGGCCAAGGCCCAGGCCGATCTCACGCGAGCGCGCGACGTCTCGATCGTGGACCGATCGCGCGCCCAGCTGGACCAGGCCAAAGCCGATCTCGGCAAGGCCCGCGCGGACGTCAACCGGTATCGACCTCTGGCGCAGGCCAAAGCAATTCCGCAGCAAGACCTGGACACCGCAGTCTCGAAGGAGCTAGTCGCCGTCGCCGCGGTCGATGGTGCGGAGGCCGCGCTCAAGGACACGGTGCTGAGCCAGCGCACCGCCATCCAGCTTGCCGAAGCGGCGGTCGAGTCGGCAAAGGCCGCCGTGATTCAGGCCGAGCTCAATCTCAAATACACGGTGATCGAATCTCCGATCGACGGGATCGTCAGCAAGCTCTCGGTCGATGTTGGAAACCTCGTCGGCAAGGGCGAGCCCACGCTGCTGGCGACGGTGTCGTCGATCGATCCGATCTTCGTCGACTTCGCGATCAGCGAGGCGGACTACTTGCGGCTGGTCAAGCGCGTGCCCGGGCTCGGCCGCGGCGACGTGCCGGCCACTCGCGCCCCGTCGCTCGGGCTGATCCTCGCCGACGGCACGGTCTTCCCGCAGACGGGGCGGCCGATCTTCATCGACCGGGCTATCGATCAGAAGACGGGCACCATACAGGTCCGCGCGCAGTTCCCCAATCCCGAGAAGGTCTTGAGGCCCGGCCAGTTCGGACGGGTACGCGCGGTGACCGAAGAGGTACGCGACGCCATCCTCGTGCCGCAATCAGCGGTGCAGGAGCTCCAGGGTGTGAAGACCGTGCTGGTGGTGGGCGAAGGAGACAAGGTCGCGCAGCGCACCGTGACGCTGCGCGAGCCCTGGAAAGACTTCTACATCGTGTCGACCGGACTGAAGCCCGGTGAGCGCGTCATCGTCGAGGGAATCCAGAAAGCACGGCCGGGGATGCAGGTGAAGGCTGAGCTCGCGCAGCCGCCGGCCGCGTCGCCCCGCGGTGCGCCGCCGACGAAGCCGAAGGGCGGAAGCTAGAGCCGGTCGTGGCCGAATTCTTCATTCGCCGTCCGATCGTCGCCATCGTCATCGCGATCCTGATCGTCATGCTGGGCGCGTATGCACTCCTGCGGCTGAGCTTCGAGCAGTACCCGTTCCTGGCGCCGCCGACCATCCGCGTCACGGCGAACTATCCCGGGGCGTCCGCGGTGGCGGTGGAGCAGTCCGTCGCCACGCCGGTCGAGCAGGAAGTGAACGGCGTCGATCGGATGATCTACATGAAGTCGTCGAATACGAGCGACGGCCGCATGCAGCTCGACGTCAACTTCGAGGTCGGCGTCGATCAGGACACCGCGAACGTGCTCACCCAGAACCGCGTCTCGTCGGCGCAGGCGCGGCTGCCGCAAGAGGTCGTCGCTCAGGGCGTCACGGTGAAGAAACAGAGTCCGAGCATTCTCATGATCCTGTCGCTCTATTCGCCCGGCGGGAGCTACGACGCCAACTTCCTGATCAACTACGCGTCGATCAACGTGCGGGACCAGATCCTGAGAATCCCCGGCGTCGCGCAGGTCGATCTCTTCGGAGGCACCGACTACGGTCTGCGCGTCTGGCTGCGACCGGACAAGCTCGCGAAGCTGGGCCTCACGCCCTCCGACGTGATCGCCGCGATCAAGGAGCAGAATCTCCAGGCACCGGCGGGACGCATCGGCGCCGCCCCGGCGCCCGCCGATCAGGCGTTCACCTTCACGGTCAGCGCACCCGGCCGTCTGGTGACCAGCGAGCAGTTCGAGAACATCATCATTCGCGAGGCGCCCACCGGGACTCCGGTGCGCATCAAGGACGTCGGGCGCGCCGAGCTCGGCAGCCAGGACTACAACTCCTTCGGCCGGCTCGACGGCAAGCCGTCCGGCGCGATGGCCGTCTATCTGCTCCCCGGCGCGAATCAGCTCAAGGCCGCCGAGACGATTTACAAGACGATGGCGACGGCCAAGGGGCTGTTTCCGCCGGACCTCGACTACAAGATCGTGTACGACACCACGCCGGCCGTCCAGGCGTCGATCCACGAGATCCTCAAGACCTTCGTCGAGGCGCTCGTTCTCGTCACGCTCGTCGTGTTCATCTTCCTCCAGAACTTCAGGGCGACGTTCATCCCGCTGCTGACGGTGCCGGTGTCGATCGTCGGCACCTTCATGTTCTTCCCGCTGCTGGGTTTCTCCGTCAACACGCTGTCGATGTTCGGCCTCGTGCTCGCCATCGGCATCGTCGTGGACGACGCGATCGTCGTCGTCGAGGCGGTCATGCACCACGTCGAGCACGGCATGAGCCCGCGCGAGGCGACGTCCCAGGCCATGAAGGAGGTCTCGGCGCCGGTCATCGGCATCGCACTGATTCTGTCCGCCGTGTTCATCCCCGTCGCGTTCATCAGCGGCCTCACCGGGCAGATGTACCAGCAGTTCGCGCTCACCATCGCGATCTCGGTGCTGCTCTCGGCGTTCAGCGCGCTGTCGCTCTCCCCCGCGCTGTCCGCGATGCTCTTGAAGCCGGCGCGCCCCGCCCGCGGCCCGCTCGGCATGTTCTTCCGCGCCTTCAACCGGATGTTCAACAGCGCGACACGCGGCTACGTCGGCATCGCCCGTCTGCTCATCCGGCGCGCGGTGGTGACGGTGCTGATCGTCGGCATCGTGGTCGTCGGCGTCGGCCTGCTCGGGCGCGCGCTTCCGGCCGGGTTCATTCCCGAAGAAGATCAGGGCCTGTTCGGCATCAACGTGCAGCTGCCTCCGGCGGCGTCGCTCGAGCGAACGAGCGCGGTGCTCGCCAAAATCGAGGCGATGCTGACCAAGGTCGAGGGCGTCGAGTCGTTTCAGACCATCGGCGGATACGGCGCCGTGACGAGCACCTACCAGCCGAACTTCGGCAGCATCTTCGTCCGGCTCAAGCCGTGGGAGGAGCGGCACGATCCCTCGCTGCACGTCACCGCCATCATGCGCCGGATGCAGCAGGAGCTGGCCACGATCCCGGAGGCGATCGCGTTTCCCTTCAACATTCCGACGATCTCGGGCTTTGGCGCATCGGCCGGCTTCAACTTCCTCCTTCAAGACCGGAGCGGGTCGTTGAGCGTCGACGAGCTCGGCGCCCGGACACGCGACTTTCTCGCGGCCGCGCGGCAGCGGCCCGAGCTGACCGCGCTCTTCACCGCGTTCGATCCCACGTATCCACAGGTGAAGGTGGAGCTCGACCGGGAAAAGGCGCGGGCGCTCGGCGTGCCGGTGAACGACGTCTTTCAGGCCATGTCGAGCGCGATGGGCGGCAGCTACGTCAACGACTTCAACCGCTTCGGTCGGCTCTACCGCGTGTACGTCCAGGCCGACGCGGATTACCGTCGCAAGCCCACGGACATCGGCGATGTCTACGTCCGCAGCAAGACGACCAACACGATGATCCCGCTGTCCACGCTGGTCACCATCACGTCGCAGCCGGGAACGGAGATCACCACGCGCTTCAACCTGCTTCGCTCGGTGGAGATCAGCGGACGGCCCGCGCGCGGCGTGAGCTCGGGCCAGGCGCTGGCCGCGCTCGAGGACGTCTTCCGCCAAACGATGCCGAAAGAAATGGGCTTTGCGTATTCGTCGCTGTCGTACCAGGAAAAAGTCGCGCCGCCGGCCACGCCGACGTTCGTGCTCGCCATCGTGTTCGTCTTCCTCCTGCTGGCCGCGATGTACGAGAGCTGGCGCCTGCCGTGGGCCGTGCTGCTCGGCTCGCCGCTGGTCGCCCTGGGCGCGTTCTTCGGCGTGTGGCTCGCGGGCTACGACAACAACGTCTACGTGCAGATCGGCCTGATCATGCTCGTCGGGCTCGCGGCGAAGAACGCGATCCTCATCGTCGAGTTCGCGAAGGCGAAGCACGAGGAAGGCCAGAGCCTCGAGCAGGCCGCGCTGGAATCGGCGCGGCTGCGCTTCCGGCCCATCTTGATGACGGCCTTCGCCTTCATCCTGGGCGTCGTGCCGCTGATGCTCGCCCGTGGCGCGGGCGCGGGAGCTCAGAACGTCATGGGCACCGCCGTGTTCTGGGGCATGCTCATCGCCACCGCACTCGGCGTGTTTCTCATTCCCGGCAATTTCACGTTCGTCGAAAGCCTGGGCCGCAGACGCGCCGCCGCACAACATCCGGTGAGCCGACCCCAGGCACCGGCGCACATGCCGGGCGAGCAGCACGCATGAGATGCCGGGCGCTCGTGTGGGCGATGCTGATGCTGGCCGGATGCACCGTGGGGCCCGATTATCGGCGGCCCAGTGTCTCGGTGCCGCGCGAGTTCCGCGGTCAGCCGCAAGAGCCGGTGAGCACGACGTCGATCGCCGACGTCGCATGGTGGCAGCTCTTTCAGGACGAGACGTTGCTGTCGCTGATCCGTACGGCCCTCGTCGCAAACTACGACGTGCGCATTGCGGCGACGCGCATTCTCGACGCGCGTGCCCAGGTCACGATCGCGCGCTCGTTCCAGTTCCCCGACGTCAGCGCGAGCGCGAGCGCCCCCTACACCCGCACGTTCGGCAATCGAGCGTCGGGGCCGGTAGAGTTCAACCAGCCGCTCACGTCAGCGCCGCTGTCGTTCAACGAGACGTTCACCCCATTGGGCACGCTCGACCTTGCCTGGGAGATCGACCTCTGGGGTCGGCTGCGCCGCGCCACGGAGGCCGCTCGGGACGATCTGCTCGGCTCGGTGGACGCGCAATACTTCGTGATCACCACCCTGGTCAGCGACGTGGCGAGCGCGTACTTCCAGCTGCGCGGGCTCGACCTGGAGCTGGAGATCTCCCGGCGCACGCTGGCGTCCCGGCAAGAATCGCTTCGGCTGGTCACAATGCGGTTCGAGGGCGGCGTGGCGGCGCAGATCGACGTGCGACAGGCCGAGGTTCTGTTGTACACGGCGGCGGAAACCATCCCGGACGTCGAGCGCCGGATCGAGCAAGCCGAGAATCTCATCTCGATTCTGCTCGGACGAAACCCTGATGCGGTGCCCCGGGGCCGGACGCTGGCAGAAAGCCTTGCGCTGACGACGCCGACGGTGCCGCCGGGGCTGCCTTCGAGCCTCCTCGAGCGCCGACCGGACATCAGACAGGCGGAGAGTCAGCTCGCCGCTGCGACCGCGCGCATCGGTGTGGCCAAGGCCGACTATTTTCCGCGGGTGACGCTGACCGGAGCGGCAGGCGCGGGAGGCGTCGCGATCAGCGGCAACTGGTTCGGCCCGTTCGGCCTCGTATCGATCGCGCCGCAGATCACGCTGCCGATTTTCAACATGGGCCGCATCAAGGCGGGCGTGAATTCGGCCGAGGCTCGCGCCCAGCAGGCCTTGCTCCAGTACCAGCAGACGATCCAGCAGGCATTCCGCGACGTCGCCGACGCGCTCGTCGAGCATCGCAAGCGGCGCGAGTCGCGCGAGCAGCAGGTGCTGCTCGTGCAGTCCCTCCGCGATGCGGCGCAGCTGGCCAACATCCGCTACCAGGGCGGCGTGACGAGCTATCTCGAAGTGCTGGACACGGAGCGCCAGCTCTTCGACAACGAGCTCACGCTGGCTCAAGCGCAACGTGACGAGCTGCTCGCCATCGTGCGCATCTACCGAGCGCTCGGTGGCGGCTGGACGTCGTAAGGCCTAACGACCCGCCCAGCACCGCAGTCGGCCCTGTGACGGCGCGGCGGTCTGCTCGAAGCTTTCTCTGCGGCGCGTCACCGAACGGCGCGCGAACGAGGGAGGGACACATGTCGAAAACAGCGAGCCTGCTCGTCCTCGCGGCGGTCCTTGCGAGCGTTGCCGGTTGTGCCAGCTCGAATCCGAGCGCGAGCGCGCCGACGGCCCCTGTCGACGTGACCGGCACCTGGACAGGGAACACTCAGACGAGCGCCCGAACGATCACCATGCAGCTCAAACAGGCAGGAAAGAACGTGACGGGCACCCTCGAGGGCGCCGGCGTGCTCGACGGGGCGATCACCGGCTACATCGAAGGCAACACCATCCAGTTTGCCGAGAGGACTGGGATGGGAACGACGCCGTGGCTGAACGTCAACGGTGATCGGATGTCCGGCGATCTCGGGAGCGGTCAGATACTGACTCTTCGCCGCGTTGCCAAGTAGCGCGGCGGAGCTCAGAGCAGGCCCAGCTCGTAATTGATGATGAGGCGGAAGTCCATCAGCGTCTGGGGATTGCCGCTACCCACGTAGCCATTGCGAAAGCGCAGCGACAGGCCCTTGACGGCGGGCACGTTATAGATGATGTCGAGGTCGCCTTCTCGGGTGGTCGGCTGCGCTTTCCCGCTCGTCGGGTCGCTGCGATCGTTGCCTTGGGCATAGAGCAGCTGTACGGTCAAGCCGGGAATCCGGAACGGCAGGAGGCTGCCGCCAAAGTCATACTTGACGCTGACGCCGAACGCCTTCTCGTTCGCGCGGTCGAAGTCGGTCACCAGCAACGAGAGGTAGCCCGGCCACGTGCCCCACGGAGACGAGATCGAGGCGTCCGCCCCGGTGAAGTGTGTCGCCGTCCCCATGGACAAGCCGCGCCACGAGACGCGCACACCGGCGCCCACGTTCCACGTCGCGAAGTCCCCCACCCGCTGCTCGCCCACGCTGCGCTGGTCCGTGCCCTGCAGTCCGAACTTCAGCTTGAGCTCGTCACTGAGCGTGTGGGTGTACTCGGCCTTGCCGAACGCCGTGTTGAAGGTGTCGAGGCCGTAGAAGTTGCTGCCGAAGAGGGACAGACCCTTGATCGGCGTCAGAGTGACGCTCGACAGAATCAGTCCCTTGCCGTCCCCCGATGCACCCGCCTGGCGCGACATCGGGATG
The DNA here is from genome assembly GCA_036802765.1 of Candidatus Rokuibacteriota bacterium. Taxonomy (GTDB): domain Bacteria; phylum Methylomirabilota; class Methylomirabilia; order Rokubacteriales; family CSP1-6; genus AR12. The sequence goes on from DAIRVP010000043.1 coordinate 21,339, forward strand.
AAATCATTCGAGTCGCGAGGCTTGATCTGCGTGAGGTATCCGAGATTGTATGTGGCCCAGTCGAGCTTTCCAGACAGGGTGACGCCCTCGAACGTGTTCGGCACCATCCGGTCGTCCTTGGGATTGACGTACCCGTCGTCCACGCGCTGGCGATATCCCTTCAGCAGCGCGTAGTCTTCGTATCGCAGCGCGCCCCACGCTTCACCGAAGACGCCGATCGCGTTGTTGCCGGGCGACGTGAGGAGCAGGCTTCCCGGGCAGCAGTCGGGAGCGTACAGCGGCCACGACGTGTAGTACGTCGCGCCGACGGCGAAGGTATCGAAGAGCCAGCCGGAGGCGTATTGCAGCCAGCCACCCGTGGCCAACGCTTCGCTCGCCGTGCCGTTGTCTTTCTGCTGATTGAAGTAGAACGTGCGCGACCGCAGCTTCAGGCTGGTGTCCCGGAAAAACGGCGGAAGATCGCGCAGGTATTCCTTGAGCCGCGGAAAGAGCTCGGACCGCGGAACGCGCACCGTGTCCGGCGTCCTAACGAAGTCGTCATCCCGGTCGACTGGCGAGCCCGGCGAAACGTCGCGTTCGTCCGCCGACGCGGGCGGTTGGGTCGCCGTCTGAGCGATCGGCTGAGTCGCCATCTGAGCCGCCGCCACCGACGGCAGCAGCACGAGCACCGTCAGGATGAGCCGCGGCACGCTCATTGAAACTCCTCCGGCGCGTTTCACCTTAGGGCGGGCGCATCGGCTCGCAATGAGACGTTGGTCCAAGTATCGGCCCGCGGTGTTGCGACGGGCCGTTCGTCGAGGATGACCACGTTGTTGCTGTCGTCAACGCGCGCAGCATCGCGCTTTCCCCCGCTGCATCGCCCTGGTCATCGCGCGCGAACGGCCGAGCCACGGGCGTCATGCCTTCTAAGGTCAGATCGCGCTCATAGTGCCGAACGGCGACGACAGAACAGCCGGGTGGCTCTGGGGTAAGGCACGTCCCCTCGCGATTCACGGCAGGCGGTAGCCGGCGCCGGCTGCCGCTTCCATGGCCGTCGCGATGTCGCGCTCCAGCGCGCGGATGCCCTGCGGGGACGGTGACGCGTCAGCGGCGAGGCCCAGCAAGGTTGGAAGCGCCATCCACCACACGAGTCGCTCGAACGGCTCCTTCACGAAATACCGTACGCCCTGGTACTCGTGGACGCCCGTCAGGCATGCGGCGTCCGGATCACGGAGCCACTCGAGCCCCGACGCCCGGACGGCCGTCGCCGGCGTCGCGCCCGAGGCTGATCGCGCGTGAGCGAGCGCGACCCGCACGCGCGCGGCGGCACGCCAGCACTCCTCGCCTTCGAGGCCGAGCCGACCCTCCGCTTCGGCCAAAACGCCGCGCAGCCGCAGGGAATCGAACAGCTGCGCTGCGGATTCAGCGGCATTCGCCGGATCGCAGGCGCGTCCGAGCGCCTCCAGCGCGCACCATCCGAGGACGGCGCCCAGACACGCCACGTCGTGGGGCTCGAGGAACGCGCGTGCGTCGCTCGGCCATGGGGATGTGAAGCGGGTCTCCATCGCGGCGATGTTCATCGCAGCGTCGAGCCGCTTCTCGAACGCCTGCACGGCGCTCTCGACGTCGCCGCGAAACTCCGTGATCGTCACGTCCGCTCTGCGTTTGGCGAGATTGTCAACCGTTTCGAGAAGCGCTCGCACGCGCTCGCCGACGTCCGGCCGCGGGGATGTCCCAGCCGCGAGGGAGGCGACGAGCGCGGGATCGAGCACCGCGCGCAGCGTGGCATGCACGGGCTCGAGGACGAGCATGAGCATCGCTTCGTGGATGTTCGGCACGCCTCGGCCGCCCAGGCGCTCGGCCAGCGTGTCCCAGTGGCGCGTCCCGTCATCGATGACCTCGCGCCATTCGAGGAACACGTGACAGCTGTATGCCTCGAGCTCGAGCCGCAAGCCCTGCGCCGCGAGCGCGCATGACCGATGAAGGTGCTCGAGACCCGTGACCGCGTCGCGGAAGATGACGAACCGCTCGGCATCATGTGACAGGTCCAGCGCTTCGCCCAGCGTTTGCTGGACCAGCTGTCGCTCGCCGACGCCGGACTTCTCGGCGTAGGGGCACGACGTCCGGATCCAGCCCCGGGTCTGCGCGTAGCGGTTGTGATAGACGACCAGCGCGCGCTCACCGCCGCGACGATTCGAGTACGCGAAGACGTCCGCGTTCACCCAGCTGTCGTCGGTGAAGAAATCGTAGAGCCGGAATTCGCGGGACTGCGCGAAGAGCTCCCGGCGGTGCAGCAGCGGAGCGATCTGGCGCTCGTGCCGTGCGACCAGCTCGGCATCGGACACCTCATCGTAGTAGGCACGGCGGTACTCCATGCCGTACCGCTCCGTGAAGCCCTCGACCTGGCCGTGGCCGAACATCGGCAGCCCCGGCATCGTCGCCATCAGCGTGCAGACCCCGAAGTACTTGTCACCCCTTCCGAACTGGTCCACTGCGGTCCGCTCGTCGGGATTGTTCATGAAGTTGACGTAGCGCTTGAGGATCTCCGGATCGAACTCGAGCGTGTTCTTCACGATCAGGCGGTACTGCGCGTTGTCTTCGTCGCGCAACATGATCATGAACGCGCTGTTGTACACGCGATGCATGCCGAGCGTCCGGACGAAGTAGCCTTCCATGAGCCAGAATGCTTCGGCCAGCAGCAGCGTCCCCGGTGCCTCCGCCTTCACCCGGTCGACCACCTCGCGCCAAAACTCGACCGGCATCATGGCGTCGAACTCGCCGCGGCTGAGCCCGCGCTCGGCGCGCGACGGGATCGCCCCGCCGCTCCCCGGCTCGGGGAACCAGAGTCGCTGGTAGTGGCGCTTGGCCAGCGTCATGGCGGCATCGAAGCGGATGATCGGGAAGTCTCGCGCGACGCGCAGAATTGTTTGGATCACGGCTTCGCGGACGTCGGCTCTCGTGAAGTCCAGCTGGGCGGTGTCGTTCCAGGGAAAGCTCGTCCCGTCATTGCCGTGATAGATGAAGCGCACGTCACCGGTCCACCGGTCGAGGCGCCGGAACACCACCGCCGCATCGGACCGGTCGTAGTAGTGGTCTTCGATCTTGATTTCGACACGGTCGTCGTCGGAGAGGTTCGGCCCGTCGAAACGATACGCCGGAAACGGGCTCACCGGCAGCGACAGGAACCGCTCGGGATGCTCGATCACCCAGCGCGAGTCGATGCCCATGTGGTTCGGCACCATGTCGCTCGCCAACCGGATGCCGTGCGCGCGGGCGCGCTCGCGGAGCTTTTCGTACGCAGAGCCGCCGCCGAGATCGGCGGCGATGGCGTAGTCATGAAGCGAATACGCGGAGGCCACCGCCTCGGGATTGCCGCAGAGGCGCTTGATCCGCTCAGACGCTCGACTACGCTCCCAGAGCCCGATCAGCCAGAGCGCATTGAATCCACGCCGCGCGAGTGTTGCGAGCTCCTCGTCGGGAACCTGGTCGAGGCGGGTGATCACGCGGCCGTACATACGGGAGAGCTGATCGAGCCAGACGTACGTGCTCTTCGCGACGAGGACGGTGCGCGCCATCCAGTCCTCGTCCTGGCTGAACCGCTCCGCCTCGGTATCCTGCCCGGCGTAGCTGGGGATCGCCGCGACGGGCTCGACCCCAAGCGCGTCCCCGCCGGGACGCGGCCCCGGCGGATGATAGCGCAGCCAGACAGCGACCTCCTCTTCTTTGAGCACGTCCATCGCCAGCAGCAGGCGCCGAAGGAAGTCGCCGAGCAAGTCGGCCCAGTGACGCCGGATGTACTCGAGCTGACCTTCGAGCGAGTCCGGTGATGCCAGGGCCGGCGCGCGCAGCATGTCGATGAGATTCTGCTCCGCTGGCCCGAAGCGGGGCCGCGACTCGAAGTAGTCGCGCAGCGCTCCGCCGATCGCGCGATAGGCGGTGCCGCCGGCGAGCGAGTCGTCGTTGAAGAGCTCGCCGAACGGTCGGAACGCAGGATTGAGATTTGCGAGCCAGACCGTGATCAGCTCCTCCAGCGCGATGGCCCGATGCGGGATTCTGCTGGTCCCACCGGCGAGCCACTCACTCGCGGACTCGAAGCCTCGGTACACCGCGGTCGTGGGAAATTGGTCAGCGAAGACCAGCAGTGTGGTATCGAGCGCGTCGCGCCCCACGCGAGTCTCTAGCCAGCTCAGCGCGTCGACCATGGCCTGTGGGTCGCGGCGCTCGCGAAACAATGCGAGCACGAGATGCGTGATCTCATCGAGGATGCCCATCGCATTGAGCGCACCTGGGTGCACCACGCGATCGGGGTAAGCGTCCGCCTCACGAACGGTGTTCATCCGGTGCGCGAGATAGCGACTCGCGGCCAGATCGACGACGACCACGTTCGCCGTCAGCGAGAACAGCCGATCGGCGAACTGGTAGCGATCACGCGCGGCGCGGGCGATGTGAAATTCGAGCGCCGAACGCTCCATAGCCTGTAAAGGTAGACCGTATTCCGGGCGGCGTCACGAGGCAAGGGCATGCATCGAGCCGTATGTGGCGCCGCTCCCGTATTCACCCCCGTTTGTGGCTCCGACGGGTGCGACCGGCCGAACCGACCTGGTTCCTAACCGGGCCGGCGCCTGTCGCCATCGGCTCCTCTTCGGCCAGCGCAAAGGCGGCGTTCACCAGCGCAAAGTGACTGAACGCTTGCGGAAAGTTGCCGAGCTGTCGGTGCTCTTTCGGGTCGTACTCCTCGGCGAGCAATCCGAGATCGTTGGCCGTCGAGATGACTTTGTCGAATAGCCTTCGAGCGTCCTCTTTCCTGCCCATCATCTGATAGACGGTGACGAGCCAGAACGAGCACGCGAGGAATACCCCTTCGTCGCCGGAAAGGCCGTCGACGTCTGCTTCGGGCTTGAACCGAAGGAGCAGCCCATCCCGAAGCAGCTCGCGCTCCAGCGCCGCCACGGTGCCGACGACACGAGGATCGGTTGCCGGCAAGAAACCGCTCAGCGGTATGAAAAGCAGGCTGGCGTCCAGTCCCGTGCCCCCGTAGTACTGCGTGAAGCTGTCGAGCTCAGGGTTGAACCCATCTCGGCACACCTCGGCGAAAATGGCCCTACGAACCTCGCGAAGGTCGTCCACCGGCTCGTCGAGATCGTGCTCTTCCGTGTATTGGATGGCCCGATCCAGGGCGGCCCACGCCGACACCTTTGATGCGGTGAACGAGCGCTCCGGGCCCCGCATCTCCCAGATCCCGCGGTCCGGCTGCTGCCACACCGTGGCGACGTGGCGCGCGATATTGATCAGTGCGCGCACGGCATCGGGACGAAGGGCCTCGACGTGTCGACCGGCGTCGTAGAGGACGGTCGCCACCTCGCCGTAGACGTCGAGTTGGGTCTGCTCGTAGGCGGCATTGCCTACGCGAACCGGCCTGGCGCGTTCATAGCCGTCGAGCCAGGCGAGCTCTACCTCGGAGAGACGCCGCTCGCCGCGAATGCCATACATGATCTGCACCTGGGCCGGATCCCCGGCGACCGCCCGCAGCATCCAATCGAAGAGAGCGCGCGCCTCCTGCCGCAGGCCGGCCAAAATGAAAGGGCGGACGGCGAGCGCCCCGTCGCGCAGCCAGCAGAATCGATAGTCCCAGTTGCGCACGCCGCCCGGGGTCTCGGGCAGGGACGTGGTGGGCGCGGCGACGATGCCGCCGGTTGGCTCGTAGATGAACGCCTTCAGCGTGATCAGCGAACGGATCACTGTATCCCGATAGAGCGAAGGCACACGAAGGGTCGAGCACCAGTGGGTCCAGAACTGCTCGGTGGCGCGCTCGGCCGCACGGACATCCTCCGCCCGAGGCGGCTTCTCGTACGCGGGCCCGTACCCGAGCGAGTACGAGACTTCATCTCCCTTGGAGATGACGAAGTCGGCGACGAGCGACGGAGGGCCATCGGTGGGCCCGCCGCGCAGGTAGAGCGCGTCGGGGCCGGCGAACAACTTCGTGGAGCCCTCGGTCGCGACGACGCGCGGCACGGCTCGTCCGAACGCGAGGCGCGGCAAGAGGTCGGAGCGCACCGGCACGGTGCCGTTGATGCACCTCAGCATCCGGCACACCTGCGAGTAGTCTCGGCCTCGTCGCGGCGGCATGAAGTCAATGAGCCGTAGGGTGCCCGTGTCGGTGACGAACTCCGTTTCGAGGATGAGCGTGTCCCTCCGATATCGCCGCAGGACCTCCCTGATCGGAATTGTCGGGGCGATCGTCCAATGCCCGTTGAGGGCCGTCCCGATGAGCGCCGCGAAACAGGCTTCCGAATCGAAGTCAGGCAGGCACAGCCAGTCGATTGATCCGCGGTTCGTGACGAGAGCTGCGGTACGCATATCGCCTATCAACGCGTGATCCTCGATGCGGGGCGCCTGTTCCCTCGGGTCGCCTACCGCTGACCCTGCAGTGCGTGTGGCCGTTTGCACGGCACCCTCCCTTCCACCGCGTCGTGGCGGATTGAGCGCGCGGTGTCGATGGGTATCACGACCTCGTTCATGTCGATGGTCCATGATCTGGAGAGGCGAAAAGCCTTGGGTAGAGCCATAAGATCCGCCGCGCGTGGCGAACGTGCCTCTTATCTCGGGGTGTCGTGAGTCTTCATCGCCTCGACGAGCTCCCTGGAGCCCGATCCCCATCTGGAGATGGTCTTGATTGCCTGCGTGAACGACACGTCCAGCGGATGCACCCGGTCCCGCGGGAGGATATGGATGGCCCCCGAGACTGGCGTGGGCACCGCGGGCACGAAGACCGTGAACAGTCCGTCCCCGAATTCTTCGATGATAAATGCGGGAACGAGGCTTTCTCCCATCTCGGCGAGGGCCGGCTTCCACACCTTCTCCTGACCGCTCCCCGTGAGTTGCTGGGTCAGGCTTCGAAGGAGGGCATAGCCTGGCATCCGTTCGAACAGGGATCTCTCCATCCGCTCTCGGGTCGCTCGCCCGGCCCGAGTGCGGACGGCGGCGCCGATGAGGAAACAGACGATCAACACGAGCAGAAGAGAGAGCGCGTGCTCAGAGGGTAGCCATTCAGGGAGCAACATGGCGAATGGCCGCACGAGCCTCCCCACGGATTGCATGGCCTTGAGGAGAAGCAGCACACTCAGATAGACGGGAACGACGATCAGCACGCCGCCCACGAGCGCGCGCACGACGAATTGCATCAGCTTTTCCTTGACACACGGAACGTCAGGCGCCAACCGTCGGTGTGGTTGCCCTCATACGCCCAGATCGATCCGGCCACGCCCGATGGCATCGACACGACCCCAGCGGCCCGGGATGTCGAGCAACTCGAGCTGTTCGAGCGTCTTCGGCATCGCAGGGTCGACCAGAAGTCGGCCCCCAACGGGTTCCAGCCCCAGGAGCGTGCGCAGGAACAGCAACGGAGCCCCCGTCGACCACGCCTGAGGACTGCAGGCGGTCGGATACTCGACCGGGAACCGCGTCTCGGCTCGTCGATACCCCGCGAACGCCTCGGGGAGGCGGCCATCGAAGTACGCCGCCGCCTCGAGAATTCCCATCGCGACCTGAGCGGCTTCCTTCCGGTATCCATAGCGCCGCAGGCCCCAGGCGATGAAGGAGTTCTCGAACGGCCACACGGTCCCGACGTGGTAGCCAATCGGGTTGTAGGCGCCCTCGCCCTCCGCCATCGTGCGGATTCCCCATCCCGAGAAGAGCCCGTCGCCGAGCAAGTGATCGACACACGCGCGCGCTTTGTCCTCGTCGACGATGCCGCTCCAGAGCAGATGCCCGATGTTCGACGTGAGCGAGTCGACCTTACGCTTCTTGCCGTCGAGCGCCAGGGCAAAGAAGCCGCGCTCAGGAATCCAAAAGTCGGTGTTGAAGCGCCGCTTGAGGTCAGCGGCCTCCCTGGTGAGCCGCTCGGCCATCGCCGGGTCGTTCCAGAGCTCGCGCGCCAGCCGGGCGCAGCGTTGCTTGGCGTCGTAGGCATATCCTTGAAGCTCGCAGGTGGCGCGCGGCATCGGCGCGAGCGTGCCGTCGGCGAAGACGATCGAGTTCCAGGAATCCTTCCAGCACTGATTCTCGAGCCCGGTCGACGTGTTGCGGCGCTCGTATTCGACGTACCCGTCGTGGTCGCGATCGCCCCACTCGTCGATCCAGCGCAGTGCCGCTCTCGCCTGAGGCTCGAGGCTGCGCACGAGGTCCGCGTCTCCCGTCCAGCGTTCGTACTCGTCGAGGAGGATGAGAAAGAGCTGCGTCGCGTCGGCGGTGCCGAAGTACGGGGAGTGCGGTCGCTCCTCGAAGGCGGTGAGCTCGCCCCCGCGCAACTCGTGCATGATGCGGCCCGGCTCCTCGTCGCGGAAGTCGTCCCGGATCAACCCCTGCCGCATCCCGAGGACCGTCAGCGTCGTTCGCGCCAGCTCGTGGCTGAACGGCAGGGCCTGCAGGCTGGTGAAGAGACTGTCGCGCCCGAATACGGTCATGAACCATGGCAGACCGGCGGCAGGCAGCGCCCCGCCCGGCGCGACGAGGGGGAAAAAGCGGAGCGCGGCGAGGTCGACGAGGCTTCGCCGATAGGTCTGCGCAAGCTGCGGCCACGACGTGACGAGCTTCGGCGCCTCGGCAAGCCATGCCTCGAGGCTCGCGGCCATGTTCGGCCGCGGCGCGTCGTCGCCATGGGCATACTTCGGCCGCGTGGTCACGGCGCCGATGCCGGTCCGCGCCGTCACGACGTCGATTCCCGCCTTCCAGGTCCCGTGCGGTTCCAGGTGCACGCGAAAGCCGAGTCCACGGTCGTCGACGGCGGCGGCGGCATCGGTCGTGATCCACGTCTCTCGCACGAACCGCTCGCGACGGTAGCCGAGCACGAGGCGGTGTTCCTCGAGGCGCCGGTACCGCTCGCCCTTCTTGGCGAGGGCGTCTTTCACCTCGAAGAGATCCGCGAAATCGCAATCGGCCTCCAGTCGCACGTCGACGTCCTTGGCCTCGGCCGTGTGATTCAGGATTGTCAGGTCCTCGTGAAAGCCTTGTCCCACCGCGCGCTGCCGCACGATCGACAGCGGCGAGTCGACATACACGGTGCCGGTGCCGGGCACCAGAAAGAATTGCGTCGCGAAGTAATTCAAGCTGTCCACCGACAGCACGTTGGGCCGCTGGCCATCGACGGTGAGGATCCAGCGCGACAGGAATCGCGTGTCGTTGTGAAAGAGACCGTGGGTGTCGGTTGGCGACGCGTCCACGTCCCCGCGCCGATCGCTGACGACGAACGTGTTGCCTTCGAGAATGCTGATATTGGAGTCGGCCATCGGATCCTCCTCAGGCGGCTCGCTCACGAGTGACTCGAACGAACCCGTAAAGTCGCTGGGCGAGCGCGTAGTCGCCGTCGATCTGAACGCGGCCTTGCAAGAACGCGGTGAGCAGATTCTGTTGCCCCTGTGCGATGCGCACGAAATCCGGCTCATCGCAGCGAACCACGCAGTCGGCCTGCCCCGTGCTCTCCGTGATCGTGGCGATGCCGTCACGCACTTCGAAACGCCAGCTCCCAACTCCCTCGATGTCGAACCGGTAGCTGCCGCTCATGCCTTGCAGCCGCGGATCCGGGCTGCGGTCCTGGCGGCGGCGTTGAGCTTCTTGCATGATCGAGCGCGCCGTGTCGGTGGGCATCACGACCTCCTTCATGTCGATGGTCCATGGTCGGAGAGCCGAAAGCCTTGGGTAGGGCCATTCGATCCGCCGCGCCAGGCGAACGTCCGGATGACGCGTCGCGAATTTGGATGAATTCTGTGTCCGGGGGGTTTGCGATGCAGACAGCGGAATCCTCGGTACCCGAGCTCTGGACCGAGTTATGGCGATCGTGGCTCCCGGCGGGTGCGCCGTGGCAAGCCGCGTGGGAGTACTGGACGGACGCCGCGCAGCGCACCGTGCTGTTCTGGGACGTCATGCGCAAGCGCGGAAACCAGTTCGTCGAGCGCGAAGAGAAGGGGAAGCCGCCGGTGCTCATCTTCGAGCACGAGATGGTGCTCGACGGCCGCACACTCGAGCGTCCCGTCAATTACTTCCTCGTTCGGATCATCCCACGGGCGGGCGTGCGTCAGGATCCGCGCAAGCGGCCGTTCATGGTCGTCGATCCACGCGCGGGACACGGTCCCGGGATCGGCGGCTTCAAGGTCGACAGCGAGATCGGCGTGGCGATGCAAGCCGGCCATCCCTGCTATTTCGTCGGCTTCCGGTCCGATCCCGTGCCCGGGCAGACCTTAGAGGACGTCGGGCGCGCGGAGGGCCGGTTTCTTCAGAAGATCGCCGAGCTGCATCCCGAGACCGACGGACGACCTTGTGTCATCGGCAACTGTCAGGCCGGCTGGGCCGTGATGATGCTGAGCGCGGTCGCGCCCGAGCTCATGGGCCCCATCGTGATCGCTGGGGCACCGCTTTCCTATTGGGCTGGCGAGGGGACGCAGAACCCGATGCGTTACGCGGGCGGCATCATGGGCGGCTCCTGGCTGGCGTCGCTCGCCAGCGATCTCGGCAATGGCCGCTTCGACGGCGTCCATCTGGTGGCGAACTTCGAGAACCTGAACCCGGCGAACACGCTGTGGACGAAGCCCTACAACCTCTACTCGAAGATCGACACCGAAGAGCCGCGCTATCTCGACTTCGAGCGCTGGTGGGGTGGCTTTTATCTGCTCAACGAAGACGAGATGCGATTCATCGTCGACAACCTTTTCGTTGGGAACCGGCTCGCCTCCGGGGAGATGGTCACGTCCACCGGACGTCGGATCGATTTGCGGAACATCCGCTCGCCCATCGTGGTCTTCGCCTCCTGGGGCGACAACATCACGCCTCCGCAGCAGGCGCTGAACTGGATCCTCGACTGCTATCCGACCGACCGCGAGATCCTCGCCCGCGAGCAGACGATCGTCTACATCCTGCATCAGGACATCGGGCACCTCGGCATCTTCGTCTCCGGCCGGATCGCCCAGCGTGAGCACGCCCAGATCGTCGACACGCTCGACGTCATCGAGACGCTGCCGCCTGGCCTCTGGGAAATGGTGATCGAGGACAAGCAACCGGAGATGCCCCACGCCGAGCTCGTCCCGGGGCGGTATCTCGTCCGTTTCGAGCGGCGCACACTGGACGACATCCGTGCGCTGGAGTCGACCCGTGAGGACGAGCGGCCGTTCGAGGCCGTGGCGCGTATGTCGGCGGTCACGGATGGCCTGTACCGGACGTTCGTGAGTCCCTGGGTCCGCGCCTGCGTGACCGAAGCCTCGGCCGACATGCTTCGAAATCTGCATCCCAACCGGATGCAGTACTGGCTGTGGTCGGATCGGAATCCGTGGATGGGCGTGGTGCAGCAGCTGGCGGAAACCGTGCGTCGCCATCGACGGCCGGTGGCGGCCGACAACCATTTTCTGGCGCTCGAACGCACAATGTCTGAGCAGATCGAGGAGGCGCTCGACCGGTACCGCGACACGCGCGACCGGAGCATCGAGCGCCTCTTCAAGGCGATGTACGCGTCGGCATGGCTGCAGGCGGCGCTTGGATTGCGCGGCGCCACCGCAGACCCGGCGACGGCCCAACCATCTGACGAGATGTTCGAGGCACTGCTCGCGCAGAAGGTGGCTGCGCTCCGATCGCGGACGGATCAGGGCGGCCTCCGCGAGGCCGTCGTGCGCATCCTCCTCTACGCGGGCAGCGACGAGCCCCGCGTGGATGTCCGCGGATTTCGCATGGCCGAGCGCGTCCGCGACCAGCACCTCGGGGCCGAGCGCCTCCCGGGACCACAGCGCCGCGAGCTCGTCCGTGAGCAATTCTTCCTGCTCCTGCTCGACGAGGCCGAGGCGCTGGCCGCGCTCCCGCGGATGCTTCCTTCCGCAAACGACCGCACGAGGGCGCTGGACATGGTGCGCCAGGTTCTGTCCGCCAAAGGAGAGCTGAACGACGAACGGCGCGCCCGGCTGGCGCGCGTGGAAGCGATTCTCAACGGCTCATCCGCGGTGGCCGCGTAGGAGGATTCGGGCATGGCGACAGACGTGGCGACGCGCGCCGAGAGCCGCGGCAGCGGCAAGTACGAGCAGCTCCTCGAGCGCTGCCGTGGGATGCCGCCGGTCCCGACGGCCGTCGCTCACCCCTGCGACGACGCCTCGCTCGGCGCCGCCGTCGAGGCCGCACGGGCGGGCATCATCGCGCCGATCCTGGTGGGCCGAGCCGATCGGATTCGGGCGGTCGCTCAGGCCGCCGGTCTCGACGTCGCGAAATACGACATCGTCGACGCACCCCACAGTCACGCCGCCGCGGCGCGGGCCGTCGAGCTCGTGCGGCTCGGGCGAGCCGAGCTCTTGATGAAGGGCAGCCTCCATACCGACGAGCTGATGGCCGAGGTCGTTCGACGGGAGACCGGGCTGCGGACCGATCGTCGCGTCAGCCACGTGTTCGTGATGGACGTGCCGACGTACCACAAACCACTGCTGGTCACGGACGCCGCCGTGAACATCTTTCCGACGCTGGACGACAAGCGCGACATCGTGCAGAACGCGGTCGACTTCGCGCGCGCGCTCGGGATGGAGCGGCCGAAAGTGGCGATTTTGTCGGCGGTGGAAACCGTGACGTCGAAGATCCCCTCGACCATCGAAGCCGCCGCCCTGTGCAAGATGGCCGACCGTGGGCAGATTCAGGGCGCCGTCCTCGACGGTCCGCTGGCTTTCGACAACGCGATCAGCGCGGACGCGGCACGGACCAAGGGAATCGTGTCCGAGGTCGCCGGCGATCCCGATG
>DAIRVP010000044.1:0-33593 GCA_036802765.1 Candidatus Rokuibacteriota bacterium
CTGCGAGGAGGAGGAACGCCGTGCTGCCGACGACCACGATGGACGCGCTCAGGTGAATGAAGCGCGCGAGCAGACCGAGCTCGATCACTCCCAGTCGAAGCTCAGCGTGACCGGTTTGCCGAACCGACCCGCGGCGGCTCCCATCGTCGGGATGGTGGAGGCGCCCAGCGTCAGGGTGATCTCGACCGTGTCGTCCGGCAGCGTCACGTCGGCGCCGTAGTGAAAGCCGGAGTCGCTGATCATCGGCCGCAGGTAGACGGTGCGCCGCGCGGTCTCGACCGATCGGATCGCGGCGTTCACCGGAAGGTAGTAGACGGGCTCGCCGGTCGCGGTGTCCGTGACGTAGACCATCAGATGCCCGCTCGGCTTGGCAGGTGTCGCGCCGTGCGAGTGTCCAGCCTGACCCGGCTCCGCGTATTCGACGCGGACCTTGTAGGGCCCCGCCGTACGCTCCCGCGGCGCATTGGCCTCGTGATGGTGATGCCCTCCGGCGCCGGCGCCGAGACTCTTGATGTAGGCGACGAGATCGACGAGCTCGGCGAAGGTGAGGCTGTCACGATAATCGGGCATGATCGAGCGGCCGTCGGCGCCGACGTACCCGGGTCCCGCGAGGATCACCGCGTTGGGATCGACGATGGACTGCGCGAAGTACTCGGCCGGATGATGCGTGCCCATGCCGGTCAACTCGGGACCGACGTCGCCGGCGCCTCCGCTCTTCGGGAAGTCCGGCTTTACCTCATGGCATTTGTTGCATTCGAGCTTGGCGAAGATCTGGCGTCCTGTCTTGGCGTCTCCCGGTGGAAGCGTAAACTTCCAGCCGGGCGGCACCCCGCCGCCACGATGAAGCTCCTCCATGGTGATCGGCGTCGGCGGCTTCGCCGCGGCTGGCGGCGTCGCAGGCGCGGGATGACCCGCGTGCTGAGCCAACACCGGCACGAGGCCGAGCCCGAACGTTGCGGCCGCCGTCGCGGTGACGAAGGCCGCCGACCATGATGTACGCTTCATCGCCCGCCTTCGCCGAGTGTGACCGTGTCCACCACCGTCTTGATCGAGGGGAACTGCTCCTCGTGCCAGACAATGATAAACCCGGCCGGCGTCGCGGCCACCGCGGGCGCAAATGCCTTGATCGCGGGCGAGAGCGACTGCGGTGGGCTCAGCGTTCGGCCGCCGTCGCGCGTCGTGCGCATGAGGATGCGGCGGCGCACCGCCGTCGAATCCTCCCACACGACGACCGCGCGACCCGCAGGGTCGACGGCCAGCCGCGCCTGATCCGGGATCGATCCCGTCGCCGTGTGCAGTCGACGCGGCGGAGAAAAGCGCCGCGCGTCGGTCGAGGTCGCGAACAGCACGTCCGGTCGGCCCTCGGTCGCCTCCGTGTACCAGACCGCATAGAGGCGCCCCTTGGCGTCGGCGGCGACGCTGCCGCCGCGATGCGGGCACGCGGTGATCTTCCAGCCGTCGGCATGCACGAGCACCGGCGCCGCGAAGCTGCGCCCGCCGTCGCGCGAGACGGCCAGCACCATATCGCGCACGTGATCGGCGAAGACTTTGCGCCACAGCACGCTCACGCCGTCGCCCGGGCCAACGGACACGTCGACGCGGCAGCACACGCAGGTCTCACCGGTGTCGAGGCGGACCGGCGCCGCGACGCGCGTGCCTCGCTCCGTCACACGCGCAAGCATCGTCGCGGCCTTGGCGTCGCGGGTCTCGATCCACGCGACGAGCACGGTTCCGTCGGCTGCGACCGCGAGCCCTTCGAACGAATGCGACGTCGGCTCGTCGTCGTTGAGCCGCACGTATCCGCTCCAGGTCGCACCGCCGTCCCGCGAGCTCGAGAGGTGCAAGTCGGAGGCGAAGAGCCCACCGACCGGCACGGGCTTTCGCGCTGACCACGTGATGTACAGAGTGCCGTCGGGGCTCGCGGCGATTCCGGGAGACTGATGCAGCGAATCGACGGAGGTGCCGGGCGGGTTGACGCGCACGGGCGCGCCGCGACCGGGCCGCGCGGCGTAGAGCACGTTGTCGTTGCCCTCCTGCGCGGCCCAGGTGACCACCGGCGTGCCGTCCGCGGCCACGGCAACGGCTGCGCCGGAGAGATGCACTTCGTGACCGCGCCCGGGGTGTGTGATCTCCACGCGAGACGGCGGCGCCGGCGCGGGTGCGGCGCCGGCGAGCAACGAGCCGACGACAATGAGGGCCAGCGCGCGTTTCATCGGAATCGCCATTCCAGGCCGCCATAGAACGCGCGGCCATCCGCGGGCTCGAAGAAGCGGCGGTTGGCGTCGTCGACGACGACCGACGACGCGTAGACGACGTTATTGAGATTGCGTCCCTCGAAGAAAGCGCTGAGCTTCCACGGGGCGTAGGTGTAGCCGACGCGCGCGCCCGTCGTCGTGTACGACGGCGCACGCGCGTCGTTCTGACTGTTGACGAACCAGCTCTTCGGAACGACTTCTACGTAGGGCGCAATCCAGAAGCCCGACTGATGGTCGTAGCGGACCTCGGCCCGCATGAAGTGCGCCGGTACGCCGGGCAGGTCGTTGTTGCCGAAATTCACGTCGTCGACGAACACGAACCGCGAAAACGTGTAGGCCGCGTGCAGCCGCAGCGCGTCGCCTGCCGCGCCGAGGCCGACGCGACGCGCGAGATCCTGGGCGATCAGCACCTCGCCGGCGACTTCGAGCCCCGTGTGACGCGAGCGGTCGATGTTGCGGAAGCGCGGGATCGTGAACGGCGCGAACGGAAACGGCTGAACGTTGACGTTCTGGATCTCGTCCTCGAGCTCGATGTCGTAGATGGAGAGCTCCCAGGTCACCCGCCTGGCCCACGCGCCGCGCGTGCCGAGCTCGAATTGCCACGCCTTCTGCGCGCCGAGCTGGCTGAGCGTTCCCTGCAACTGTCCCGGGGCCGTGAGCTCCAGCAGGACCGGCGGCTCGTACGTGCGACTCACGTTGCCGAACACTTGCACCGTTGGCGCCGGTCGCCACACGAACCCGAAGCGCGGTGAGACGTCGAAGAAGTCGACGGAGTCGGAGTCGTTGCCGTCGATGTCGCCGGGACCGTCGTTGCTGATCATACGGTCGCGTACGGCGCGGATCGAATACTGGCCGCGAGCGCCGACGATGGCCGTGAACGCCTGCGTGATGTCGAGCTGGTTCTCGACGTAAACGGCGACGGTGTCGGCGACGTTGATCTGGTTCTTCGTCTTCGCCGGCGGTGTCCCGACGACGTTCGTGAAGTTGACGTCGACCTGTCGCGTGCCGAAGTATTGCAGGCCCGCCGTGAGGCGGTTGCCGCGATCGAACACTGGCGCCGCCAGGATCCAGCGGAGCTCCGTCGAATACGACCACGTCGTGTCGTCGATCACCGCGAAGGCGAGCGGGTGATGGAGATCCTGATAATTGAGCTGCGTTGACCATTCGAGGGCTTGCGTATCGGTGAGCGGTACGCGAAAGGTGAGCGCGCCGCGACCGTAGTCGTAGTTGCGCGCCGCGCGCAATCGCAGCGCGAGGTTCGACGGATCGGCGGCGCGCGGGGTGCGCTCGAGCTCCTGCTGCGTCAGCGCGCCGGGAAGTTGCTCGCGGTTCTTCACGTAGTTCAGGTCCAGCCGCACGCTCGCGCCGCCGCCGAGGTCCCATCCCCACGAGTTGTAGAACCGCTCGCGATGCTGGGCGGAATGCGTGCGATAGCCCTGCAGCTCGACGTCGGTCAGTCCGAGATAGATATCCAGGGGACCGTAGACCTGACCGGTGGCGAGGTGGTTCTTGAGGAAGCCGAACGAGCCCGCCTCGCTTCGCATCTCCACGAGCCCGGCGTCGTACCCCGTCTTGGTTATCAGGTTTATCGCGCCGCCGAGCGCGAAACCTCCGAAGCGCAGTGAGTTGGCGCCCTTGTAGATCTCGATGCGCTTGGTGTCGAGCAGCTCGAGGGACTCGAAATCGGAGAAGCCGTCGGCGTTGCCGTACGGATATCCGTCGAGCAGGATGTTGACGCCGCGCAGATGAAAATTGCTTCGCAGACCCGAGCCGCGGATCGAGATCTGACTCTCGTCGGCGGCGCCCATACGCGGACGGATCCACACTCCCGGCGTGAAGTCCAGGACATCCTTGAGGTTGGCCGCACGTGATTCCTTGATCTGCTGCTCGCCGATGAGGTCGACGCCGCCGGGCACGCGGCGCAGCTCCTCGCGCGCCTCGCTCTCGGGTTCGGTGCGCTCGTTCGGCGTGCGCGTGCCTTCCACCACGACCGGCGGCAGCTGCTCGGTCGGCTGCGGACGCGGCTGCTGAGCTGCGGCCGGCATCGCTGCCGGGAAGAGCATCATGAGGATCACCAGCGCCAACGGTCGCTTCATGCTTGTTCTCCTATCGCAGCCTGAATTCCACGGGGAGAAGGACCCACATCGCGACAGGCTCGTTGCCGCGCCGGGCGGGCTCGAACCGCCAACGTCTGACTGCGTCCGCTGCCGCCGCGTCCAGGTCGGGATGGCCCGCGGACTGTTTCACGACGACCTCGCCCACACGTCCGTCGGCCGCCACGAACACGCCGAGCAGCGTGGTGCCCTGGATGCCGGCGCGTCGCGCGCTGCTCGGATACGAGGGCTTGACCTGATAGCCACCGCGCGGCGCCGCGGTCCGGGTGACTCCTTCGGACGGCAGCGCGGCGACACTCGGCGCCGCCGGTCGCGGCGGTGCCGGTGGACCGGACTGCGTCGGAAGACCTTGGCTGTCCGAGGTGATCGGAGCATCAGCCGGAGCGACCGGCCCGCTCCCCGCTGACGCGCCGGGCTGGGGTGTTGGTGTTGGCTCCGGCGCTGTCGCTGCGATCGATGCTGGGGCGGGCGTCTCAGGTGGCGGCGCGACGGTTGCTAGTGGAGGCGGAGCAACGGGCGGCGTCTGCACCGGCGGCTCGACGGGTTTCGGCATCGGCGTCTGAATCGGTCGTGGCAACTTCAGCGGTCGGGAGTCGAACGTGCGTGGGGCCGGCTTGACCGCGGGCGTCGGCGGCTCGGGATCAGGAACGAGCTCGGCGATGATGATCGCCTCGCGCACCGAGCTCCACCCGGGCGTGAGCAAGATCGCGCCGCACACCGCCCCGTGCAGCAGCAGCGATGCGGCCACGGGCAGCACTCTCAGCGTCAGCAAACGAAACGCGATGGACATGTGCGCGCTCGCGCGCCTCCCTCGATTTGGAGATGAACGGGTCGCCGCGCGGCGAGCATCCGCCGGCGGCACGATCAGACGACGAGGGTTATTAGGCGGCGGGTGGAGCGCGCCCGAGATCGGGCGCTGCGAACCGAGACGATGCGAACGCGACGACGTGAGCCGGTACCGTCGCGGCCACGACGTTAGCCGGCCGCTCGACCGCGACCACGTCGACGACGATGCCGCCGGAATGCGAGGACACCGCGGCGACCGCACACTTGGCGGCGTCGGCCTCTGTGAGGTGATGCACCGAGTGCATGCCGGCCTCGAATACGCCACAGCTCAAGAGGACGACCAGCGCGAGCACGAGAACGCGGCGACGGCGCAACACCAGGGCCAGCAGAACCGCGGCGCCGCCGACGATCAGCCAGGGGCTGGGAGTCGCCGGCGACATCGCACGGAACGCCTCGGGGCCGACCTCGGTGACCATCGAAACGCCGGCCCGATCGATAGGCGCATCGATGTGAGCCCACGCGGGCGTCCCGATCGCGAGCAGCGCGAACGCGAACGCCGCGATCGGGATCTTGCGCATCATGCGGGCCATCCTACACGATCTGCTATCGCAGGCACGATTTGCTGCCGCAGGCACGATTCGCTAGCGCAGGTGGAATTCGACGGGCAGCTCGACCCACATGGCGACAGCATCCGTACCCCGGCGTGCGGGGTCGAAGCGCCAGCGCCGTACCGCGTCGGCGGCGGCACGGTCCAGGTCGGGGTGCCCGGCGGACTGCTTCACGACGATGTCGGCGACGTGACCTGTGGCATCGACGAATACGCGCAAGAGCGCCGTACCCTCGATACCGAGCCGGCGCGCCGTCGCCGGATACGACGGTGTGACCTGGTAGCCGCCGCGCGGAATCGCGGTGCGAGTGATCACGGACGTGACGGCCGCCGAGCCCGGCGGCAGAGCGGCCACGACCGCGGCGGAGTTGCCCCGGACAGGCGCCGTTCTCGGGGACGCCGCGCTGGCCGCTGCTGAATCCGGCGCCGAGACCGTGGTTGGGGCCGAGGACGGGGCGGTGATCATCGGCGGCGGCGCGGTCGTGACCTCGCGCGGCGTCTCAGCGGACTCCGCCGATCGCGCCGCAGCATCGAGCGGCGGTGCGGGCGCCTGTTGCTCAATCGGATGCTCGAGCTGCGTGGGTGCTTGCGGCGCGGGAGTGGGCTTCGCCGGCGTCGCAGTCTCGACCGGTTTTGCGGGCGGTTTCGGTGTCATGACGGGTCGCGGTGGCGTGATCGGTTCCCGCGCCGGCGGCGTCGGCGGCTCACTGACGATCAGCTCCGCGACGAGGAGGCCTGTTCGCGGCGGCGGTGTGGAGGCGGGCACCAGGCTCAGCGCGCCGTAGACGAGGACGTGCGCGAGCGCCGACATGGTCAGCACTGCGCCACGAGACGCGAGGTCGCGCGTTGACACAGTCATGATCGTCGTGCGCGCCATACTAATCCCGATCGGCCGCCTCCGGATGGCTAGAAGTGGACGGCGATCCCCCCGAGAAATGACCGCGGCGCGCCAGGAGCGAAATGCAGGTCGTTTACTCCCTGGGCCGGCTCGCCCGGCAGCCGCGACGTGAAGGCGAACTGAGCTTCGCGCCACTGGACGTTGGTTAGGTTCTCGATGCTGAGAAACGCCTCGAGGTTCCGATACCGGTATCGTCCCGTCCAGTTGAACAGGGTGTAGCCGCGGGCCGTGAATTGACGCTCCTCGTCGGCGGGGCGATCGCCCAGGTAGCGCATCTCGAAGCTGGACGACAAACCCCACGGCAGTCGCACCGTGATGTCGGCACGGGCCGTCCAGATCGGCGCCAGCGGAATCGGCGTGCCCGTATCGACGAATTCGGCCTTGGTCGTGTAGGTGAAGTCGCCGGTAAACGACAGCCAGTCAAGCGGCTGAACTTTTACGCCGAATTCCACACCCTCACGATGGGTGCGGCCGCGAGCCTCCGTCGTGCCGTCGTCACCGACGAACACGAGCTCGCTGCTGAGGTCCAGAAACCAGTACGTCGCGAAGATGTCGGTGCGGGGCAGTGCGCGCGTTCGGAAACCGAACTCGTAACCCTTCGCGGTCGGCAGCGCGTCGAGGCTGGGATTGATCAGCACCGCGCGCGCGTCGTTGCTGTGGAACCCGGTGCCGAAGTTGGCGAAGAGCTCGGTGGCGACCCAGGGGCCGAGGATCAGATTCGCCTTGACGTTGGGACGCGCCTTGGTGACGTCGCGGGTCTCGAAGGGCTCGGTCGTGTCGACGTGCTCGGTGCCCTGGAATCGAAAGATGTCGCCGCGCGCGCCGGTGACGAGCCGGACCTTCTCGATCGGCGTGAGGTCGAACTTCACGTACGGCGAATACGACTGCTCGACGATGCTCACGTCCTGTATGCGCCCGACCTGGTGCCGCTGAACCGCGTTCGCGAGCACGACGTGCGGGGTGTCGATGCGGTACTGGAACCCCGCCGTCGATGTCACCGGGATCCCGAAGGGCGTGCTCCTGATCGCGTACTGGGTGTCGGCGCCCGCCACAAAGCGCCGGTCACGCTGATTGATCATGTCGCCGTGCTCGGGGTCGTTGAGGAAGAGGGTGAAGTCGTTGAAGAGGCTCAGCGCGTAATAGCTGCCGTACACGTGCACCGCGAGGAGCTGAGTGTCGGTCACCCGCCAGCTGTAGTCGATGTTCAGGTTCGTGCGCTGCGTGACGCCGCCCTCGTTGGGATCGATCGCTCCGAATCGATCGATGAGCCCCGACCGAATCGCTCGTTCCGGGATCTGGCCCGAGCCGTGCCATTCGGCCCGACAGAGCGAGGCCCACACCGCGAGCTTCATGTCTTCGGCGATGTTCGCGCTCGCCTTGGCGAACAGATTGAAGCGGAGATAGCCGTTCGGATGCTCGAAGGGGCCATCGCTGCGGTAGCCTTCGAAGGCGATCAGCGTCTTGAGCGCGTCCCGGGTCGGCGAGATCAGCGCCACGTAACGCTGCGTGTTGAAGCTGCCGCCGCCGACCTCGAGCGTGTTCTCTTCGACGTAGTCTCGGGTGAGGAACAGGATGGCGCCCGCCGTCTCGAAGTCTCCGTACTCGGGGAAATAGGGACCTTTCACGACTTCGACGGCCTTGACGGTCTCCGGGATCAGGAAGTGCAGATCGGCGTAGCCCTGGCCGTGCGCGTGGCTCCTGAGGTTGACGGGCAGCCCGTCGACGAACAGCGCGAGGTCGGTGCCGTGATCGGCGTCGAAGCCGCGGAGCAGATACTGTTCGGCCTTGCCTCCTCCCTGGTGCTGATTGATGATCAGGCCCGGCACGAGCCGAAGGACGTCGGCCGGGCGTCCCTGTGGACGCAGCTCGAAGTCTCGGCCCGGGATGATCTGCTCGGAGGACGAGGACACGGGGGGTGGCGCCGTGACGCTCACAGGCGGCAGCACTGGAACGGGAGCGGGCGGGGGCGCCTCCGGCTCCTGCGCCCAGGCGAGCGTCGCGGCGCCGAGGATGCCGGTCAACACGGCGGCTGCCCGTCGACACCGCGTCGGTATGATCATTTGGCGAATCGTAATACCACGATGAGACGCCGACGAGAAGGGGCAGCCGCGCGTTCTCGCGCCGACGGCGTCGTCCGGTTCACGGTGTCGCTGCCCGCGTCCCTGATGCGCACGCTCGACCGGCTCCGCTCGGCGCGGCGCTACTCCAACCGGAGCGAGTTCGTGCGTGACCTCTGCCGCGCCGAGCTGGTGAAGAAAGAATGGCGCGAGCAGACCGGCGAAACCGTCGGTGTCCTCGTGCTCGTCTATGATCACGACACGCGCGCGCTCGCCGACAAGCTGACCGACATCCAGCACGACAGCCACGGCATGATCACGTCGGCGCTGCACGTCCATCTCGATCGCCACACATGTCTCGAGGTCATCCCGCTGCGCGGCGCGGTTCAGGCGATCGAGCGGCTGGCGAACGATCTGATCTCGGTCAAAGGCGTCCGGTACGGCCAGCTCGTTCCCGCGACGACCGGCAAGACGCTGGCGTGAGGTACAGTGCGCTCATGCTCCGACGTCTGGCCTGCGCCGCCATGATCGTGACGCTGGCCGTCGGCTCGGCCACGGCGCACGCGGTGCTCGATCGCACCGATCCGCGCGCCGGTGTCAGCGTGAAGACGCCGCCGTCACAGGTGAAGCTCTGGTTCACCGGCGCGCTCGAGCCCGCCTACAGCCGCGTGCAGGTCGTCGATGCCGCCGGCAAGCGCATGGATCTGGGCGACGGCGGTGTCGACGCGGGGAATCCGGTGCTGCTCCGCGTGTCGGTGCCGGCGCTGGCGCCTGGAGCGTACCGCGTCGTGTGGCGCGTGCTGTCAGTCGACAGCCACGTCACCGAGGGGCAGTTTTCCTTCCAGGTTATCCGGTGATCTGCTGCGCGAGGTAGTTCGCTTCGCCCACCTGGTCGATCAGCGTGAGCTGCGCTTCGAGCCAGTTGGCGTGTTCTTCTTCGCCCTCGAGGATGGACTCGAGCATCTCCCGGGTGCCGTTGTCGCCCAGGCTGCGCGCGGTCTCGATCCCGGCGTTCAGGGCCTTGACAGCCGCTTTCTCCACCTCGAGATCGAGACGGAACTGCTCTTTGACCGTCTGGCCGACGTTGACCTTGCCGAGCCGCTGGAGGTTGGGCACGCCTTCGAGGTAGAGAATGCGTTCGACCAGGCTGTCGGCATGCTTCATCTCGCCGAGGGATTCCGCGCGGACCTTCTCCCAGAGGCGCTTGTAGCCCCAGTTCTCGCACATGCGCGCGTGGATCCAGTACTGGTTGATCGCGGTGAGCTCGGCGGTGAGGACGTCATTGAGGACCTGAATGACCTGGTCGTGGCCCTTCACGGGCAGCCCCCTGAGAGTCAGCGCCTGCGAGCAGGTGCCTGAGATTTAGGTGCTGGACGCGAGGGCACAGCGTACACCCGAGCCTGCGGCGTCGAGCAGAGCCGCGAGCATCCACTGGCACGAGCCGCAATCGGTGCCTGCGCCGCGGCACGCCCTGGCGAGCTCGGGCAGGGAGCCGGCGCCGGCCGCGACGGCCTCGTGCAGCGCGCCGTCCGACACGCCCCTGCAGAGGCACACGATCACGGCGCGCTCCTGATTAGGTGTACATTCATGCCGGCATTAGGGTCGCCTAATGTCCGGCCCGCTGTCAAGTGGTATCGTAGGCCGGTGCCGCTTCGCGCGATTCTCTTCGACGCCGGCAATACGCTGATCCGTATCGACTACGCGGCCATCGCGGCCGCGCTCGCCACGCACGGCGTCGTGACGACACCGGACGCGCTCATGCGCGCCGAGTGGCGCGCGCGCGTGCGGCTCGATGACAACATCTTCGGCACCGGCGAGGTGACCTCGACCGAAGCCCGGACGACTCACAGCCGCTACATGGCGTACATGCTCGAGGGCGTCGGCGTGACGACGCCGGGCATCGTCGATGCGATGGACGCGTGGCGCCGAGCCTACAATCAGCCGATCGGCGTGTGGACGGCGCCCGAGCCCGCCGCGGCGCCCGCGCTCACGCTCGCGCGCGAGGCGGGACTGCGGACCGGCGTGATTTCTAACTCCAACGGCACGATCAAGCAGATCCTCGCGCAGCTGGATCTCCTCCGGCTGGTCGACTTCGTGCTCGACAGCCAGGAGGAAGGCGTGGAGAAACCGCACCCGGAGATCTTCGCGCGCGGCCTCGCGCGTGCCGGTGTGAGCGCGGCCGACGCGGCGTACGTCGGCGATCTGTATTCCATCGATGTGCTCGGCGCGCGCCGCGTCGGGCTGCGCGCGGTCCTGCTGGATCCGGGCGCGTGCTGGGAGCGGCGTGACTGTCCGACGGCGGCCACCGTGCTCGACGCCGTCAAGGGGCTGCTCGCGTGTACTTGAGTCGCGAGCTCTGGCGCTTCACCGCCGGTGTGCGTCTGCGCATCGTCTGGGCCGTGATGATCGGTCTCGCCGCCGTCGTGGCCGGCATCGCGCGGCTGGCGTTGCTCGGCTGGCTGCTCGCGAAGGTGCTCGCGGGATCGACGACGTGGTCGCTGCTGCTCGCCGTGCTTCTCGTCGCCGCCGTGACCGTCGCCCGCGGCGCGCTCGAATACTGGCGCACGATGCTCGCGCATCACACGGCGGCGCTGGTGCAGGCGACGCTGCGCCGCGCGCTCTACGCGCACGTCACCGCGCTCGGCCCCGCGCACTTCGGGCGTTCACGCACCGGCGACGTCGTGCTGTCGATGGTCGAGGGCATTCAGCAGCTCGAAGTCTATTTCGGGCAGTACCTGCCGCAGCTCGCGGTGGCCGTGCTGACCCCCGTGCTGATCTTCGCGTTCGTGGCGTTCATCGATCTACCGGTCGCGTTGGTCACGCTCGTCGCCGCGCTCGTGACGCTCCTGGCCCCGGTGCTATGGCATCGGCGGGAGAGCCGCCACAGCCTGGCGCGGCAGAAGGCCTACGCCGCCTATGGCGCCGAATTCCTGGACACGCTGCAGGGACTGCCGACGCTGAAGGCCTTCGGACAGAGCGCGGCGCGCCGCCGTCTGCTGGAGACGAAAGGCCGGGAGCTGTTCGAGAGCACGATGTGGGTGCTCGGGTCCAACGTGCTCACGCGCGGAATCGCTGACACGGGGATCGCCGTCGGCGCCGTCGCCGCTCTCGCGCTCGGTGTCTATCGGGTGCACACCGGCGCGATGGGACTGCCGAGCCTTCTGGTCATCTTGATGCTCGGCGTCGAGGTGTTCCGCCCGCTTCGCGAGCTGCGCGTGGTCTTGCACCAGGGCATGCTCGGCACGTCCGCCGCACAAGGCATTCTCGCGATCCTTCGCGCCACGCCACAGGTGCGCGAGCAGCACGACCCAGCGCCGACGACGGCGCTGACGCCGAGCGTGGTCTTCGACGCCGTCACGTTCGCGTATCCCGGCGGGCGCGGGATGATCCATGACGGCCTGAGCTTCACGGTCGCGCCCGGCGAGCGGATCGGCTTCGTGGGATCGAGCGGCGCGGGCAAGTCGACGATCGCGCGGCTGCTCCTGCGCTTTTACGACCCCGACACCGGCCGGATCCTGATCGGCGGACGTGATCTGCGCGGATTGCGCCTCGACGATCTCCGCGCGCAGATCGCGATCGTGCAGCAGGACACCTATTTGTTCCACGGAACCGTCGAGGACAACTTGCGCATCGGCAAGCCGACGGCCAGCGCGGAGGAGCTTCGAGCCGCGGCGCGCGCGGCGAACGCCGACGAGTTCATCGCACGCTTGCCGCAGGGCTATCAGACGGTGGTCGGCGAGCGCGGCGTGCGGCTGTCGGGCGGCCAGCGGCAACGGATCGCCATTGCCCGCGCGCTGCTGCGCGACGCGCCGATCCTGATCCTCGACGAGGCGTTGTCGTCCGTCGACGCCGAGAACGAAGCGGTGATCCAGCAGGCGCTCGACCGCTTGATGCAGGGGCGAACGACGCTGGTGTTCGCGCATCGACTCTCGAGCGTCGTCGGCGCCGATCGCATCCTCGTGCTCGAGGGCGGACGCGTGGCCGAGATGGGGACGCACCGCGAGCTGATAGCTCGCGGCGGCGCGTACGCGCGGCTCATGGCCGCGCAAGCCGCGGACGTGGCCGTGCCGGGCGACGACATGCCGATGTCGAGGGAGAGGACGGCGGCGGAGTCCGAGGACGGCACCGCGGCGCTGGATCCCACGGCGCCTTCAGCTGAGCTCGGGTGGCTGCGGGCGATTCCGATCTTGCTGACCATGGTCCAGCAGTACCGGCGCCGTCTCACCGTGACGTTCACGCTCGGCGTTGCGCGTGTGGCCGCGCTGATCGGCGTCGGCGTGCTGAGCGCGTTCACGGTGCGCGCCGTCAACCGAGGCGAGCCGGTCGCCGTTCTGCTCATCGCACTGGCGGTCGTGGCGCCGCTGTCGGGCGCGCTGCACTGGCTGGAGTCGTGGCTGGCGCACGACATGGCGTACCGCTTGCTGGCCGACCTGCGACTGGCGCTGTTCCGCAAACTCGACGCGCTCGCCCCGGCGTATCTCGTCCAGCATCGCAGCGGCGATCTCGTGAGCGTGGCGACGCACGACGTCGAGCTGATCGAGTACTTCTTCGCGCACACGATCACGCCGGCGTTCGTGGCCGTGGTGGTGCCGCTGGTCGTGCTCGGCACGCTCACCGTGGTCGGCTGGCCGATGGCCGTGGCGGTGCTGCCATTTCTCGTCTACGCGGCCATCAGCCCGATTCTCGGTCGCGCCCGCATCGATCGGCTCGGCGCCCGCGCGCGCGCAATCTCGGGCGAGCTGAACGCGCACGCCGTCGACTCGGTGCAGGGTCTCACCGAGATCATCGCGTTTCAGCACGTGCGGGCGCGTGGCGAGGAGTTCGCGGCCCGCGCGCGCGATTATCTGCACGCGCGCATGCCGTTCCTGCACGACCTCACGCTGCAGGGCGCGCTGCACGAGGTCGTCACGGGGCTTGGCGGACTGGCTGTGCTGACTGCGGGCGGCCTGCTGGCGATTCATGGGCGGCTGGACGCGGCAATCTTACCCGTCATGACCCTCCTCGCGGTTTCGGCGTTCGTGCCGGTGTGGGAGATCGCGCAAGTCGGTCGACAGCTCGCGGATACGCTGGGCGCGACGCGGCGCTTTCACGCGATCGAGACGGCGCAGGTGGCCGTGCAGGACGGGCCCGGCGTTCCTGCCTCGCGCCGCCGCGACGTCGCGCTCGAGATGGCGCACGTGACCTTTACGTATCCGGGACGCGCGCGTCCAGCGCTCGACGACGTGCAGCTCGTCATTCCGGCCGGCAGCACGGTGGCGCTCGTGGGGCCCTCGGGCGCCGGCAAGACCACCGTCGCGCATCTCTTTCTCCGATTCTGGGATCCGGACAAAGGTACGGCGCGTCTGGACGGCCACGACCTGCGCGACTATCGTCTCGACGAGCTGCGCCAACGCGTGGCGCTCGTCGCGCAGGATACGTACCTGTTTAACGACACGCTCCGAAACAACGTTCGGTTGGCGCGGCCCGGCGCCGGCGCGGCCGAGATCGACACGGCGATCGAGCGCGCCGCGCTCGCGGACTTCGTGGCCTCGCTGCCGGACGGGCTCGACACCGTCGTCGGCGAGCGCGGCACCCGGCTGTCGGGAGGCCAACGCCAGCGCGTTGCGATCGCACGCGCCTTTCTGAAGGACGCGCCGATCCTGATCCTGGACGAAGCCACGTCACACCTCGACGCGGTGAGCGAGGCGACGGTGCGCGCCGCGCTCGATCGTCTCAAGCAGGATCGGACGACGCTCGTGATCGCGCATCGTCTCTCTACCGTGAGGGGCGCCGACGCGATCGTCGTGCTCGATCGCGGACGCGTCGTGGAAACCGGCTCTCACGCCGAGCTCCTGGCGCGGCGCGGCCTGTACGCGCGGCTGATCGCCGCCCAGCTGTCGGCGGTGGCGGCCGGCTAAACCCCGCGCGCTACGCGGGGAGCGTGACGAATGGGTAGCGGCGAAGCGCGTCGTAGATGACCCGCTTCATGTCCGCGATCTCGCGCTCGGTAGCCGCCTCGAAGCGCAGCGTCAGATAGGGGTTGGTGTTCGACGCGCGCACGAGACCCCAGCCGCCACCCGGGAAGAGCACGCGCGCGCCGTCGATGTCGATCGTGTCGAACTGCGCCTTCAGGTCGCGGGCCAGCTCGTCGATGACCCGGAACTTCTCGCCGTCGGGGCAGGGCGCTTTCAGCTCGGGTGTCGCGTGCAGATGCGGGACCGAGTCGAACAGGGTCGAGATCGGGCCGCGATGGCGCGCGGCGATCTCGACGAGCTTGCACGCGGCGAGGATGCCGTCATCGACGCCGTAGTAGCCCTCCCCGAAGAAGATATGACCGCTCACCTCGCCGCCGAGCAGGATGCCATCCTCGCGCATCTTGCGCTTGAGGTGCGAGTGGCCGGTCTTCCACATGACGGGCAGGCCGCCGTGTTTGCGGATGTCGTCGACCAGCACCTGCGAGCACTTCACGTCGAAGACGATCTTGGCGCCGGGGTGCCGCGTCAGCAGATCGCGCGCGAGCAGGACGAGGATCAAATCGGCCTCGTGCCGCCGTCCGCGCTCGTCGATCACGCCGACGCGATCGGCATCGCCGTCCCACGCCAGCCCGAGATCCGCGCCGACCTCGACCACCTTCTGTTGCAGATCGACCACGTTCTCGGGGTCCTCGGGATCGGGCAGGTGATTCGGAAAGCGACCGTCGGAGTCGCAGTGCAGCTCGATGACGTCGCAGCCGAGTTGTCGCAGCAACGGCGGTCCGTAGAGGCCGGCGATGCCGTTGCCGGCATCGGCCACGATCTTCAGCGGGCGCTCGAGGCGCACGAGCTTGGCGACGGTGTCGAAGTAGTCGTCGCGCGGGCTGCGCGTCGTGAGCCCGCCGGCGCCGCTGGCGAAGGCGCCCCGCTCGATGCTCTCGCGCAGCCCCTGGATCTCCTGCTCCGTCAGCGGCGCGGCGCCGGGATGGACCATCTTCACGCCGTTGTAATCGACCGGGTTGTGGCTGCCGGTGATGTTGGCGCCGCCGTCGAGCTTCCAGTGCGCCGTGGCGAAATAGAGCATCGGCGTGGTGACGACGCCGATGTCCACGACGTCGAGACCGGTGGCGCGCACGCCATCGATGAAGGCGGTCTTGAGTCCCGCGGACGATTCGCGGTTGTCCTGTCCGACGGCGATGCGCCGGCCGTGGCGGCCGCGGATCAGTGTGCCGTAGGCGCGCCCGACGAGGCCGAAGACCTCGGGATTGATGTCGGAGCCGACGCGCCCGCGAACGTCATAGGCGCGGAAGATGTGCGGATTGAGCATTGGGGTTCAGACCGAGCGTATCACGCCGTGCGATGATGTCGCGAAGCTCTCGAGGGAGGTGACCATGAACGAGGCAGAGCTCAAGCAAAAGACGCGCGAGACGGCGCGCAAGCTGTTTCACACGCTCAAGGGCGGCGCGGGCTTCGAGCTGTGGAAGAAGTTCGACAAGGATCTGGCGCGGCAGCTGTCGATGTTCTTCGCGGGCGGGCTCTACAGCCGCGAGGTGATCTCGCAAAAGCAGCGCGAGCTGTGCGCGGTCGCGTCGCTGACCGTGCTCGAGCGCGGCAACGAGCTGCGTGCGCACATCCACGCCGCGCTGAACGTCGGCGCGACGCGACAGGAAGTGGCCGAGGTGATTTTCCAGCAGGTCACCTATGGCGGCATGCCGGTCGTCGTCGAGGCGCTCGAGGTGTATGCGCGAGTGCTCGGCGAGCGCGGCGAGCCGTTTCCGGCCGAGGACGCGGCGGCGCGATGACGCGCCGCCTCGACGCGGCCACGCTCGACCGCGCGCTCGCCGCCGCCACCGACGCCGCGCGGGCGGCTGGCACGATCGCGATGACGTACTACACCGGGGGATTCGAGGTCGTCATCAAGCCCGACGACACGCCGGTGACGCAGGCCGATCGTGAGGCCGAGCAGGCCATCGTCGCGGCGCTCGGCCTGGCCTTTCCCGACTGGGGATTCCTCGGCGAGGAGTTCGGCGCGAAGGGCGCCACCGACGTGCGCTGGATCATCGACCCGATCGACGGCACGAAGAACTTCGTGCGTCGCATTCCGGTGTGGGCCACGCTCCTCGCCCTCGAGGCGCACGGTGAGATCGTCGCCGGCGTGATCCACAATCCCGTCAGCGGAGACCTGTACACCGCGCGCCGCGGCGGCGGGGCGCGGTTGAACGGCCAGCGCGTCACCGTCTCCGACATCGGCGACATGTGGTCCGCAACGTTGCTGCACGCGGGACTGCGGCTGTATCGCAAGGCCGGTGTGTGGGACGGCTTGATGCGACTCGTCGACGCGACGGAGCGCCAGCGTGGTTTCGGCGACTACCTCGGGTATGGGCTGGTCGCCGAAGGCAAGGCGGAGATGTATGTCGAGGTCGATCTGAAGCCGTGGGATCTCGCGCCGTGCAAGATCGTGGTCGAGGAAGCAGGAGGGCGCTTCACCGATCTGGCCGGCCAGCCCACGATCTACTCCGGCCACGCGCTGGCGACCAACGGCCGTTTGCACGATGCCGCGCTGGCGCTGCTCGCCGGCCGGTGAGGTCGACTGCGCTCGTGATTCACCCCGGCGCGCTCGGCGACGTGCTGCTCGCGATCCCGGCGCTTCGTGCGTTGCGCTCGGGCGGCGCCCCGCTGACGCTCGCCGCGCAGCCGCGGCTCGCGGCGCTGATCGTGGCGTTGGGCGAGGCCGACGTGGCGCACGACTTCGACGCGCTTCGGCTCGATGCCCTCTTCGCCGGCGAAGGTGACGCCCGCCTGCCGCCGGCGGAGCGTGTCGTCTGCTGGTTCGGTGCACGCGATCCGGATTTCGCGCAGCGGCTGTCGGCGCTGGTTCCACACGCGACGGTGGCGCCGTCGATATCGAACGATCGGGACGTCTGGGAGCACCTGCTCGCGAGTGTCGGCGGCCCGGCCGACCGGAGAGCGGCAACCGTCAGCGCAGATCTCGTCGCTCGCGGCCGCGCGGCGTTGCTTGTGGGCGGCATCGAGCGTTCACAACGTGTAGTTGTCGTGCACCCCGGGGCGGGCTCGCCGGCGAAATGCTGGCGGGTGGATGCGTTCGCAGGCGTGCTCGACGGACTCGATGATGTCGCGATCGTCGTTCACGAGGGCCCGGCGGATGCCGAGCCTGCGGCGCGACTCGTTTCCCGCGTGCCGTCGGCGCACCGCCTGCATCAGCCCGACCTGCTCACACTCGCCGGCGCGCTTGCCGTCTGCGCCGCGTACGTCGGCAACGATTCGGGGGTGAGCCATCTCGCGGCAAGCGTCGGGGCCCGATCGCTCGTGCTGTTCGCGGAAACCAACCGACGATGGCGGCCGTGGTCGACCACGGCGCACATCCTCCCGGTCGACATGGACGGCAGTCACGCGGACATCAAGCGTGTTCGCGAGGCGCTCGAGGCCATGCTCGAATGACACGGCGGGCCCGGTGGCCGACGATCGCGGCCGGCGGCGTCGTCATCGCCGCCGGCTTCGCGATCGCGCTCGTCGAAGTATTTCGATTCCCGAAGGGCTCGGTCTGGATCGTCGTGGCGGTCGCTGCGTTACTGCTCTTCATCGTCCGCGTCGTCGGGCGCCACTGACATCGCGTCCGCCTCACGGAGCAGCTCGTCTGCTGCTGCGTTCAGGTCGGACATCTCGAGGAGCCTGAGCTCGTACCAGATGTCCATTGCCATTGCTTTTGCCCTGTCCCCGGTGCTCATCGCACCGCGCCGGTCGGTTTATCGACCTCCCCATCCCAGCGGGGGCGTTGCCTGGGCACCTGCATACAGCAGCGACCATGCCAGACCACCGGGATCGGAAAATGGGCGACTTACGGGCGGCGCGCATCGGCGGAATCGGTATCGCGCCCGAGGATCTCGGGCACGCTGCCCGCCTTCAGCGGCCGAACAACGCGCTCAGCGCGAGGTGTGTCGGCACGTAGACGATCAGCGGGAAGACGATCAGCAGCAGTCCGAGGTACACACGCGGCGGCAGCC
The DNA here is from genome assembly GCA_036802765.1 of Candidatus Rokuibacteriota bacterium. Taxonomy (GTDB): domain Bacteria; phylum Methylomirabilota; class Methylomirabilia; order Rokubacteriales; family CSP1-6; genus AR12. Next base: position 18,691 of record DAIRVP010000044.1, read on the forward strand.
GATGCTGAGGCCGCCCGCCCGGGCCGAAGACCCAGTTGATGTTCTCTTTGGGATCCGTGAGCGCATACGTGAGCGGGAACACCACCCAGGCGAGCGCCGTCTGGGCCACCAGCGCGCGGCGATCATAGCCGAGCCTGGCGAGCATCCAGACCAGCACGAGCGGCATCGGGATGTGAAACAGAGACAAGACGCGGATCCAGAGTGGGATCGCCGGGTCGAACATGTAGTCGGCCAGCGCCGAGACACGTGCGCGGAGCAGCAGCCGCGAGAAGAAGCTGACGTTCCACAACAGCTCGGGAAGCAGCACCGCGACGGCCATCATGCTCGCCAGCAGCCGGCTTTCGGTCCACAACGCGACGGCCGTGACGACGAGCGCGATGTCGGAGAACCACAGGAAGTTCGCCGGGCCGTAGTAGACGTAATACACCGGCACGATCGCCACGACGATCGCCGTGTACGCGAGCTTGGGCCACAGCGGGATCACCGATCGGGTTTGGCCCAGATGCCGCGATCGTGCATGAGCCGGATCTGCCGGCGGATCACGTTGCGGTACTCCGCGTGCTTCATCGGCGCGCGCTTGAGGTAGAGATTCTTGGGGTAGATCGGCTTCTCGTAGAGGAGCTGGTAGAGCTCGGTGCGCAGATCCTTCATCCAGTTGTCCCATTGGGCGCGGGCGCGATGATCGCGGAGCGCCTCGACGTCGATCACGCCGCCGACATAGGTGGACCCGGCGCCGTAGTCCTGCTTGCCGACGATGCGGCCCTTGTAGTCGATGATGAAGGAGCGGCCGCCGAACGTGTCGATGGGGGTGTTCTCTTCGGGGAACAGATAGTAGGTCCCCATGTTCGGCGCCACGATGTACATGTTGTTGTCGAGTGCGCGCGCCCGGCTCTGGATCTCGAAGATTTCGTTGCCGGTGGCGGGATGCGGATACGAAGCGCGGTAGACGACCTCGGCGCCGTTGAGGGCCAGCGCGCGGGCGTTCTCCGGATACGACCCTTCGTTGGCCATCATGATGCCGAGGCGCCCGATCTCGGTGTCGGCGACGGGCCAGAACGCGTCCAGGGTGCGGCCGTACTTTTCGATCCACCAGTCGTACACGTCGTGCGGACACACGGAGTGCTCCACCGGGAAGAGCGGCGAGACCTTGTAGTGCTTCAGGATCACCTTGCCGCGCGGGTTGATGATGAAGCCCACGTTGAAGTAGCGGTCCTTGAGGTCGGGATGTTTGGCCTTCGCCTGCGCCATGACGAAGGTGTTGTATTCCTTCGCGATCTTGCCGAGCTCCTCGGTTTCCTCGCCAGGAATATCGATGGCGCACTCGCGCGCGAAGGTCGCGTGATCCAGATCGAGCACCTCGTCGTTGAACGCCTGCAGCGCGCCCTCGGGAAACGCGATGAGGCGCACCGGGAGATCGAGGCTCGACAGCCACGACGCCGCTTTCACGAGGTGCTTGAGGTGCTCGAGGTTCAGCTTGATGTCTTTTCGTCGTCGGATCCCGCGAACGGTCGGGATGAGACCCACGGCGGTGTAGGGCTTGATCATGCGCGCGCCTCCTTCGAAGTCTCCGGCGCAGCAGAGGTATCACAGGGTGGCCGAATTCGTCACGACAATGACATTGCGGCCATCGCCGGGGTTTGGCATCGTGTCGAGCCATGCGACGTGTGTGGATTGTCGCGTTCCCCGGCGCGCAGGTGCTGGACGTGACCGGCCCGTTCGAAGTCTTCGCCATGGCGTCGCGTCTCGGCGATTCGCCCACCGCGCGCTACGACGTCTCCGTGGTAGCGCCGGCCGCCGGTCGGGTCGCGACGTCCGGCGGGCTCGCACTCATCGCCGACTGCAGCCTCGCGCAGGCCACCGGGCCCGTCGACACGCTTGTCGTGGCCGGAGGTCAGGGCACCCGGCCGAGCGCGCGCGATGTCCGGCTCGTCGCGTGGATCCGGCGCACCGCGCGTCGCGCGCGCCGTGTCGCGTCCGTGTGCACGGGCGCGTTCCTGCTGGCGGAGGCGGGGTTACTCGACGGCCGACGGGCGACGACGCACTGGGCGATGTGTGACGCCTTGCAGCGGCGATTCCCCGCCGTCCGCGTCGAGCGCGATCCGATCTTCGTCCGCGACGGCAATGTGTTCACGTCGGCCGGCATCACCGCCGGCATGGATCTCGCGCTGCAGCTGCTGGAAGAGGATTACGGGCGCGACGCCGCGCTGACGGTCGCCCGCCATCTCGTCATGTTCCTGCGTCGCCCCGGCGGCCAATCGCAGTTCAGCGCTCAGCTGTCTGCACAGATCGCGGAGCGCGATGGGCTGCGCGACGTGCAGGGCTGGATCGCCGATCACCCCGACGGCGAGCTGACGGTGCCGGCGCTGGCGCGCCGCGCGCACATGAGCCCGCGCAACTTCGCGAGGGCGTTTCGTCGCGAGGTGGGCGTCACGCCGGCCGTCTACGTCGAAGCGCAACGCGTGGAAGCGGCGCGCCGGCTGCTCGAGACGACGACGCGCAGCGTGATGGAGGTCGCCTCGGCGTGCGGCTTCGGCCGCGCGGAGACCATGCATCGCGCGTTTCGGCGCGTCCTGCGCGTCGCGCCGGCGCAGTATCGGCGTCATTTCCGGGCCGCACCGCGCGGCCATGCCACGGCCTCCTGAGCGGGGCCACAGGGAGAACTGTCATGGACATCGCCATTCCGATTTTCGACCGCATCACCGCGCTCGACGCGATCGGCCCGTACGAAGTCCTCTCGCGATTGCCCGGGGCGCGGATCCGCTGGGTGGCTATCACCCCCGGCCGCTACCAGACCGACAACCGGCAGCTCACGCTCGTCGCCGACGAGCCTCTTTCCGCGGTCCCGCATCCGGAAATCATCATGGTGCCCGGCGGCTTCGGGACGCGCGCGCTCATGACGCCGAACCCGCTGCTGGACTGGCTGCGGTCGGCACACGAGACCAGCCAGTGGACGACATCGGTGTGCACCGGCTCCCTGCTGCTGGGCGCGGCGGGGATCCTGCGCGGGCTGGAGGCGACCACGCACTGGGCCGCGCACGAACAGCTGGCCGAGCTCGGAGCGAAGCCGACGCTCAAGCGCGTGGTCGAGCAGGGCAAGGTCATCACCGCCGCCGGTGTGTCGTCGGGCATCGACATGGGCCTCACGCTGGCGGCGCGCATCGCCGGCGAGGAATTCGCGCAGACCATCCAGCTCGGCATCGAGTACGACCCGCAGCCGCCGTTCCATGCCGGCTCGCCCCAGACGGCGCCGCCGCACGTCGTGGCGGCGTTGCGCGAGCGTACGCGGGCACGGTTGGAGGCCGTGAAGGCGTAGCCGGCCGCAGGTCGAGCACGTTGCCGCGGGAACGTGGACCCGCGGCGCCTCTGCACATTGCTCCGCCGTCGTCTGTCTGCTACCGTCCGCACACCGCGGAGAGGTGTCTGAATGCAGATCGGCGTCCACGTCCCGACCACCGTCGCGCCTGGCGTCACGCGCGACGCGCTGCTGACGTTCGCGCGCGAGGCCGAGGCGCGCGAGTTCGCTTCGCTCTGGGTCAGCGACCACATCGTCATTCCGAAGACGACGGATGCCGACTACCCGGGCGGCGGGCGCCGTTTCCCCATCCCGCCGGAGACGCCGTATCTCGAACCCGTCGCGATGCTGAGCGCGTTGGCCGTGGTAACGACGAAGGCGCGCATCGGCTGCTCGGTGTTCATCCTGGGCCACCGGCACCCGGTGGCGATGGCCAAGATGCTGGCGACGATCGACGCGCTCTCGGCCGGCCGCCTCATCGTCGGCGTGGGCGTCGGCTGGTGGCGGCAGGAGCTCGAGATACTGGGCGTTGACTTTGCGCGCCGTGGGCGCGCCGCCGACGAGGCGCTGCGCGTTTTCAAGGCGATGTGGACCGAGCGCGAGCCGAGCTTTCAGGGCGAGTTTTATCGCATCGCCGACGCCGGTGCCGAGCCGAAGCCCCTGCAGAAGCCGCATCCGCCGATCTGGGTCGGCGGCATCTCACCGGCGGCGCTGCGCCGCGTGATCGCGCTCGGTGACGGCTGGCACGCCATGTCCTCGAAGTCGCCCGCCGAGCTCGCGGCCTCGGTGGCGGAGCTCAAGCGCCTTGCGGACGCCGCGGGCCGCGCCTGGAGCACGATCGAGATCTCGATGCGCTTCGAAATGAGCGAGGCAGTCCTGGCCGAGGGTGTGCAGTCGGTCGTGGATCGGCTCGGCGCGTATGCGCGCGCCGGGGTCGAGCACGCCGCGGTGGTCTTCCGCCGCGAGGATCCCAAGCGGATGATGGAGCTGCTCGACCTCGTCGCCACCAAAATCCGTCCGGCGCTGGCGAGCAGCTGACGTGGCGCGCGCCCTGTCCGCTGCCGTCATGCCGCTCGAGAACCGCCGCGACCAGTTCGTCCTGCTGGCGACGCTCGCCGATGAGCTCGGTTATGACGGCGTCATGTTCCCTGAAACGTGGTCGTACGACATCACGGTGCTGCTGGCCGAAATCGCGGTGAAGACACGGCGCGTGCGGCTCGGCACCGGGATCCTCGGCGTGTGGAATCGCAGCGCGGCGACCATCGCGATGGCGGCTGCCACGCTGGCGTCGCAGTCGAACGGACGCTTCATCCTCGGACTCGGGGCCAGCACGCCGCAGCTGGTGGAGGGACTTCACGACGTCCCCTTCGAGCCGCCGCTACCGCGCATGCGCCGCACGGTCATGCAGGTCCGCGCCCTTCTGTGTGGCGAGCGCGTGCCGCTCGCGGTCACCACGACGGCGCGCGCGCTCCGACTGAACGTCCCGGTCACCGACGTGCCGATCTATCTCGCCGCGCTCGGCGATGCGTCGATCCGTCTGGCAGGGGAGCTGGCCGACGGATGGATTCCATTCCTTTTTCCATTGCGGCTGCTGCCGCACGGCATCGAGCAGCTGCGTGAGGGCGCGCGGCGCTCCGGGCGCGCCGAGCTGCCGATCGTCTGCCCGTCCTTACCGACGGTGGTCCACGACGATCCGCTCAAGGCGCGTGAAGGCGCGGCGTGGTTCGTGTCGTTCTACGTGACAGCGATGGGCACGTTCTACCGAGACGCGCTTGTCCGCTGGGGATTCGCCAAGGAGATCGAAGCCGTCGTGGCCGCAAACACGCCGAAGTTCGCGGGCCTGGTGCCGCCCGACGCCGAGGAGCTGCTCGAGCAGCTGATCGTGTTCGGGACGCCGGCCGAGGCGCGGCGGCGTCTGCAGCGCTGGTACGATGCGGGTGGCGCCATGCCCGCGCTGCTGCTGCGAGCCGGCCTGACGCCGGAAGAGACACGTCGCAGTCTCGAGGCCTTCGCGCCGATGCTGCGCTGAGGGAGCCACGGCCGAGGGGGGACGCAACGCTCCGATACAGAGCGGAGCCCCGTGCGTCTCTCTCAGGCGATACAGAGGAGACCACCATGGACCAGACGAGCGCCATCACGCCGCGCGAGCGCGTCGTCGCCGCCTACAAGGGGCAGCGTGCCGATCGCGTCCCGGCATATCCGATCGCCGGCTCGTTCGCCGGCTGCCTGGACGGTCTCTCGATCGAGGAGTACTGCACGAATCCGAAGAAGGCCGTGAAGGCGATGATCAATTATTACGAGCGCTATCAGCCGGACATCATGATCGCCTTCAACGACCTCGCAAAGGAGGCGGAGGCGGTCGGCTGCCGCGTGAAATATTCCGACTACGTCGTCCCGTCGATCGATCAGCACGTGCTCCAGGACGACAAGGGCATCCTGGCGCGGCTCGAGGTGCCCGACCCCTTCAGACACGCGCGCCTGCCCGCGTTCCTGGAACAATGCGAGGCGCTGTCGGCGCAGAAGTTCCCGTCGGCGCTCGGCGCCGTGCTTGTCGGCCCGTGGACGATCGCCATGCTGATGCGCAATCCCGAGCTGATGTGCCTGGACACGCTCGAGGATCCGGCATTCGTGCACGACCTGATGCGCTTCGCCACGGAATTCGCCAAGCGCATGGGCGACGCGGTGCTCACGACCAAGATCGGGCTGTCGTATTCGGACCCGACGGCGTCGTGCTCGCTGGTCGGCCCCGACACCTATCGCGAGTTCATCAAGCCCTATCACAAGGAGCTGGTGGACTACTTCAAGGCGAGGAAAGTCGGGACGACCGTGCACATCTGCGGCACCACACACCAGATCCACGAGGATCTGGTCGACGTCGGATTCGTCGCCATCACGATCGATCTCGACCAGCAGGCCGACCCGAAGCTCTACGTCGATCAGCTCGACCGACTCATCACGCTCGGCAACCAGAACAACGTGGTGGCGATCGGCAACGTCGACGTGACGATTTTCGAGCGCGCGACGAAGGCGGAGATCGAGGCGGAGGTGCGGCGCTGCATCGACACTGCGGGCAGGCGCTCGCGGTTCGTGCTCTCGACCTCGTGCGAGCTGCCGCCGCGCGCCAATCCGGAATGCGTACAGTGGTTCATGGACGCGGCGCGCGAGTATGGCCGCTGGGATCGGATTCTCGGCGCGTGAGGAGGTGCGAGCCGCAGGACGTCGCGGGGCCGTCGTGCGAGCCGCAGCCGCAAGGCGAGGCGAGTCTGCGTGGGGCCCGCCGTCCGAGGCGAGCCGGAGAATGAGGAGGCGACGATGGCCACGGTCACCATCCACGGTGGAGCGACGGGGTTCGTGCAGGAAGTGCTGGTCGGCAAGCACCGGCTCGTCGCCGACGAGCCGGCGGCGGAAGGCGGTACCGACGCTGGCCCTTCGCCTTACGATTTCTTGCTGATTGCCCTCGGCAGCTGAACGTCCATGACGCTCGCGCTGTATGCGCGACGCAAAGGCTGGCCGCTCGACGGCGTCACCGTGCGCCTCTCCCACTCACGCGTCTACGCGCAGGATTGTGCCGACTGTGAGACCAAGGAAGGCAAGCTCGATCAGATCGAGCGCGAGCTGGTGCTATCGGGAAGGCTGGACGACACGCAACGCGCCAAGCTCGTCGAGATCGCCGACAAGTGCCCGGTGCACCGGACACTCACGTCGGAGATCAAGATTCGGACGCGGCTGGTTTGAGCTGACGCCGCCGGCGGCGTCGCTGCGCGAGCGCGTACTGGACCGCGCGGGCCGGCGCCGTATCGAGCCCCGCGACCATGCTGGCTGCAAGCAAAAGCGCGCCAGCGACCAATGGTTCGAGCATCACGTACTCCCTTTCTCAGCGTACGACGGGCGGGAGAAGCCCCCCGCCCGTCGTCGCGCAGACTCCTCGAGAAGTGATCTTAAGGAGCCTCGGTTGTGCTGATATTGCTGTCGCTCGAGTCGGCCCACGCTACGGGGGCCGCGACCGCCGTCAGGGCGGTAAGCGCCAGGAGAATCGCGAATGCCATGCGCTTCATACCGTCACCTCCCATCTCACTGATTGAGACGGGGAGGGGCCCCCAGGGGTTTCAGTAAAGAATCGTAAAAACGATGTGGTCGGCATGCGGCGTTCGGGCAGGTCGCCCGAACGTCAGGAGATCGACGATGCGCCTTGCTGCCGTTCGACCTCTTGCATGATCAGCGCGTTGAGATCGTCGATCAGCGTCGCCCGTTCGCGTCGCCCGTCGTTGCGGACCTCAGCGCGGATCCGTGATGGGCGCGCAGACAGCATGATGAGCGTCGTGCCGATGGCGACCGCCTCGTCGATTGCGTGCGTCACGAAGACAATCGTGCGGCCGGTCTCGCGCCAGATGCGCCGCACCTCGGCCTGCATGATGCGGCGGCTCTGCGCGTCCAGGGCCCCGAACGGCTCGTCCATCAGCAAGAGATCCGGCTCGATGGCCAGCGCCCGCGCGATGGCCGCGCGCTGGCGCATGCCGCCGGACACGCGTGACGGGAAGTAGCCTTCGAAGCCCTCCAGACCGGCCAGCCGGAGATATCGGTCGGCCGTCGCGCGCCGGATGGTCGCATCGACGTCGAGCGGCATGAGCACGAGCTCGACGTTTTCGCGCAGCGTCATCCACGGCAGCAGGCGGTCCTCCTGGAAGACGACGCCGACTTTTTTCGTGTGGCGACCGCTGCCCGCCACGGGCTCGCCGCCGAGCAGGACGTGTCCGCGCGTGGGCGGCTCGAGCCCGCCGACGATTCGCAGGAGCGTAGTCTTGCCGCACCCATTGGGGCCGAGCAAGCACACGAACTCGCCGGCCTCGACCACGAACGACACGGAATCGATCACGGGAATGAGAAAGTCCTTGCCGACTCCGACGACCTCGAGGGTCACCGCCATCGGTCGAGCCGCCGTGACAACATGTCGAACACGAGCTTGTCGGTCGCCGTCATGACCAGGATCATGACGAGCGCCCATACGAAGACCATCTGCGTCGCCAGAATCTCGCGCGAGTAGTTCATGACGTAGCCGATGCCCGAGGTCACCCCGAAGATTTCGGCGACGACGGACACTTTGAGCGCGAGCCCAAAGCCGACCTTCATGCCGGCCAGCAGATAGGGCAGCGTCGATGGCACGACAATCGCCGTGAACTTCTGCCGGCCAGAGAGGCGGTAGACGTCGCCCATCTCGAGCAGCCGCCGGTCCACGTTCTCGACGCCCTCGACGATGTTCGAGGCCACCACCGGCAGCGTGATCATGAAGGTGGTGAAGATCGGGGCCCAGTTCGACAGCCCGAACCAGATGATCGAGATCACGATCCAGACGAAGACGGACGTCGAGTTCAGCACCGAGAGCAGATCGTGGATCACCCCGCGCGCGGTGCGCGACAGGAATGCTGCGAGTCCGGCCAACAGCGCCGTCACCACGGCGCCGCCGAAGCCCACGACGATTCGTGCGAGTGACGCCGCGGTATGCCGCCAGATCTCGCCGCTGGCGACGATGTCGGCAAAACCGCGCGCGACGGCCAGTGGCGAGGGCAGGACGTAGGCGCCGTAGCGCCAGGAGAGCACCACCCAGCCGGCGACGATGACGAGGGCGACGCCGAACGTGGGCAGGTGAAGCCGGCTCGCCCAGAGCCGCGCGCTCACGCGCGGTAGAAGAACTCCCGGCGGATGCGGTCGGGCTGCTCCCAGATGTCCGACTTCAAGAAACCGAACTCCTTGTTGATCTTGAGCTGCGCGATCAGCGTCTCGACCTGCTCGTCGGGCAGGCCGGACAGCATGCGCACGGTTTCCTTGTGCGCGACATCGATGACGTCCTTGGGCAGCTTCGTGACGTCGACCATGATCTCCTTGGCGCGCGCGGGATTGTTGTACCAGACGTCGACGGCGTCCTTTTGCGCGGCGTTGAGGTCGCCGGGGAACGAGGCGTGCTTCGCGATGAAGTCGTTGTGCACGAGATAGCAGACGTGCACAGGAAAGCCCGCCGGGCGGCCCGTCGCTTTGCGCCAGAGATCGATCTGCTTGGCGAGATACACGCCCTGCCCCGAGAGCACCACCGAGTCGCTGATCGGCTGCCAGGCGATGATCGCGTCGACGTCCTTCTTGGCGAGCAGCGTCGCCATGTCGGGCGGCGCCGTCGCGGTGACGATTTGTGCGTCCTTCTGGAGATCGAAACCGTAGCCCTTCAGCGTCAGCGCACGGATGTCGAAGAACGTCGAGGTGCCGACCACCGCGGCGACTTTCTTGCCCTTCAGATCCTCGACTTTTGCCAGCCCCGCGTCCTTGCGCGCGACGATCGCGCCCAGGACCGCGGTGGCGACGCCGGTGACCTTCACCGGCGCGCCGTCCTCGAACGCCTTGGCGGCGAGCGCGAACGACATGTCGATCGCGTCGACGTTCTTGCTCGTGAGCTGGTTCAGCAGCGGCACCGGGGAGCCCGGAACCACGGAGTACTCTGCCTGCCAGCCGTGCTTGCCGAGCAGGTCCTCTTTATGGATGATCTCGGGCCCGGCCCAGCCGAGCTGCAGATACGCGAAGCGGACCTTGCCTTTGGGGGCTTGGGCGTGCGCAAGCTGCGGCGCGACGAGCACAGCGCCCGCGGTCACCCCCGCTTTGAGAAAGGCGCGTCGCCGCATCATGCCTTGACTTTCGGCACGCCACGCAGCGCTTCCTCGATCTTCGCCGCCGGGTACTCGTAGTCTTGCAGCTTGCCGGCGAGGAACTGCTCGTAGGCGCCGAGATCGAAGTGGCCGTGGCCCGAGAGGTTGAAGACGATCGCCTGCCGCTTGCCTTCTTTCTTGCAGCGCAGCGCTTCGTCGATGGTCACGCGAACCGCGTGCGCCGACTCCGGCGCCGGGATGATGCCTTCGCTGCGCGCGAACTGCATCGCCGCCTGGAACGTGGCGATCTGCGGCACCGCGACCGCTTCGATCACGCCCTCGTCGTAGAGCTTGCAGACGAGCGGCGCCATGCCGTGGTAACGCAGACCGCCGGCGTGCAGCGGCGCCGGCACGAAGCCGTGGCCGAGCGTGTGCATCTTCACCAGCGGCGTCATGCCGATCGTGTCGCCGAAGTCGTAGGTGTACTTGCCCTTGGTGAGACTCGGGCACGCAGACGGCTCGACGGCGATGATGCGCATCTTCTTTTTCTTCGTCAGCTTGTCGGCGGCGAAGGGGAACGACAGGCCCGCGAAGTTGGAGCCGCCGCCGGCGCAGCCGATGACGATGTCCGCCTCGTCGTCCGCCTTCTCGAGCTGCTTTTTAGTCTCGAGCCCGATCACGGTCTGGTGCATGAGCACGTGGTTGAGCACGCTGCCGAGTGAGTACTTCGTGTCTTCACGCGTGGCCGCATCTTCGACGGCTTCGCTGATCGCGATGCCGAGCGATCCCGGCGAGTTCGGATCCTGCTCGAGGATCTTCTTGCCTGCCTGGGTGTCCGGACTCGGGCTGGGAACGACTTGAGCGCCCCACGTCTCCATCATGATCCGGCGATAGGGTTTCTGCTGGTACGAGACCTTCACCATGTAGACCTTGCACTGCAGCCCGAACAGCTGGCTCGCCAGCGCGAGCGCCGAGCCCCACTGGCCCGCGCCCGTCTCGGTCGAGAGCCGCGTGACCTTCTCTTTTTTGTTGTAGTAGGCCTGCGCGACCGCGGTGTTGGGCTTGTGGCTGCCGGCGGGGCTCACGCCCTCGTACTTGTAGTAGATGCGCGCCGGTGTGCCGAGTGCCTTTTCGAGTCGGCGCGCGCGGAACAGAGGTGAGGGCCGCCACAGCTTGAGCACGTCACGGATTTCGTCCGGGATCTCGATCCAGCGCTCCTGGCTGACCTCCTGCTTGATCAGCTCCATCGGAAACAGCGGCGCGAGATCCTGAGGCCCGATCGGCTGGCCGGTGCCGGGGTGCAGGACGGGTGGCGCGGGCGATTTGAAGTCGGCCTGGATGTTGTACCACTTCGACGGAATGTCTTTCTCGTCGAGGAGGAACTTCGTCCGATTCTTGTCGCTGGCTTTGGCTGCCATACCGCGCCTCCTTGATGGTTCGTCGAGGGCGGTTACGTTATCACAGAGTCTTGCTACACTGGCGCCATGCCAGCGACGCTCACGCTGCCGCGCGCCGACGGAACGCTCTTCCAATACACGCTCACGGGTCAGCCGGCGATGCAAGGCGCGCCGGGGCCAATCACGAGCCGCATCGGCATGGCGGCGGTGCACGTCGTCGCGGATCCGCTCGCGAACATCAATCCCACTCTCGACGTCGCGCTCGACTGGGACGCCACCCTCGCGTTTCGTCGCCACGTATGGGCGAACGGCCTCGCCGTTGCCGAGGCCATGGACACCTCGCAGCGGGGAATGGGGTTCGACTGGAAGACGGCCAAGGAGTTGATCCGCCGCACGGTGGCGGAGGCGAAGACCATCCCCGGCGCGGTCGTGTTCTCGGGTGCCGGCACGGACGATTTGCTGCCAGGACCGAACGTCACGGTGGACGACGTCGAGGAGGCGTACGAGGGATCGTGCGAGTACATCGAGTCCGTCGGTGGCCGCATCATCCTGATGGCCAGCCGCGCGCTCGCGGCGTGCGCGAAGGGCCCGGGTGATTACGTCCGGGTCTACGACCGCATCCTGAACCAGGTGGGCAAGCCCGTGATCATCCACTGGCTCGGCGATATGTTCGATCCGGCGCTCGCGGGGTACTGGGGATCGCACGACCTGAACGCCGCGGCCGAGACGCTGCTGCAGATCGTCCGCGAGTACGCCCCCGTCGTGGACGGGGTGAAGATCTCGCTGCTGGACCAGAAGCGCGAGATCGCGATGCGCCGCCGGCTGCCGATGGGCGTGCGGATGTACACGGGCGACGACTTCGACTACCCGACGACGATCGGCGGCGACGCGCAGGGGCACAGCGACGCGCTGCTCGGGATCCTCGATGTCATCGCGCCTGCGGCCTCCGCCGCGCTCCATGCGCTCGACCGCGGCGACCGAGACGCCTTCGACCGCATTCTCGCCCCCACGCTGCCGCTCTCGCGTCACGTCTTCGGTGCGCCCACGCGCTTCTACAAGACGGGCGTCGTGTTCGCGGCCTATCTGAACGGGCACCAGAATCACTTCCGGATGGTCGGCGGTCTCGAGAGCGCCCGGTCGATCCCGCATCTCGCCGAGCAGTTCGTGCTGATGGACCAAGCCGGTCTGCTCCGCGATCCCGATGACGCCGCCGAGCGGATGCGCCGCGTCCTCGCCGTCGCGGGCGTCTAACCAGCGGGTGCTCTCGGTTCTCCAGTGGATCGCCACGCTCGCCGCCGGTCTCTTCGCCGGCGCCGCGCTGTACGTCAGTCTCGTCGAGCATCCCGCGCGCGTCGGCCTGGGCTCGCGCGCCGCCGTTCAGGAGTTTGGCCCCAGCTACCGGCGGGGTGCGGCGATGCAGGCGCCGCTGAGCCTGGTCGGCGCGGTCGCGGGCATTGCATGCTGGGCGGTGGGCGCCTCGGCCGCGTGGCTGGCAGGAGGGCTGGCACTCGGCGCCCTCGTGCCGTTCACTCTGCTCGTGATCATGCCGACGAACAAGCGGCTGCTGGATGCGCGCCTGGATGCCGGCTCCAACGAGGCGACGACGCTTCTGCGGCGGTGGGCGAGGCTTCATCTGGTGCGTACGCTCGTGGGCGTCGCGGTCTTCGCGGGGTTCGTCGTGCTGGCCGTGAGGCGGTGACTCCGACGTCGGCGGCCGGTGCTACACTGACCGCTATGTCGGCAGGGCGCGTCGTGATTTTTGCGCTCGCACTCATTCTTCCTCTGACGGCATGTCTCATGTTCGCCGCCGGTGACATCGGGCCGCATCCCTGGGGCAAGCAGACGCACAGCGCGGCGCATGCCGCCGTGAAGCTGCCGTCGGGGATCGCCACCACACCAACCGCGCTCGTCCCCCTTCCGCTCGTCGGCCGCCTCGCTGCCCAGGGCGCGGCGCCACCGTCCTCGATCGCGCTCCAGCCGCCGTTCATTCCTCCGCGCGTCTAGTCCTCCGCCGGACGTTGTCGCTGGTTGATTTCGTTCACTGTGGGAGGACTCGATGGGCGACCTTGCGAGCCGCGTGCTCGTCCTCGTCGTGGTTGCATTCGTTACCTGGATTTGGCTGTCGCTGCTGCTTCGGCGTGTCGCGGAGCCGGCGGCCGGCTTGCTCGCTGCGCTCCTGAGCTGGGCGCTGGCGAGCGTGTCGGCGCCGTGGGTCGTCGACGCGCTCCAGCATCACCACGTGTGGCCACTCGTGTGAACCGGCTCGGTGCGCCGACGTGGCCGCTGCGCGCGGCCATCAGCATCGGCAGCGTGCTGGCCGCGAGCATCGTCAGCATCGTCGTTCGACCGCTGACCCACGCGGCGGCGTCGCCGCTGTTCGTGGCCGCGGTGACGGCGAGCGCCTGGCTCGGCGGCCTGAGCGCGGGGCTGCTCGCGACGCTGCTCGCGGCGGTTGCGCTCGACGCCGTGATGGCGTCGAGCTGGCCGTCCTTCACGCTCACCGAGGACGCCGTCGCCCAGCTCGTCGTATTCGTGTTCGTCGCGCTGTTCGTGAGCACGCTCGATCACGCGCGCCGTCGGGCGGAGAGCCAGCGCGAAGAGCTGCTCGAGCGCGAGCGCACGGCCCGGGCGGACGCCGAGGAAGCGAACCGCGCGAAGGACGAGTTCGTCACTATCGTGGCGCACGAGCTGCGCACGCCCCTCACCGCGATTCTCAGCTGGAGCGCCGCCATGAGCGACGCGCGCCTCGGCCCTGCGCTCGCCAGCCGCGCGCTGGAGGCGATCCGCCGCAACGCGACGCTCCAGGCCCGCGTGATCGCCGATCTCGTGGATCTCTCACGGCTCGGCCGCGGGCGGCTCGCGCTCCAGCTCGACGCCGTCGATCTCTGCGGCGTGGTCACCGCCGCAGTGGAGGCGCTGACCGTGACCGCGACGTCCCGAGGCATCAAAGTCGTCGCGGACCTGTCGGCCACGTGCCCGCGCGTGTACGGCGACGCGGCGCGGCTGCAGCAGGTCGTCGGCAATCTGCTCGGCAACGCGATCAAGCACAGCGACTGCGGCACAAGTGTCTCCGTCACGCTGGACGCCGTAGGGAGCACCGCGCGCATCGTCGTGACGGACGAAGGGCACGGCATCGCGCCCGAGCTGCTTCCCCACGTCTTCGAGCCGTACCGACAGGGCGAGGGAGGCGAGAGCTCCGGCCTCGGGCTGGGTCTGGCGATCGTCCGCCAGCTCGTCGAGCTACACGGAGGCCGCGTGGAGGCGGCCAGCCGCGGCGTCGGCCACGGCGCGTGCTTCACCGTGTGGCTGCCGGCCATGTCGCGCCCTCACGACGCGGGTGCGGCCGCGATCTCGCCGACCACGCGGACGCGCACGCGCAGGGAGTTGCCCGGCAGATAGGCGAGCGGCAGATCTTCGACCTCGACGGTCCGAAGCGTCGAGCGCTCGGCTCCGGAAGTGACGGCGCGATCGTCGGCGATCGTGCGCGCCCGCGCGATCGCTTCTTCGCGCGGCAGCGACTGAAAGATCTGGTCGACCTCGCCGCTGACTTGCGCGATGGCGGCACCCACGGCGTTCGCGACGGCCTGG
>DAIRVP010000045.1:0-32908 GCA_036802765.1 Candidatus Rokuibacteriota bacterium
TCGGCAACTGCCAGATCGACGGTTACCCGCACATGGACGCCGACATCGCGCGCGCCGCCGCGACGGTGCTCGTGACCACGGAGGAGCTGATCACCGACGAGGAGACGCGGCGTCATCCCGATCGCACGGTGATTCCCGGCTTCCTCGTCGA
Source organism: Candidatus Rokuibacteriota bacterium (assembly GCA_036802765.1). Classification (GTDB taxonomy): domain Bacteria; phylum Methylomirabilota; class Methylomirabilia; order Rokubacteriales; family CSP1-6; genus AR12. Next base: position 152 of record DAIRVP010000045.1, read on the forward strand.
TGCGCTCGTCCACGTGCCGTTCGGGTCGTTTCCTCACGAGTGCTATGGCCTCTACGAGGCCGACTTCGATCACTTCGGCACGTACACGGCGGCCATCGACACGCGCGGACCCGAAACCGCCGTCGGCGACTATCTCACCCGCTACGTCTATGGGCCACCGACCTGGGACGACTACCTCGAGCTCTTCGGCGGCGAGCGGCTGGCGCAGCAGCAAAAGCGCGCGCGGGAGCTCACGCAATGATCGGGCGGGCGGAGCCACGCGGACCTAGAGCAGGCCACCCTCGATTCAAGCCGTGCTCGCGGACCCCGCTCCAATGACGTTCACGGCCTCCGAGCTGCTGGCCGTACAAGGTTCGCGCGTGCTCCGTGACGACACCACGGTCTTCGCCGGCGTCGGTGTCCCGCTGTTGGCCGCCGCGCTGGCGCAGCAGCGCCACGCGCCGAAGCTGACGATGGTGATCGAGGGCGGCATCATCGGACCGCGCATCAAGCCGGGCCGCCTGCCGATCTCCACGAACGAAATGCGCGCGGCCCACCGCGCGCAGATGTTGCCGGGCATCACCGAGACGTTCTTGTTCGCCCAGCGGGGCTTTCTCGATTACGGGTTCATGGGCGGCGCGCAGATCGACCAGCACGGCAACGTCAACACGAGCGTCCTCGGCGCCGACTACTGGAAGCCGAAGGTGCGGCTGCCCGGCACAGGCGGCGCCAACGACATCGCCTCGCTCTGCAAGGAGGTCATCATTCTGACCGCGCACGAGAAACGGCGGTTCGTCCCGAAGGTGGACTTCATCACGAGCCCGGCCTGGCTCGACGGCGGCGACGCTCGCCGCCGCGCCGGCCTGCGCTTCGGCGGTGTCTCACGCGTCGTGACGACCCTCGGCGTATTCGGATTCGACCCCGACACGCGACGGATGCGGCTCGATGCACTGCATCCGGGCGTGACGCGTGAGCAGGTGCGCGAGCAGACCGGCTTCTCGCTTCTCGAGGCCTCGACGGTGGTCGTCACCGAGCCGCCGTCGGCCGACGAGCTGGCGATGCTGCGCGCGCTCGATCCCGAGCGCCGGTTCCTGGGATAGGCCCATGCACGTCGGTCTCGCCATCAAGAACTTCGTCGGCCCGACCGAGACGCCGGACATCGACGCACTCTATCGCTACGCGGCGCGCGCCGAAGCGCTCGGCTTCGAATCGTTGTGGGCGTGGGACCACGTCATCCTCGGTGTCGAGCCCTCTTTTCCGATCCTCGACGCGGTGGGCACGCTCACCGCCATCGCGGCGCGGACGTCGACGATCCGGCTCGGCACCGGTGTGCTGGTGCTGCCCCTGCGTAATCCCACGGTGGCGGCGAAGGCCATCGGCACGCTCGACGTCATCTCCAACGGCCGGCTGATCCTGGGCGTGGCGGCCGGCTGGTACGCGCGCGAGTTCGACGCCGTCGGCGTGCCGTTCAAGCAGCGCGGGCGCCTATTCGAGCGGAACCTGGACATCCTCACGCGTCTGTGGACACAGGAACGCGTGACGCTGCAGGCCGACGAGTTCAACCTGCGCGAGGCCGTCATGCGGCCGCAGACCGTGCAGCGCCCACGCCCTCCGATTCTCATCGGCGGTTACGTCGACGCCGTGCTCAAGCGCGTCGCCACGAAGGGCGATGGCTGGCTGACGTACTTCTACACGCCGGAGTCGTACACGCGTTCGTGGGACAAGATCCTCGGTTTCGCCCGCGAGGCGGGCCGCGATCCGAAGACGCTCACCGGGACCAACCAGCTGGCGATCCTCGTGGGCGCCTCGCGCGCGGAGACCGAGGCGCCGATGCGGCAATGGCTGTCGACGGAGTGGGACGTGGCGGCCTGGAGCGAATCCACGATCGAGCACGCCATCCGCGGCAGCGTCAAGGAGTGCATCGAGCAGCTGCGCGCCCATGTCGCCTCGGGCGTGGATCGCATCATCCTGATCCCCTATCGCTACCAGCCCGAGCAGGTCGAGATCATCGCGAGGGAGATCCTGCCCGCGCTGCGCTGAGACGATGAGCGACACACCGCGCCCGCGCGTCGAGATCGAATACTGCACGCAGTGTCGTTGGCTTCTGCGCGCGGCGTGGATGGCGCAAGAGCTGCTCACGACGTTCGAGGCCGATATCGGTGAAGTCGCGTTGGTGCCGGGAGCCGGCGGCGTGTTCGAGGTCCGCGTCGGCGGAACGCGGCTCTGGTCGCGCCACGAGCGAGGCCGTTTCCCGGACATCAAGGAGCTCAAGCAGCTCGTGCGTGACATCGTCGCGCCCGGCAAGAGCCTCGGACATGCCGACCGTTGATCCATGGCTGCGTCGCGTCTACTGTGACGCCGGGTGGTCTGTGTGACTGACCGCGCGGCGACGTTCGACCGCGTGCTTGCTCTCGAGCGAGGCCGCACCGCGCTGCTCGTAGTCGATATGCAGCGCGGGTTCGTCGATGCGGGCGAGGCCATGGAAGTGCCTGCGGCACGGGCCTGCGTGCCGATCATTCGTGGGCTGCTCGAGGGTTTTCGCGCCGCGCGGCTGCCCGTGGTCTTCACCGCGTTCGTCTACTCGCCCGACGTTCCGCTGCTGGTCGGCGAGCTGCATCCCGAGCACAAGCCCGCGGCGCCGGGCGCCCCACGAGGATTCGGGATGCCGTCGTCCTCGTGCCTGGCCGGCTCGCCGAGCGCCGGCGTCGTCGACGCGCTGGCACCGCGGCCCGATGAGCCCGTGATCGACAAACGCTGGTACGACGGCTTCGCGGGCAGAGCGCTCGACGGCGCGCTGCGCGCCCGTGGCGTCACGTCGCTCGTCGTGACGGGAACGATGACCGACATCTGCGTGCTCGCGACCGTGATCGGCGCCTTCAATCGCGAATATCGCGTCACGGTCGTCGAGGACGCGGTCGCCACGCTGTGGCCCGAAATCCAGCACGCCACGCTCGATATCGTCGCGCGGGCCTATGGCCGCGTCGTATCATCCAAGCAGGTCCTGGATACGATCGGCGCCTGGTGATTCGCCGACGGCACATATGAAGGAGCGCACCATGCTGACGTTTTCCGGCATCATGCCCGCGAACATCCTGCCGTTCAGCGCGGACCTGTCGATCGACGAGCCCGCGTATCGCCGACATCTGCGTTGGCTCGCGGACACGCCGGGCGTGACTGGCATCGTGGCCAATGGCCACGCCGCCGAGGTCGCCTCGCTCTCGCGCGAAGAGCGCAAGCGCGCGCTGGCGGTGGCGCTCGATGAAATCGCGGGCGCGTGCCCGATCGTGGCGGGCGTCTACACCGACGGCACGGCGGAGGCCGTGGAGCTCGCTCGCGACGCGAAGGCCGCCGGCGCTGCCGGCATTCTGCTGTTCCCCCCGACGCTGTTCATGTGGGGCGCGCAGCTGAAGCCGGACATGGTGATCCGTCACTTCAGCGAGGTCGCCGCGGTGGGGCTGCCGATCGTCGCCTTCGAGTACCCGCCCGCGTCAGGCATCGGCTATGCGCCCGAGACCCTGGCGCGGCTCGCCCAGATCCCCCAGGTCGCGGCGATCAAAGATTGGTCGAACGAGATCGTCGCGTTCGAAGCCAACCTGCGAGCGGTGCGCGCGACAGGACGGCCGGTGGCGATCCTCTCGTCGTTCACGATGTCACTGATGGCCTCATTCCTTCTCGGCGCCGACGGCGCGATCTCCGGCATGGGAAGCGTCACGGCAGATCTGCAGGCCGAGCTCTTCGCGGCCTGCCAGAAGGGCGATCTCGATGGGGCGCGCCGGATCAACGACCGCCTCGAGCCTCTCGTTCGCGTCTTCTACGCGCCGCCGTTCGTCGACATGCACAACAGGATGAAGGAGGCGTTGGTCCTGCTCGGCCGCATCCCCGCCGCCCACGTGCGGCCTCCCCTCACCCCGATTTCGGCCGGCGAGCGCGACTCGATCCGCCGCGCCCTGACCGCAGCCGGTCTCACGCGATAGACCCGGCCGAGGCCCGCACGGGCGACGCCCGCGCTGGCCCGGCCCGCGCCCCGGAACCGCTTGCGCCCCTTCGGCGGTTCGGTGTAGAAAGGCGCACCTTTGCTCCCGCTTACGAGTGCCCGTCCCCCGGGCACATCAGGAGGTTTTTAGCCATGACCGAACGCTGGCACGACGAATCCTGGGCGAAAGAGATGTGGTGGAGCGGTAAGACGACGCGTCGGCGGTTTCTCGGCCTGTCGGCAACGGCAGCAGGCGCGCTGGGCGCGACGATGCTGGTGCCCGCGCCGTGGCGCGAGGCATTCGGCCAGGCCAAGCCGTACAAGATCGGCGTGCTCCAGCCGCTGACCGGCACCGGCGCTGCCGGCGGCAAGACTGCGCTCGTCGGCACCCAGCTGGCGACGAACCGCATCAACAAGGCGGGAGGGATCAACGGGCGTCCCGTCGAGCTCGTGGTGGCCGACTACGAATCGAAGCCCGATGTCGGGCGCCGCAAGGCGGAGAAGCTCCTCGTCGAAGACAAAGTCGACGTCGGCGAGGGCGGCTATCTCTCGAACGTCTGCCTCGCCTGCATGCCCGTGTTCGAGGAGCAGAAGGCCGTCTACATGATCGGCGTGTGTCTCGACACCACGATCACCACGACGAAGTGCAGCCGCTACGTGTTCCGGCCGTTCGACTACGCGCCATCCCAGGCGGTCGCGTTTGCCCCGTATCTCACCCAGAAGCTCGCGAAGAAGTGGCACGTCGTCTACCTCGACTACGCGTGGGGCCAGTCGACGCGCGACGCCTACGCCGAGCAGATCAAGAAGAACGGTGGTGAGATCGTCGGCACGACCGGCATTCCGCTCGGCGCGGCCGACATGACGGCGTCCATCTCGAAGATCACAGGAACGTTCGATGGTGTCTTCGCGATCATGTTCGGCGCGAATGCCGTCACCTTCACCAACCAGGCGTACGATCTCGGGCTGTTCAAGAACCGCAAGTACGCGGGCGACGGCGCCGTCGCCGAGTCGACGCACCTCGCGGCGCTCGGTCACAAAGTCGAAGGCTTCGTCGGCGTCAACCGCTACATCCCCGTGATGACGAAGCCACTGGACACGCCGTACCACAAGAAGTTCTTCGACGAGTCCAGGGTGTTGCTGAAGGAGATGGACCCCTCCGGCCCGGACCCGGACCGCTACGTGCAGTCCAACTTCGAGGCGATGAACTTCCTCAAGCTCGGCATGCAGAAGTCCGGGTTCCGCGGGCGCGAGGATTCGATGAAGCTGATCGAAGCGCTCGAAGGCATGGAGGTCAAGGAGAGCGACGACTTCCCGCAGGGCGACAAGGTGTTGCGCCGGGAGGACCACCAGGCGTTCCTGCGGCAGTTCATCTTCGACATCCACCAGGGCAAGCACCGCCTGCTGGACGTGATCGCGCGCGAGAAGACGGTCGTTCCGCCCGCCTGTACGTTCCCGAAAGCGTGACGGGCGGGCGAAGAGAAGGCGGACCGGCCCCGGCCGATGGTCGGGGCCGGTCGGCTCCTGAGCCCGCGATCTTCCGCACAGAGGCGCTGACCATGCGCTTCGGCGGGCTCAGCGCGCTGAACTCCGTCTCCATCGCAGTGCCTCGCGGCGAGATCCGGGCGATTATCGGGCCCAACGGCGCGGGAAAGTCGACGTTCTTCAACTGCATCACCGGCGTGCTGACGCCGACGAGTGGCCGCATCGTGTTCGACGGCGACGACATCACCGGCTTGCCGCCGCATCGCATCTCGAAGAAGGCCATTGCCCGCTCCTACCAGATCACAAACATCCTGCCGGGCGCCACGGTGCTCGAGAACGTCCGCATCGCCGTGCAGTCGCGTCACCACTCGTGGAGCCTTCTGCGTCACTACCGCAGCTACCACGATGTGATCGACCGCGCGCGCGCGGTGCTTCGCTCGGTGGGTCTGGGCGACAAGGCCGACGAACTCGCGGCGAATCTTTCGCACGGCGAGCAGCGCAACCTCGAGATCGGCATCGCGCTGGCCACCGAGCCGAAGCTGCTCTGTCTCGACGAGCCGACGGCCGGAATGAGCATCACCGAGACCCACGCCACCGTCGAGCTGATCCGGCGTATCGCCGCCGATCTCACCATCCTCATCGTCGAGCACGATATGGAGGTGGTGATGGGCTTGGCGCGCACGATCACCGTGCTGCACTACGGCGAAGTGCTGGCCGAGGGCACGCCGGCGGCCATTCAGGCCAATCAGCGAGTGCAGGAAGTGTATCTGAAGACCTGATGCTGACGCTCGACGCCGTCGACACCTACTACGCAAAATCCCACATCCTGCACGGTGTGTCGCTCGAGGTGCGCCCGGGCGAGGTGGTCGGCCTGCTGGGGCGCAACGGTGTCGGCAAGTCGACGACCTTGAAGACCATCATGGGACTGGTCCGGCCGGCGGGTGGACGCATCACGTTCGAAGGCCGCGACATCGCCGGACTGGCGCCATACCGGTTGGCCCGGCTCGGCATCGGCTACGTGCCGGAAGATCGTCGGATCTTCCGATTGCTGTCTGTGCTCGAGAATCTTCGGACCGGCCTCGATCGGCCCGCGGTGTCGGCGTCGCATCGGCAGGCGCTGCTCGACAAGGTGTACGCGAGCTTTCCGATCCTCGCCGAGCGACGCAATCAGGCGGGCGGGACGCTGTCGGGTGGCGAGCAGCAGATGCTCGCGATCGCGCGCGCGATGATGCTGGAGCCGCGCATCATGCTCGTCGACGAGCCGACCGAAGGCCTCATGCCGCGGATGGTCGGTCAGATCCGCGCGATCATCGACGTGCTGCATCGCGAGGGCGTGGCCATCCTGCTCGTCGAGCAGAACGTGCCGCTCACGCTCGATGTCTGCGATCGCGTCTACATCATGGAAAAGGGCATGGTGCGCCACCACGCGCCGGCGGCCGCGCTGCGCGCCGACTCCGCTGTCATCCACCAATATCTCGGAGTCTGAGCCAGCGATGATTCCGCTCGACCAGATCCTCGTGCAGATCGTCAACGGTCTCGTGAACGGCATGATCCTCGCCCTGGTCGCTTCGGGCCTCACGCTGATCTTCGGCATCATGGACATCGTGAATTTCGCCCACGGCGACCTGTTCATGCTCGGAGCCTACGTCGGCACGACGGCGTTCCTCACGACGGGCAACTTCTGGATCGCCCTGCTCGTGTCGGTGCTGGTGATGGCGCTCCTCGGCGCCGCGCTGCAGATCACCGCGCTCCGGCCACTCGTCGGCCGCGATCCGCTGACGACGATCCTGGCCACCTTCGGCATCTCGCTCGTCATCCAGAACTACGCGCTGTGGCAATACGGGCCCGTCCCACGCAAGATCGTCGAGCCCGTCACCGGGCACTTCCGCCTCTTCTACGTCGAGTATCCGTGGTATCGCATCGTCATCGCACTGATGTCGGCGGCCATCATCGGCGGCCTGTACCTGTTCATGAAGTACGGCAAGCACGGCATCTGGATTCGCGCCACCACGCAAGACCGGGTGATGGCCGCGGCCATGGGCATTCCGGTCCCGTGGGTGCACACGGTCGTGTTCGCCATCGGGGCAGCGATGGCCGCGGCCAGCGGCGTGCTGTTCGGACCGACGGTCGGCGTCAATCACGCCATGGGGTTCGACTTCACACTCCGCGCCTTCGTCGTCGTCGTTGTCGGCGGCATGGGCAACCTGGGCGGCTCGATCCTGGCGTCGATCTTCATCAGCCTGCTGGAATCGCTGGCGACGATTTGGGTGAGTCCGGCCCAGGCCGTCATCGTCTCGTTCGTCGCGCTGATTCTCACGCTGCTCATCCGTCCGACCGGCCTCTTCGTCCCGACACCGAAATAGTGCACATGAGCGCCGTCACACCGACGACCGCCGACGACCGCGACCTCGACACCCGAGCACGCGGCGGCGGGCCGAGCGCCGCCTACTGGACCGGCTTCGTGGTCGTCGTCGGCGCCCTCGCACTGAGTCCGTTCGTGTTGCCAGAGTTCTGGCAGCGCTTCGCCACCGAGATCCTGATCTGGGGTCTGCTCGCGATGTCCTCCGACATTCTCATCGGCTACACCGGCATGGTCTCGTTCGGCCACTCCGCGTTTTTCGGCCTCGGCCTGTACGGCGCGGCCGCGGCGCTGCTCGCCGTCCGCCCGCCGAATCTTTGGCTCGCGCTCGCCGCGGGGCTCGTCGCGGCCGCCGTCATCGCCGTGTTCGTCGCCTACTTCTCGACGCGACTACGCGATATCTATTTCTCGATCACGACGCTGGTCTTCTCGCAGATTTTCTACGTCATCATTTTCACGTGGACGGACGTCACGGGCGGTGAGAATGGGCTGACGTTCCGACAACCGCCTTTCGGAGTGCCGGGGCTGTTCTCCGTACCGTTCACCCGCAACGGGCTGCACTGGTTCGTTCTGGCCGTGGTGACGCTGTCGTACCTCCTGCTCCGTCGAATCACGCAGTCCCCGTTCGGCATGGTCCTGCAGTCCATCCGCGAGAATGAGCCGCGCACGCGGGCGATCGGCTACAACGTCGAGCGCTACAAGATCGTGGCCGTGATGCTGTCCGGTCTCTTCGCGGGGCTGGCAGGGTCGCTGTACGCCGTGCAGAACAAGTTCGCCGCTCCCGACTTCGTCCTCTTTCTGATCTCGGGCGAGACCGTGATTTTCAACGTCATGGGCGGCATGGGAACGCTCGTCGGCCCGGTGGCGGGCGCGGCATTCTTCCTGCTGATGAAAGAGGCGTTCTCGCGGATCTTCTACGAGTACTATCTGATCCCGGTCGGCATCATCTTCACGCTGATGGTGATCTTCCTGCCGCAGGGCCTGCTCGGCTTCCTGCGGCGACGCCTCAATCAGTAGGCACGCTCAGCCCAGCCGGTCATCATGCCCCGAGTCGAGGGGGCCGTCGGGCATCAGCGGCAGGACGATTCGGAACAGTGCGCCCGCGCCGTGCATGCTACGGACGTCGATCGAGCCGCCGTGATCCTCGACGATCTTCTGTGTGAGCGCCAGCCCGAGCCCGGTCCCGGTTTCCTTCGTCGAGAAGAATGGATTGAACACGCGATCCAGATCCGTCGACGCGATACCCGTGCCCGAGTCTTCGATCTCGATCGCCACGCGCCGTGCGCTGGTGCGCGTGCCGGGCAGCGCATCGGCGTCGCCCCAGCCGACGCGCAGCGTGAGCGTGCCTCCGCGGGGCATCGCGTCGAGGGCGTTGGCGACGAGATTCACGAGCGCGCGGTACAACGCTTCCTGATCGGCCCATAACACCGGCACGTCTCGGCGCCAATCTCGCACGACGCGTACGTCCTGCGCGTCGAGGCGATCGCTATAGAGCTCCAGGACCCGCTCGAGAAGCGCGGGCACCCGGTTGGGCTTGAAGGTCAACCGCGCCGGTCGCGCCAGCTCGAGAAGCCGCTCGACGATCGTGTTGATGCGTTCGAGCTCTCGGGGCACGACGGACAGGAACTTTTGACGGAACTCCGCGTCCTCGAAGCGACGCGACAGATGACGGCTGAAGGTCAGCAGCGACGTCAGGGGGTTCTTGATCTCGTGGGCGAGGCCGGCTGCCAGCTCGCCGATGGCGGCCAGTCGATCCGAGCGTCGCAGCCGATCCTCCAACTGCTGCACGCGGGTGAGGTCGCGGAAGACCCCGATCACGCCGAGCTCTTTGCCTTCGCCGCCCCGCAGCGGTGCCGCGGCGAGCTCCACGGGCATCGTTCGACCGTTGCGCCGCCGCAGCGTCACCGTGAGGCCGGGCACCGGCGCGCGTGTGGCGAGCGTCTCCATCAACACCTCGGCGAGATCGGGTGTGTGGGAGAACACTTCGGTACAGTAGCGTCCGCGCACCTCGCCGGCAAAGAAGCCGGTCATCAGCTCACCGGCGGGATTGAGCGTGACCACGCGGCCCTCGAGATCGACGGTGACGATGCCGGCCGTGAGTGACGCGAGGATGTTGTCAGTGTATGACTTCAGGTCGGTGAGCTCCTCGAAGCGGCGTCGCAGCTCCGCGTTGGCGTCTTCCAGCGCGACACGCTGCTGCGCGAGCTCGGCGACCATGTGGTTGAACGCCGTGGCCAGCTTGCCGATCTCGTCGTGGGTCGTCGGCTCGATGCGCTGGTTCCACTCCCCGCGCGCGAGGGCGGCCGCGCCCTCTGCCAGCTGTTGCACCGGACGCGAGATCCGGCGTGCGATCACCGCAGCGCTGAGGGCGCCGAAGGTCAGCATGATCAGCGTGAGCGCCGCCAGCTCCGTCCGAGTCCGTCCGATTGCTGCTTCCATGCGCTTCTTCGACACGCCGACCCGCGCGGTGCCCCATTTCTGGCCGTTCACGACGATGGGATTCGCGAAGTCGAGCACCGACTGGCGCGAGGCCGACGTCTCCTGCATGATCGGCACCTTGGTGCGGACGGCCTCGGCGTCGACCTTGGATTTCAGCGCATGGCCCACGCGATCCGGATACCGGCTATGGGCGGCGACCTTGCCGTCGATGTCGAGCACGATGGCGTAGATGACGTCGGGCTCGCCGGCCACGCGCGCCACGTTTTGCTCGAGCGCTGTGAAGTTGTAGAGCAGCAACGACTCCCGCGAGACGGCCGCCAGGCTCGCGGCCATGACTTCGCCGCGGCGCTGCATTTCCTCGACGATCGCCGCACGTTGATGGCGTTCCACGAGGACGAAGACGCCCGCCATGATGGGAACGATGACAAGGACCGAGCCCCACATGAGACGCGCGCGCAGCGTGTGCAGCCGAAAGAGCCTCATCGCTCCAGCCAGACCTTCCGCATCGGGATGTAAGGATCGCCGAGGCCGTTGACTTCCACCGATCGCACCCAGGGCTGGAAGAGGCGCTCGTAGTTGTAGTGCCACACCGGAAGGACGACCGCGTCGTCGATGATCAGTTGCTCGGCTCGACGGAATAAGTCCACGCGGCGCTGGGGATCCTGCGCCACACTTGCACCTTCGAGCAGCGCATCCACGACCGGATTTCGGTAGCGCGAATAGTTACGAGGGCTTCTGGAGTGGAAGAGCTTCGTCAGAAAGTTGTCGGGGTCGGGGACGTCCGCAAACCAGGCGTAGAGGAACACCGGGAGACGCCCTTGGGTGAGAGCGGTCGTGAAGGCGGGCCAGTCAGTCTGGTACTTGAATTGCGCCTTGAGTCCGATCGCGCCGAGCTCGCGGCGAATGATGTCGTGCTCCTGCTCGATCGCACCGTTCGTCACGCTCGACCAGATCTCGATCGTCGGCAGTCCGCGGCCACCCGGATAGCCGGCTTCGGCCAACAGTCCTCGAGCGCGCGCAGGATCATAGTCGGGCGCGGCCAGCCCGGGATTGAACCCAAGGGTTCCAGGCGGCACGATACCGCGGGCCATCGTGTGCTTGCCCAGATGGATGCCTTCGATGATCGCTGTCCGATTGATCGCAGCGACGATGGCCTGGCGGACTCGACGATCGTCCAGTGGCTTGATCTGGGTATTGAATCCATAGAAGCGCACGCTGAACATCGGACGCCGGACGTAGATGTGACGGCCCGCAGCGATCGCACGCCGGTAGTCTTGCGTGGGTGGTTGCGTATCCTCGAGATGGCCGCTGACGAATTCTTCGTAGACGCGGTCGAGCTGACCGCCCGGAAAGATCCGATAGATGAGGCGCGAGAGACGCGGCGCGCCGTCGAAGTACTCGCGGTTCGCCGACAGCACGATTTCGCGTCCTCGATCCCACCGCTCGAAACGGAACGGTCCAGTCCCCACCGGGTTCACGCCGAATGCCTTGGGATCGCGTTCGGCAAGATCGCGCGGCACGATTTTGGCCTGACCGATCGCGAGCACGCTCACGAACGGCACCCGCGCTTCAGTGAGCGACACCTGCACTGTGTATCGGTCGAGCGCAGACAGCCCGGCGACTCGCGAGGCCTGGCCTTTTTGGAACTCTGGCGCGCCGCGAATGTTCGTGAACAAATCGGCCGCCGTCGATTTGAGTCGTGGATCGAGCACGCGAGTGAGTGAAAAGACGACGTCGTCGGCCGTAACCTCTCGCCCGTGGTGGAATCGAACACCTTTGCGCAGTGTGAACGTCCACGTGAGGCCGTCGGCGGAGGCGCGCCACACCTGGGCGAGCGACGGCGCGATGGCGAGCGTCTGATCGAACGAAACCAGGCCGTCAAAAATTTGCTGGGCGACCGCGCGTCCATATACGTCAGCAAGCAGGACGGGATCGAGCGTCGCCGGGTCGTTACCGATGGGCCGCCGGTAGACGCCGTCATCAGCGGGCGCCTGCCCGACGGCCCAGCACACGCAGAAGAGAGCGATCAGCGCGACACGCGCGATTCTCGCTCGCGACGTACGCGAGAAGCTGACGCTGCTTAGTCGCCGCCGCCACCATCCGCGTTGCCGATGGCCACGAACAGCTGCGACGAGCCGGACGTTCCCGATTCGATGACCGGAGCGACGAGAAGGAGCGACACCATCGCGAGCGCAAGCGCGAGGATCTTCGTCATTTGCCTTTCCCCTTTTCGGCGGCTGACAACTCCCACCATGGGAGCCACATGCCGCCGCCGGGGAGAGGCTATAGGCAATTCGACCGCCAAGCCAACCGGCCCCAGAAACCGGCGTCAAGCGTGCGAATTGTCGAGGCAGCGGCCCAGGGACTGCTTCAATCGGTGGCCCGTTGCTGTGCATCCGGCGCCGCCGGGCTGGCCCGTTACTGGGCGCCCGGGTCCTCCGGCTCGCCGCCCGCCAGTTTCCAGCGCGCGAGCTTCATCTTGAGCGAGTTGCGGTGCAACCCGAGCACACGGGCAGCCTCGCTGACGTTGCCGCCGACCTCCTCCAGCACGCGCTGAACGATGATGCGTTCGAAACGGTCGCTCGCCTGGTTGAGGTCCATGCGGAGCGCTTCCGGCGCCGCCCCCGGACTGGGACGCCCCGGAGCCACCGTCACGTCGAGCGGCAGGTCGGCAGACCCGATGAGCGGCCCGTCGACGAGCACCATCGTCCGCTCGACGACGTTCTGCAACTCGCGCACGTTGCCGGGCCACGCGTACGACGCCAACAGAGTGAGCGCCTCCGGAGTGAAGCCACGGATCTGCTTCTTGAACTCGTCGTTGTAGCGCCGCACGAAGTGATCGACGAGCCGCGGAATGTCCTCGATGCGGGCACGCAGCGGCGGGACCGTGATCGGCACGACGTTGAGACGGTAGAAGAGATCTTCGCGGAACGTCCCGGCGGCTACGGCGCGCTTGAGGTCGACGTTGGTCGCGGCCACGATCCGGACGTCGATCTTGATGGAGCGGGTTCCGCCCACGCGCTCGATCTCGCGCTCCTGCAGCACGCGCAGCAGCTTGGCCTGAACCTCCGACCGCAGCAGGCCGATCTCGTCGAGAAAAAGCGTCCCGCCCTGCGCGAGCTCGAAACGACCGAGCTTGCGCTGATGCGCCCCGGTGAACGCCCCCTTCTCGTGGCCGAACAGCTCCGACTCGACGAGAGCGTCGGGAATGGCGGCGGGATTGACGGGCACGAATGGCTTGTCTCGCCGCGGTCCCCGATGGTGGATTGCGCGCGCGATGAGCTCTTTGCCGGTGCCGCTCTCACCGGTGATCAGCACGGTGGTGGTCGTTCGCGCTACCTGCGTGACCAGACGCGCGAGCTTCTCCATCTCCGGGTGATCGCCGATGATCTCGTCGCGATCATGACTGCGCGCCAGCTCGCCGCGCAAGAACGTGACCTCGCGCTCGAGCGAGCGCTTGTCCACGGCGCGCCGGACGAGTGACAGAAGCTCTTCGTCTTCGAACGGCTTGGTGAGGTAATCGAACGCCCCGAGCTTCATCGCGGCCACCGCGGTGCGGACCGTTCGGACGGCGGTGACCAGGATCACCTCGATACTGTCGTCGATCGCTTTGAGACGTTCGAGCACCTCGATGCCGTCCATGTCGGGCAGGCGGATGTCGAGCAGCACGACGTCGACGTCGTGCAAGCTGACGGTATCGAGTGCGCGCGCCCCATCCGGCGCGTCGAGCACGTCGTAGTCCTGGTCGAGGACCAAGCGAAACGACTCCCGGACGCTTTCCTCGTCGTCCACCACGAGCGCCACGGGCCGAAGCACGTCGTCGTCGCTCATGCGCCGGAGCACTCTATCAGAGACATCGTCCGTCGGAAACCGGCGCCGGGCCGCGAGGCGGCGGACGAACGCGGTAGCGCCAGCGCCCTGCCGTGTCCGATTCCGGACATTGACCGCGCCGATCGCAGCACGAACAATCGCGCCATGATGGCGCGCGTGCTTTCCGCGGCCCTGCTTGGCGTCGAGGCAGTGCTGGTGCGCGTGGAAGTCGACGTCGCGGCCGGGCTCCCGCAGTACGCGACCGTCGGGTTGCCCGATTCCGCCGTGCGCGAGAGCCGCGAGCGCGTCAAGACGGCGATCCGCAACGCCGGCTTCGCCTTTCCCAACGATCGCATCACGGTGAACCTCGCGCCCGCGGACGTTCGCAAAGAAGGCGCCGCCTTCGATCTGCCCATTGCGCTCGGCATCCTCGCGGCGACGGGCTCCGTGCAGCGGGACCGGCTCGGCGTGTTCGCTGTCGTCGGCGAGCTCGCGCTCGACGGTCAGATCCAACCGGTGCGCGGCGCGCTCGCGGTCGGTCTCGCGTGCCGGCGCAAGGGCATTGCGACGCTGCTCGTTCCGCGTGACAACGCCGCAGAGGCCACGGCGGTGGACGGTGTTCGTGTGCTCGCGGCCAGCACGCTGCGCGACGCCGTCGCCGTGCTCAACGGCGAGGCGACTCCGGTCGCGCCGCCGGCGGTGAACCTCGAGCGCGTCGTCGACGACGCCGACTTCACGGACGTGCGAGGCCAGGCGCACGCCAAGCGCGCGCTCGAGATCGCGGCGGCGGGTGGGCACAACGTGCTGCTGGTCGGGCCTCCCGGCGCCGGCAAGACGATGCTCGCGCGGCGGCTCGCCGCGATCTTGCCGCCGCTGTCACGCGAAGAGGTGCTCGAGGTCTCATCGATCTGGTCCGTGGCTGGACTGCTGCCACGCCGCGGTGCCCTCGTCGAGGCGCGGCCATTCCGCGCGCCGCACCACACGATCTCAGTCTCCGGGCTCATCGGCGGAAGCAGCCCGCCCCGCCCCGGTGAGGTCACCCTCGCCCACCGAGGCGTCCTGTTCCTGGACGAGCTTCCCGAATTCCAGCAGCACGTGCTGGAGTCGCTGCGGCAGCCGGTGGAGGATGGCCGCGTGACTATCGCGCGAGCGGCGGGAGTCGGTGACTTTCCCGCTCGTTTTCAGCTCGTCGCCGCGGCCAATCCGTGCCGTCGCGGTTGCCCGGCGCTCGAATGTTGTCTTTGCACGCCCGCCGAGCGCGACCGTTACCTCGGGCGATTATCCGGACCGTTGCTCGATCGCATCGATCTGCACGTGGAGCTACCGGCGCTCGCGGGAGAGGAGTACACCGACGCCGCACCGGGAGACAACTCGGCCACCATACGGACGCGGGTCGTGCACGCGCGTGAGTGCCAACGCGAGCGAGGCGCGTGGGCCGGGATGCGGCTGAATTCCGATATCCCTGGCCGCGCCCTGCGCAAGCTGTGTCCGATTCCCGCCGATGCCGAGGTCATGCTGGCCACGGCCATGACGAGGCTCGGCCTGTCGGCGCGCGGCCATGATCGCGTCATTCGCGTCGCGCGCACGATTGCGGACCTCGCGGGTTCGGACCGTATTGCCGCCGAGCATTGTGCGGAGGCGCTTCAGTACCGAGGCCTCGATCGGCGCTGGCGCGCCTGACTGTGACATCCGCCGTCCGTGTGACCGCGGTCGAGCCGTGGCACAATAACCGGCGCTTTCGCGGTCGCCCACTTTCGCGGTCGGGAGGTCAGGGATGGCGCAACCGGTGATCGTCGTCACCGACGTGCAGGAGCGGCTGTTCGGCGCGATGGACGCCGAGCGGCGAGACGAGATGGTTCGCAATCTGAAGATCCTGCTGGCGACTGCGCGGCGCCTGGGCGCCCCGGTCATCGTCACGGAACAGTACCCCAAGGGGCTCGGTCGCACCCTCCCCGAGCTGCGCGTTCTTCTCGACGACGCCGCGCCGCTCGAGAAAACCGCGTTCTCCGCGTGCGGAGCGGCCGGCTTCGCGCCGCGCTTACGCGAGCTCGACGGCGGGCCGGTTATCCTCACCGGGATCGAGGCGCACGTCTGCGTGCTGCTCACCGCGCTGGACTTGCTCTCGCGCGGGGTGAGCGTCGCGATCGTCGCCGACGCTGTCTGCTCGCGACGCGCGGTGAACATGGAGCTCGGGCTCGCGCAGGCTCGTCAGGCGGGTGCGGTCGTCACGTCCACGGAGACTGTGGTGTTCCAGCTCCTCGGCAGCGCCGACACGGAGGCGTTCCGCGAGATCAGCAAGCTGTTGAAGTGAGGTGCGTGAAACGAGGCGCGACCGATTACGGGCGGCCGCGCGGCGGAATGTTCGTGTACGTGATGGTACCGTCGCGCGCGATCGTCTGGTACACCCGCGTCTGGGGCGTGTCGATGCCTTCCATACCGTAGTACCGCAGCACCCTGACCACGTAGTCCTGTGTCTCCGGGTACGGCGGGATGCCACCGTACGCCGTGACGGCCTTCTCTCCTGCGTTGTAGGCAGCGATCGCGAACGGGAGGTTGCCGGGGAATCGGTCGATCATGCCGCGGAGGTGGCGGACACCGCCGTCGATGTTCTCGCGAGGATCGAATGAATTGCGGACGCCGAGTACGGATGCCGTCGACGGCATCAACTGCATGAGCCCCTGGGCGCCTTTGCGCGAGACCGCACGCGGATTGAAACCCGATTCCGCCCGGATCACCGCGGTGACGAGACGCTCGGGAATGCCGTAACGGTTGGCCGCTTCCGAGATCTCATGCGCGTAGGGCTTCGTGTCTCCCTGAGGCAGCCGGAGCCAGCCGGCCTGAGTCCCGGTGGTGAAGCCCATCCTCTGATAGCGGGGGTCGTTCGGCGCGTTCGTGAAATGGGTCGAGCCGTCCGGCGCCTTGAGCTTGTACATCTGAGCGCCGGCCGGAGCCGCGAGCATCGTGGCGGCGGCGATCACAATCACCCCAAGCGATCGAGTCACGATGCCTCGATCTTAGCCGAATCGCCCCACGGTGTCGCGGTAAAGCGATCCGGCCGGAATCACGGGGTTTTTACAGGCCGGCCAGAATCCCGTGCGCCGCCGGCGCCGACTCGAGTGCCACCGAGAGCACATCATCGATCGTGTCGGCGAGATGCACCGTCAGGCTTTGCCGCACGGCGAGCGGAACGTCCTCCAGCAAATTCTTCTCGTTGCGCCGAGGCAGTACCAGCGTGCGAAGCCCCGCACGATGGGCGGCCAGGACTTTTTCTTTGATGCCGCCCACGGGCAGCACCCGCCCTGACAGACTGATCTCACCCGTCATCGCGAGGTCGGAACGCACGGGTCGCCCGGTGAGAAGCGACACCAGGGCGGTTGCCATCGTGACGCCCGCCGACGGCCCGTCCTTGGGAATCGCGCCGGCCGGTACGTGGACATGCACGTCCGAGTGCTCCCAGAAGTCCGCCTCGATGCCGAGCTCTCCGGCATGCGAGCGCACCCACGAGAGTGCCGCCTGCACGGACTCCTTCATCACATCACCGAGTTGACCTGTCAGGGTCAGCGTGTGCGCGCCTCGCATCCGGGTCGCCTCGACGAAGAGGACGTCCCCTCCAGCGGGCGTCCACGCGAGCCCGGTGACGACACCCGGCACGCGCGTGCGTTGCTCGACCTCCTCGAGCTCGAACCGCGGCACACCAAGGAACGAAACCACCACGTCCGGAGTCACGCGCACGGCCTCCGTGTCGCCCTCGGCACGGCGCCGCGCGACCTTCCGGCAGACCGAGGCGATCTCGCGCTCGAGACTTCGAACACCGGCCTCGCGTGTGTAGCCGCGCGCCAGGAGTCGAATCGCCTCAGGTTCGAATGCGACATCGGTCCCCGGCTCGAGGCCGTGCTGACGCGCCTGCTTGGGCACCAGGTGGCGCTGCGCGATCGCGACCTTCTCCTCTTCCGTGTAGCCCGCCAAGTTGATGACTTCCATCCGGTCCCGCAGCGGAGCCGGAACGTTATCGATCACGTTCGCCGTGGTGATAAACAGCACACGCGACAGATCGAACGGCACGTCGAGGTAATGATCGCGGAACGTCGCATTCTGCTCCGGATCCAGCACCTCAAGCAGTGCCGAGGCTGGGTCGCCGCGGAAATCCATGCCGAGCTTGTCCACCTCGTCCAGCATGAGCACGGGGTTCTTCGTTCCGGCCCGGCGCAGGCCCTGGACGATCTGGCCCGGAAGGGCACCGATGTACGTGCGGCGATGTCCACGAATCTCCGCCTCATCACGCATACCGCCGAGCGAGATCCGATGGAACTTTCGGCCGAGCGCTCGAGCGATCGATTTCCCCAGCGAGGTCTTGCCGACGCCGGGAGCACCGACGAAGCACAGGATCGGATCCTTCCCACCGGGCCGCACTTTCTTGACGGCGAGATATTCCAGAATCCTCTCCTTGATCTTTTCGAGTCCCTCGTGATCCTCATCCAGGATCGTGCGCGCGGGGCCGATTTCGACCGCGTCGGTCGTCTCCTGTTGCCACGGCATCGAGACGAGCCAGTCGATATATGTTCGCGCGACGGTGTACTCGGCCGCAGCCGGCGGCATCTTCGCGAGACGATCGAGCTCGCGGAGCGCTTCCGCCTTCGCCTCGTCGGGCATACCGGCGGCCTCGATTTTCGCCCGCAGTCCGTCCACTTCCTGCGTTCGGTCGTCGCCCTCACCGAGCTCCTTTTGAATGGCCTTGAGCTGCTCCCTCAGGTAGTACTCGCGCTGCGTCTTGTTTATTCCCGACTGGATCTCGGACTGGATCTTGCTGCCCAGCTCGAGGACCTCGGCTTCCTTGCCCAATGCGCCGGCGAGCTTGGACAGACGCTCGCGAACGTTTACGGTCTCGAGCAGCTCTTGCTTGAGGGCCAGCGGCAGCGTGGGCAGTGAGGCGGCCACCATGTCCGCGATCGCACCGGCGTCTTCCACGTTGTCGAGCAACGTCACGAGCTCGTCGGGCATCGCCGGTGACAAGGAGACGACTTTGCCGAATAGCGACGTCACACTGCGTGTGAGGGCCTCCAGCTCAAGATCGCTTTCCGTCTCCGGCTCCTGGATCGGCTCGATGCGCGCTTTGAGATACGGCTCCGCCTGGATGATCTCCACGAGACGGAAGCGAGCGACGCCCTGCGCGACCAGCCGGACGGTGCCGTCAGGCTGTTTGAGCGCCTTGTGGATGACGGTGATGGTTCCGACCGAGTGCAGACCATCAGCGCGAGGCGAATCCTCCTTCGGGTCCTTCTGCGTTACGGCGCCCACCAAACGACCGCCCTGCAGAGCCTCGTCAATCAGACGCAACGAGGACGCGCGGCCGGCGCCCAGCGGCACCACGGCCTGCGGAAAGAGTACGGTGCCGCGTAGCGGGAGGATTCCCACAACGTCCGGCATCGGTCGATCGGCATCGCGCTTCGTGTCTGCCATGAGGGAACCAGCTTTCTCAGAAGACATCGATGGAACCGAGCTGCCCTGAGGCCGCTCGCACAAGAGCCTCGCGAGGCTCGCCGCCGCGATCGGTGCGGGCTTCGCCGGGTCCGCTCTCGCGGACGTAGGCAACGAGTTCCTCGATCTGCTTCTGCATTTCGATCATCCGACGTCTCATCTTTAGGATGATTTCGACGCCGGCCAGATTCACGCCGAGATCACGCGTGAGACGCAACAGGCGCGCGATCTCATCGACATCCTCCGCCGAATACATGCGCGTCTTGCCTTCAGTGCGGCTCGGGCGCACGAGACCCTTTTTCTCGTAGAAGCGGAGGGTCTGGGGATGCACCTTCAACATCTCCGCAACGACACCGATCATGTACAGTGGCTTGCCGCGGTCGGTCATGCGCCACCTCCGCGATAGCGCTCGAGATCGGCCCGCGCCGCGTGCGGCATCAGCCGCTCGAGTTCCCGCACCAACTCGTCGGTGCGAGCGTCGAGTCCGCCAGGCACTTCGACGCGGATCGTGACGAACAGGTCACCTGTGGCATCGTCGCCGGGTCGCGGAAGACCTTGGCCGCGTAGCCGAAACACCTGACCGGGCTGGGTAGCGGGAGGGACGACGATCACCGCCTCGCCCTGCGGCGTCGGGACGCGAATGCGCGCACCGCGCAACGCTTCCCAGACGCTGATCGGCAGTTCGCAGTGCACGCCCTCACCCTTGCGAACGAAAAACGGATGCTCCAGGACGCGGGTGCTCACGAGAAGATCGCCCCGTGGTCCTCCGAACGGTCCCGCACTTCCCAGGCCGGGCACGCGAACCTGCATGCCGGAGTCGACACCGGCGGGAATGGCAACGTTCACCCGCTCTTGTTGGCGGCGGACGCCGCGGCCGGCGCATGCGTCGCAGATGCCGTGCGTCGTCTGCCCGCGCGCGCCGCATGTGGGACACGGTGAAAAGCGAGGCACCGTCAGGTCGACGTTCGTGCCGCGCACGGCGTCGGCGAAGCCTACCTCGACCGCGACGTGCACGTCCTCACCGCGCCTGCCGGCGGCCAATGCGTCGGGCTGCGCGCCGAACCGGTCGTACAGCAGGCGCGCATCCGGATCGATGAGAATCCGATAGGCCTCCGCAATCTCCTCGAACAGCCCGCGCGCGGTGGTATCCCAGAAATTCACATCGGGGGAGTACTGCCGCGCGAGCCGGCGGTACGCCTGCCGGATCTCGCGCGGCGCCGCGGTGGCGGCCACGCCGAGCACCGCGTAGTAGTCACGTCTCATCAGCTACTTCTTTTCTCCGAGGTCCTCGAACTCGGCATCGACGACCTCGCCTTCCTTGGGACCGGAGGAACGACCGGCGGCGCCGCCCGGCTGTGAGCCCGTCTCCTGACCGGACGCCTGCCCGGCCTGCGCCTGCTGCGCCTCCCGATACATGATTTCACCGAGCTTTTGGGCGGCTTTCGACAGCGTATCCTGCGCCCGCTTCATACGGTCGAGGTCTTCCGTCTTGAGCGCTTCTTTGGCCTCGGCCAGCGCATCATCGATCGCCTTGCGATCGGCCTCCGCCAGCTTGTTGCCATGCTCTGACAGCGTGCGCTCGGTCGAATAGACGAGCGAGTCGGTCTGGTTGCGGACCTCGATCGCCTGCTTGTGGCGTGCGTCGTCAGCGGCGTTGGCCTCCGCCTCTTTGACCATCTTGTCGATTTCGTCCTTGCTGAGGCCAGACGAAGCCGTAATGGTGATGTGCTGCTGCTTGCCCGTTGCAGTGTCCTTCGCCGATACATTCAAAATGCCGTTGGCGTCGATGTCGAATGTCACCTCGATCTGTGGCACTCCGCGCGGCGCCGGCGGGATGCCGTCGAGATGGAAGCGCCCGAGTGTACGGTTGTCGCGCGCCATCGGGCGTTCGCCCTGCAGCACGTGAACCTCGACGGACGGTTGATTGTCCGACGCGGTCGTGAACCGCTCGCTCTTCTTGGTCGGGATCGTCGTGTTGCGCGCGATCAGCGTCGTCATGACGCCGCCGAGCGTCTCGATGCCGAGCGACAGCGGTGTGACGTCGAGCAAGAGCAGATCTTTGACCTCACCGGTCAAGACCGCTCCCTGCACGGCCGCGCCGACCGCCACGACCTCATCGGGATTGACGCCCTTGTGGGGGTCGCGCCCGAAGAGTGCTTTCACGGCTTCCTGCACCTTCGGCATTCGCGTCTGGCCGCCGACGAGGATGACCTCGTTGATGTCCTTGGCGCTCGCGCCGGCATCCTGCATCGCCTGACGGCACGGCCCGAGCGTGCGCTCGACGAGATCTGCGACGAGCGACTCGAGTTTCGCGCGGGTCAGCGTCAGCACGAGGTGCTTTGGTCCGCTGGCGTCCGCGGTGATGAAGGGCAGGTTCACTTCGGTCTGAACCGTCGTCGAGAGCTCGATCTTCGCGCGCTCGGCAGCTTCCTTCAGCCTCTGCAGCGCCATGCGGTCTCGCCGCAGGTCGATCCCGTGCTCTTTCTTGAATTCCTCGGCGATCCAGTCCATGACACGCTGGTCGAAGTCGTCGCCGCCCAGATGGGTATCGCCGTTGGTCGCCTTGACTTCGAAGACGCCTTCACCGATTTCAAGAATGGAAATGTCAAACGTCCCGCCGCCCAGGTCGTAGACCGAGATCGTCTCGTCCTTTTTCTTGTCCAATCCGTACGCCAGAGCGGCCGCCGTCGGCTCATTGATGATGCGCAAGACCTCGAGACCGGCAATCTTGCCCGCGTCCTTCGTGGCCTGGCGCTGTGCGTCGTTGAAGTAGGCAGGCACGGTGATGACCGCCTGCGCGACCTTCTCACCGAGGTAGGCCTCCGCCGCCTCCTTGAGCTTGCGCAGGATCATCGCGGAGATCTCGGGCGGCGAATACTGCTTGCCGCGAACCTCGACCCGCGCGTCGCCATTGGACGCCTTGACGACCTTGTACGGCACGAGTTTGATCTCTTGCAGTACTTCGTCGTACCGACGGCCCATGAACCGCTTGATCGAGAAGACGGTGTTCTCGGGATTCGTGATGGCCTGTCGCTTGGCGACCTGCCCGACGAGAATCTCTCCGTCCTTGGTGAACCCGACGACCGACGGCGTCAGGCGACTACCCTCCTGGTTTGCGATCACCGTGGGGTTGCCGCCTTCAACGACCGAGACGACCGAGTTCGTCGTTCCGAGATCGATGCCGATCACCTTGGGCATAACCGTCTGCTCCATTCCTTGGGCCATGGGCCCTGACATTTCGAGCTCGGAGGGAGCTTCGTGCCCCCTCCGAGCCTCCTCAATTAGAGGACGTCAACCTTGATCTCTTTGGGCTTGAGCTCTTCTGCCTTCGGCAGCTTGATCTCAAGAACACCGTCGCGGTACGTCGCCTTCACGCGATCGGGCTGTACCGCTATCGGCAGCTGAACGAGCCGCTCGAATTTGCCGTAGGTCCGCTCGACGTGGAGTAGATCTTGTTCTTTCACCTGGTTTTCAAACCGGCGCTCGCCCTTGACCGAGAGGAGATCGCCCGTGATCGAGACGCTCACGTCCTTCTCGCTGATGCCGGGCAACTCGAGCGTCAGAACCAGATCATCCTTGGTGGTGTGCATGTCTACTGGCGGCGTCCAGCTCCGCCCCGCGGCGGTCGCGGAACGACCAAAAAAGTTGTCGAAGAGGCGATTCACTTCAGTCTGAATGTCCGACACGCGAAACGGCTCCCAACGATCCGCAGTCGAAAGGCCGAAAGGACGCCAACGCTCCATCGCCATCGAATGCTCCTCCTTCATAGCCCCTGGCCGGCATAGCCCCTGGCCGGGTTCCCTATTCCAGCTGGGTATATTGAGTACGTTGTCCTTATATCATCTGAGTGTGCACATGTCAAATATGGCCCGAGGCCGGGTTCTGATCAACGATGATCTGCCCCAGATGGTAGTGTCTCGGCTGTGAGGATGGCGTATGGAGGGTGCTCTTTCGCTGTCCTGGGCCTCTTGGCAGTTACCGCGGTAGTCGGCGGGGGCGGCTGGGTGGTGACACGCATCCTCCAGGCACCCGTCATCGAGTCGACCCGCTTCACGCGCGAAGACGGCGTCCGGGCCCAGCAGAAAATCGTGGACCTGGCGCTTCATCAACGGCGGCGCGACCCAGTCCTGTTGACCGAGGCCGAGGTGAACGCGTTTGTCTCCCGGCATCTCGATCCGGCGGAGCTTCCGGTTGGGGAGCCCGTCATCAGGCTCCGCGACAATGACACGCTTGAGATCATCGGCACCGTAGCGCTTGGCCGCCTCGTGCGCGAGTCCCCGGTCGCGGCTCTCGCCGACATCCTCCCGAGGTGGTGGCTCGCGCGGCCGGTCTGGCTGAGCATTGCTGCGCGCGCGGCGACGTCGAGCGAGCGGCGACCTGTGCTGCGCCTGGAGCCGCGACGCCTACTGATCGGACGTCAGCGCGTACCCGCCTTCGTGTTGCGCCTGTTATTCGAACCCTCGAGCCTACGACTGATGCGGATTGCGCTGCCGCCCGAGGTACAGACGGTACGAATCGAGCGCGGCCGCGTGATCATCCAGCAGGCGACTTCACCGCCTTCACGTACCTGAGCTGGAGGTCGTAAATTAGATCGTCGAGCGTGCCGGTCTCATCAGCGCTGCGATGTCCTTCCGTCTTGTCACGCAACAACGACAGGACATCGATGACGTCTGAGGCATGGGCGAGCTCACGCTGCTGCTGTCCGGTCATCGGGTCGGGCGCCTCACCGAGCGCGATGAGGGCTTCGGTGGCAAGCATCATGAACAGTCCAACGAGACTACGCTCCGGCCCTGGCCCCGAGTCGGGTGCGGACGATGACGAGGTGGACGGAGGGTGAGGCATCAGGGGGTCGCTCGGGGGTGATGGAGTGTTGATGGTGTCCCGCCGTCGGCGGTCCGTCACCCGGAATCCTTCGTCTGGTGCCTCCGCCACAGGGCCGAGCCTAGCACACGCGCAAACCCCTGCTGTATAATCGCTTACGCTCAGGAACCGATCATGACCCAGTCGCCCGGCGCTCAGTTCGAACGGCTCCTCGAGATCATGAGACGGCTCCGGGAACCGGGCGGGTGCCCGTGGGATCGCGAGCAGACGCGGGTATCCTTGAAACCCTTCCTTGTCGAAGAAGCCTACGAAGTCCTCGAGGCCATCGAGTCTTCTGATGCGTCGTCGCTGCAGGAGGAGCTCGGCGACCTCCTGTTCCAGGTCGTCTTTCACGCGCAGATCGCCTCCGAACGCGGTGAGTTCGATATGGCCACTGTCCTGGTGCGTCTCGCCGACAAGATGGTCAGCCGGCATCCCCACGTTTTTGGCGAGGCGAGTGTCGGGACTGCCAGCGAGGCGTTGACGCAGTGGGAGACGATCAAGCAGCGTGAGGCACACGAGGCCGGCCGAAAACGATCGATCATCGACGGGGTGCCTCGATCACTGCCCTCACTGCTCCGCGCTCAGCGAATGACCTCCAAGGCTTCGCGCGTGAACTTCGATTGGCCGGATGCGCGGGCAGCCTGGAGCAAGGTCGAGGAAGAATGTCGGGAAGCAGCGGCCGCGCTCGATGCCGATGATAGGGAGCGGCTGCAGGATGAGCTCGGCGACGTCCTGTTCTCGATCGTCAACGTGGCGCGCCTCGCGTCCATTGACGCGGAAGAGGCGATGCAGGGCGCGATCGAGAAGTTTCGGCGCCGATTCACCAGCATGGAGGCAGACCTGTCTGCTCAGGGCAAGGCCGTCGCGAGTGTGTCGCAGGCTGAGCTCGAGCGGTCATGGGAGGCGGCGAAGGCGCAGGAGCGCGGACGATGAAGGCGAAGATCGGCAACGCGTCGATCTCCGTCGAGCGTGGTGACATCACCGATCGTGAGGTCGACGCGCTGGTGAATCCGGCCAATACCGGGCTCACGATGACGACGGGCGTCGCGGCGGCGATCAAGCGCAAAGGCGGCGTCATCATTGAGGAGGAGGCGATGCGCCAGGGCCCGGTCGAGGTCGGCGAAGCCGTGCTGACCCCGGGAGGGAATCTGCAGGCGACTCACGTCATCCACGCCGTCGTGATGGGGCCCGATCTGAAGACGGATGCCGACATCGTCGGACGCGCCACCCGAGCCGTCCTTGCCGTGGCCGACAAACACCGGTTGACCTCGATCGCGCTGCCCGCCCTCGGAACGGGCGTCGGCCATGTGGCGCCGGCGGCTGCCGCGGAGGCGATGATCCCCGCCGTGGCCACACACCTCAAAACGGGTAAGACCGCGTTGAAGCGGGTTCTTTTCGTCCTCTACCTCGACGATGCGTACCGAGCCTTTAGTGACACATTGAAGCGGGTAGGTGGAATACAGTAGAAAAATTAGATGGCGCACGCAAAACTCGGTCAGCCCCAGACGCGTCGCCTCGGGGACCTCCTGGTGGCTGAACGCCTCATCACCGAGGATCAGCTCAAGCAGGCGCTCTCCGAACAAAAGGGCAAGACCGAGAAGCTCGGCTCCATCCTCGCTCGCCTCGGCTTCATCACCGAAGAACAGCTCATCGGGTTTCTGTCACGACAATACGGCATCCCGTCCATCACGCTGAACAACGTCGACGTCGACTCGGAAACGTTGCGTCTGGTGCCCGCGCCGATCGCTCGCAAATACGAGGTGCTTCCGATCAAGCGGATTGGCGGCACCCTGACCTTGGCGATGGCGGATCCGACGAACGTATTCGCCCTCGACGACGTCGCGTTCATGACGAGCCTGCAGATTCTTCCGGTCGTCGCGCCACAGGCGGCGATCCGGGCCGCGATCGAGAAGGCCTACGAGGCGGGGCAACAGTCAGCGATGAGCGAGATGCTGACGGAGATCACCGCTGACGCCAACGTCGAGTTGCTCGAGGGCGAAGCGGAATCGACCGGTGTCGACGTCTTCGAGCTCAAAGAATCCGCGGACGAGGCGCCCGTCGTGAAGCTCGTGAACATGGTTCTCGTCGACGCGATCCGCAAGGGCGCTTCAGACTTGCACTGGGAGCCCTACGAGAAGCACTTCCGCATTCGCTTCCGCATCGACGGCGTGCTGCACGAGATGCTGTCGCCGCCCAAGCGGCTCGAGCCCGCCATCATCTCGCGGCTGAAGATCATGTCGAACCTGGACATTTCGGAGCGGCGTGTGCCGCAGGACGGGCGGATCAAGCTTCGCTTCAGCAACAGAGAGATCGACTTTCGCGTGTCGATCCTGCCGACGATTTTCGGCGAGAAGGCGGTGCTCCGAATCCTCGACAAAGATTCGCTGCAGCTCGATCTCACGAAGCTCGGATTCGACCCGTGGAGTTACGAGAAGTTCAATCACGCGATCCATCAGCCGTACGGCATGGTGCTGATCACGGGACCGACCGGCTCCGGAAAAACGACCACGCTGTACTCGGCGATCTCGACCATCAATTCCCCCGAGCACAACATCATGACGGCCGAGGATCCGGTCGAGTACAACCTCAAAGGCGTCAACCAGGTGCAGGTGAACGAGGGCGTCGGCCGCTCATTCGCCTCCGTCCTCCGTTCTTTCTTGCGACAGGATCCCGACGTCATTCTCGTGGGCGAGACGCGAGACCTCGAAACGGCCCAGATCTCGATCCGCGCCGCCCTGACGGGCCATCTCGTGTTCACGACGCTGCACACGAACGACTGTCCGTCGACGGTCGCGCGGCTGTTCGACATGGGCATCCAACCATTCTTGCTGTCCTCCGCGCTCCTGCTCATCCTCGCCCAGCGCTTGGGCCGGCGGATCTGTAAAGACTGCCGGCAACCGGTGGCGGGGAGCGAAGAGGAGTTGGTTCCCTATGGGCACACACCCCAGGGACTGACGAACGTGACGTTCTACCGCGGCAAAGGCTGCGCGACGTGCAACTTCACGGGAATGAAGGGTCGCGTGGCCATCTATGAAGTGATGCCCGTCACCGAGCCACTTCGTGACATGATTCTGAAGAATGCAGCAACAGCAGAGATCCGTGAACAGGCCCAAAGGGACGGTATGAAGACCCTTCGGCAAGCCGGATTGATGAAGGTGATCGAGGGGACCACGACGGTCGAGGAGATCCTCCGAGTCACGCTGTCTTAGCGGGAGGACGTGTATGGCTGTGTTCGCGTACAAGGGGCGCGCCGGTGGTAGCGCCGTCACAGGCGACATCGAAGCGGAGAGCCGCCCCGCCGCCGTCGCCGCCCTACGCGCCAAGGGCGTCATCGCGACCTCCGTGCAGGAAAAGGCCGTCAAGGCGGTCGCTGCTGCGACGCCGAAGAAGTTCGGTGGAAGCGTCCGGGACAAGGATCTCGCGATCTATACGCGACAGTTCTCGACGATGGTCGATGCCGGCCTGCCCATCGCGCAATGCCTGCAGATCCTCTCGGAGCAGAATGATTCGAAGACGCTGCGCGACGTGACAGCCCGCATCGCCGTCGACGTCCAGGGTGGCGCGACACTCGCGGAATCGTTCGGCAAATACCCCAAGACGTTTGACCATCTGTTCACCAACATGCTGGCCGTCGGCGAGTCGGGCGGTGTGCTCGACGTCGTGCTCCAGCGCTTGTCCGGCTACATCGAGAAGGCGGCGAAGCTCAAGGGCAAGGTCAAGAGCGCGATGGTCTATCCGATCACGATCATCGGCGTGGCCTGCCTCGTCATCATCTTCATGATGATCTTCGTGCTGCCGACCTTCGCGAACATGTTCAGGAACATGGGGGCGGAACTGCCATTGCCGACGAAGATCGTCATGTGGATGTCCGACATGACCCGGAAATACATCATCTTCATGATCGCCGGCGTGGCCGCCGCGATATGGGCCCTCAAGCGGTACTACAACACCGACAACGGCAGCATGGTGATCGACACCTTCGCGTTGAAGGTCCCGGTCATCGGCATGCTCATCCGGAAGGTGGCCGTCGCGCGTTTCACGCGAACGCTCGGCACGCTGATCTCCTCGGGTGTTCCCATTCTGGAGGGCCTGCTGATCACTGCGCGCTCCGCGGGCAACCGCGTGGTCGAAAAAGCCGTCATGCAGGCCCGGCAGCATGTGACCGCGGGTGGCACGCTCGCCGAACCGCTCAAAGCAACGCCGGTGTTCCCGCCGATGGTGGTGCACATGATCTCGGTCGGAGAGAACACGGGCGCACTCGACGCCATGCTCGGCAAGATCGCCGACTTCTACGACGATGAGGTCGACGCGGCGGTCAGTGCTCTCACGTCGCTGCTCGAGCCGATGATGATCGTATTCCTCGGCGTGGTCGTCGGCGGCATCGTCGTCGCGATGTACCTCCCCATCTTCAAGATGGTGACGCTCGTCAAGTGACCGCGTGACCGTTCGATGACGTTCGTCGACGGCGAGCGGTTACTACGCGGCGTGTTCTGGGCGCGCCTCGGCGTCGCCGGCTTGCTGCTTCCGCTCGGGACGGTCCTGCCCGACGCGATGATGCCGGGCATCAACCACGGCGTCCTCGTGATGTCCCTGCTTACGGTGGTCGTCTCGTCCGGCGGGCTCCTCCTCGGGCCCCCCCTGGCCCATCCGAGACGCCTCGCGTGGCTCGTCGCCCTGCTCGACGTCGCGCTTGTCACGGCTGTCGTCGCCGCCACCGGCGGCGCGCGCTCGATCTTCACCTTCCTGTACGTGATGCTGGTGACGGCCTCGTGCGTCACGCTCTCTCGTACGGGCGGACTGACGATCGCCGCGATCGCGTCAGCGCTCTACACGGCCCTGGTCTTCGGCCGCACCGTCTTTCCGCTGACATCTCTCTTTGAGGCACCGGAGGAAACGACGGCGCTGGAAATCCTCACGATGTTCGCCAACACGGGGACGTTCCTCGTCGTCGCGATCGTGGCGGGTGGCCTTGCCGAGCGCTTCCAGATCCAAAGTCGGACGCTGCGAGATCTGCGCGCCATCAAGGATCTCGTCTTCGAATCGGTGGGCACCGGGCTCATTGCTCTCGATCGCTCGCACACGATCACGACGTTCAACCGCGCTGCGGCGACGATCACCGGGGTCCACGCGACGGCCGCGGTCGGCCGACCGTGGCAGGAGGTCTTCGGCGATCTCGTCTCGCTGCGCGATGTCGAAGCGGAATTGGCGGGCGGGCCGGGAGCGTCGAGCCGACACGAAGCAGCGCTGTCCCGCCCCGGTGCGGGAAGCGTCCCTGTGCGGCTGACATTTTGGACGCTCGCCGCAGTCGAGACGCCGCCGTCGATCGTGCGGGGCGCCGCCAGCACTCCCGAACGGCTCGGCCTGATCTGCGCGTGTGAGGATCTGACGACGATCCGCGTGATGGAAGAGCGGCTAAGGCAGGCCGATCGGCTGGCCACGCTTGGGCGCATGTCCGCGAACATCGCGCACGAAATTCGTAACCCGCTCGCCTCCCTCACCGGAGCCATCGAGGTCCTGGCGAGCAACGGCACGGCGGGAGAAGTGCGGCAGCGGCTGGCGCAGATCATCTTGAAAGAATCGGCCCGGCTCAACGAGATCTTGCGCGATTTCCTCGAGTACGCCCGCCCAGCGCCCCTGGCCCGCGCGCGCACGAACGTCATCGAATCCATCGACGAGGTTCTCGTGCTCCTCGAGCATCGTGCGGATCCCGGGACACTGAAGGTCATGCGCGAATTTCCGCCGACGCTGGATTGGGTCATCGATCCGCAGCAGTTCCGGCAGGCCGTCTGGAATCTGTGCCTCAACGCAGTGCAAGCGATGCCGAATGGTGGAGAATTGACGGTCACTGCCGAGACGGTCGGCGGACGCCTCGCGGTGCGCGTCTCGGACACCGGCGAAGGCATCGCGCAAGAGAATCTCGCGCACATCTTCGAGCCGTTTTTCTCCACGAAGTCCGACGGCACTGGCATCGGTCTGGCCCTCGTGTACCGGGTCATGCAAGACCACGGCGGCGATGTCTCCGTGGAATCGGCGATGGGCGCCGGCAGCGTCTTCACTCTGAGCTTCCCTGCGACCAATGGCTGAAACCCGTGTCCTCGTGGTGGACGACGAACAGAGCATGCGCGAGCTGCTTGGCATCATGCTGAAGCAGGTCGGTTACGACGTCACGCTCGCCGAGGGCGGCGAAGCGGCGGTGGACGCTCTCAAGAACGAGGCGTTCGATCTCGTTATCACGGACCTCCGCATGCGCAAAGTCGATGGTCTCGCTGTCCTGCGTGCGGCGAAGGAGCATTCACCGCGGACCGTCGTGCTGGTGGTGACCGCGTTCGCGTCGACGGAGACGGCGGTGGAGGCGATGAAACTCGGCGCGTATGACTACGTCACCAAGCCGTTTAAGCTCGACGAGCTGCGTCTCACCATCGCGAATGCGCTGGAGCGCAAGCGACTCCAGGACGAGAACCGCGAGCTCAAGCGTCAGCTGCGTCGAGAGCACGGCTTCGAGGGCTTCATCGGCAAGAGCCCACGAATTCTCGAGGTCTTCGAAACCATCCGGAAGACGGCGGACAGCGGCTCCACCGTGATGATCACGGGTGAGAGCGGAACGGGTAAGGAGCTCGTCGCCAGGGCGGTGCATCTGGAGTCCGCCCGGCGGGCGGGGCCATTCGTGTCGGTCAACTGCGGAGCGATCCCGGAAACTTTGATGGAGTCGGAGCTGTTCGGTCACGTCAAGGGCGCGTTCACAGGCGCGGTCGCCAACACGGAGGGTTTGTTCCCGGCGGCCGACGGCGGCACCCTGTTTTTGGACGAGATCACGGAGATCCCACAGACCGTGCAGGTGAAGCTGCTTCGGGCAACGCAGGAGCGCGAGATTCGCCGCGTCGGCGACACGCGCGACATCAAAATCGACGTACGATTGATCGCGGCGTCGAATCGCGACCTGACGAAGGCCGTCGCCGACGGCGTGCTGCGAGAAGATCTCTATTACCGGCTCAACGTCATCCCCATCCACATGCCGCCGCTACGCGAGAGGATCGAGGATATTCCGCTGCTCGTCGCGCACTTCGTCGCTCGCTTCACGAAGGATGCCGGCAGAAGCCTGCACGCCATTTCACCCGAGTCGCTCGCGATCCTCGAGCGCTATCACTGGCCCGGAAATATTCGAGAACTGGAAAACGTCGTCGAGCGGGCCATCGTGCTCGGCAACGGTGAGCTGCTGTCTCCCGAGTCGCTGCCGCCTCACCTGCGTGCGCCGCGCGATGAGCAGGCGCTCAGTGTCGAGATCCCGCCCGCGGGAATGGACCTCGAGGACACACTCGCGCGCATCGAGAACCGCTACATCCGGCTGGCCCTCGAGCGCTCTGGCTGGCTGCAGGTTCGTGCCGCCGAGCTGCTCGGCCTGTCGTTCAGACAGTTCCGGTACAAGCTGCAGAAGCACGGCTTGCGTCCCGGCCGGGGCGCACCGAAACCGCCGCCGCAGAGTTAACGGCACGCCATAGCCAGCTCCGATGGGCACTACGCCCAAGCGGCGTGTCGGCCTGACTCACCGCGGTCGCGTTAAATAATCAGTTTCGTTGGCGTTGACCGTCTCCCAGGTCCGGCATAAGTCCTGCTCCAGTCCTTGCGGTCTCGCAACCAACTCTGCCGGAGGGGTAAATGGCTAAGTTTTGGTACAGGAAGCGCGCCGCCTGGGGTGGTCAACGGGGCTTCACGCTGATCGAGCTTCTCATCGTGGTCGCGATCATCGGCATCCTCGCGGCGATCGCAGTGCCGCTGTACGCCAACGTGCAGCAGCGCGCTCGTATCGCCAAAGCGCAGGCCGACGCGCGCGCGCTCGCCTCGGCCGTCGCGATCTACGGCGCTCATATGGGCATCATCGCCACCGCGCTGACCCAGCTCACCACGCAGGTAACCAACGGCCAGAACCAAGTGGCCGGCCCGTTCATGTCCACGGTTCCCGCGCCGCCGTCGGGCTGGAGCGCGTACGCGTTGACGTCGGACACAACCACGGGTGTCTTTACGATCTCGGCGAGCGGCGACGCAACTACCGTCTCGCTTCCCTAGCGCTTCGTGATCGGGCTCCGCAGACATCGGGGAGGCGATATCCGCCTCCCCTTCTGCTTTAAGGCTTCTCCGAACAGCGGCCATGAGCGACTGACGTTTTTTGGCATCGGCCGGCCATTAACTGGCTGCCCTCGCAAGCCCGGTGTTTCGTAAGCCCGCATCATTACGTACGTCGTTCAGTCCTCAGGTCTGGCATCGACTCTGCACTTCGTATCGGCTGTCAGAGACGCACGACGCGCGGACGCGCGAACCATCTTTGAAGGGGGCAGAACCATGATGATGTTCCGTAAGCGCCTCACGCTGGGCGGTCAGCGCG